>JAMCWB010000003.1 GCA_023475025.1 Gammaproteobacteria bacterium
ACTACAACCAGTTCACCCCAGCCGCGCTACGCGCAGCCGGCGTGCGCTAACCACAAACCCAAACCGGGGTCAGGTCTTGCCTTTTGCCTGTCTAAGAATGAGACAGGCAAAAGGCAAGACCTGACCCTCAAGGGTGTGACCCCGAATCTGAAGTGACGCCAAATCTGCTATGAATTTTGCCCCGGCTACAAGCATCGTTTCTTAACCCGCCAACTTGCAACACTCCGTCAATGACGTATATTTGTGGTTATGCTTACCATCATCGAAACCCCTACATTCGAAGCCGATGCCAGAAAGGTCTGGAATGAGGAGGAACGGAATGCGTTCTTTGCTTGGTTGTCTGCCAATCCGGAAATTGGCGATGCCATTCCAGGTAGCGGTGGATGCAGAAAGGTGAGGTGGTCGGTAGCGGGTTCAGGGAAGCGTGGTGGAGTGCGAGTCATCTACTTCACCAGGCTGGCTAATGGTGAGATCTGGTTGTTGGTGATCTACAAGAAAGCCGTCAAGGAGAACATACCCGCGCATATCCTGAAGTCGATTCGTGAGGTGTTGGAAAATGAGTAATGAGACTCTGAGTGGTGAGGAGCTTGGTAACAAGCTGCTGCAATCTGTTAAAGAAATGAAAGCAGGCAAAGCCGGACGTGTCAGTCGTGTGGAGCCAAACGAGGTCGCAGAAGCGCGAGGCAAAACGGGCCTAACGCAGCGAGAGTTTGCCGAGGTGCTCCATATTTCTCCGCGTACGTTGCAGGAATGGGAGCAAGGGCGGCGTAAACCTTCCGGCCCGGCAAAGGCACTCATCGAAATTGCGTTTCGCCACCCGGAGATTATTCGGGAAGACCTTGAACTCAGGGGTTAACAAGGTGCTTGAACGTGAAAAAACGACTCTGCCTCTTAAGGCTAAGGTCGTTAACTCGGCATTTTCTTCAACCGTAACTAGAAAAGAAACGCTGAAGGGCCAGGTCTTGTTAGCGGCAAAACCTGACCCTCTCTCAACCTCAGCTCTGCGGCTTGATCAGGTACTTCTCGCCCGTGGCCATTTTGCCGTAGGCGGCTATGGCATCCAGTTGCAAGGCCCCGGCCAGGGATACGTCATGGGTGTAGTGGCTGGCGAAGGTGGTTTTGATCTCAGCGGCTACGCGTTTGCGCATGGCGATGTTGGTTTCCATGCCCAGTTTGCCCAGGGCGTTGAACAACAGAAAACCGTTTACACCCCAGGCAAAACCGAAGGTGCGGTTCAGGGTGACAGGGCCGCGATCCAGGCCGCCATAGATATACACCTGTTTGTAGATGTCTGAACCGTACACGCTGTACTCGGTGATGTTGCGCGAGACGGCGGCTTCCATGCAGGTGAGCATATCGCTGGCCAGACGACCGCCACCGATGGGGTCGAAGGCGATGGTGGCGCCGGTCTCGATCAGTGCCTGAGTCAGATCAGCCATGAAGCTGTCGCTACTGGAATTGACCACGTATTTAGCCCCCATGTCGCGCAACAGGGCTTCCTGTTCCGGCTTGCGGACGATGTTCACCAGATCGATGCCGTCGGCCATGCAGATACGGTTGAGCATTTGCCCGAGGTTGGAGGCGGCGGCGGCGTGCACAATCGCCTTGTGGCCTTCAGCGCGCATGGTTTCCACCATGGCCAATGCGGTCAGCGGATTCACAAAGCTGGAGGCGCCTTCCACAGCCGTGGTGCCTGGTGCCAGCTCCAGACAACTTTGCACATTCACACAGACATACTTGCGGTAGCTGCCGCCGCCAATAAACGCAACGGTTTTGCCCATCAGGCTCTGCGCGGCGTCTGACGAGCCGGCCGCGACCACAGTGCCGGCACCTTCGTTGCCGACCGGGATAGCCTTGCCGAGGCGCTTTTTCACCGCTCCCATGAACTTGGCCGGGACATCGGCATGGATAACAGGGCGCTCGGCGCTGCCGGACTGTTTTGCCGTGGTCATATCGGCCACACTTAACATCACGCCGAGATCAGACGGGTTGATAGGCGCCGCTTCGACGCGGATGACGATCTGGTTCTCGCTTGGCTGCGGGATCTCGATCTCGCGCAGAGCCAGTTCCAGTGTATTGTCTTCGCTGATGGTGGACGTAAGTGCGATGTTAGTATCGGTCACGTTGTTCTCCTGCAATGGTTAGTTGGTCTTGTGCGGTGTTGATCGATGTTACTCCTTAACCAGCTGATGTGCGCGGGGCAAAACGCAAGACCTGACCCCGATCTGTGTGGCTTAATGCGCTGATATTACTTTGTGAGTGAGTGTTATGTTGAACGCCCATTGCCTGCGCTGGCTGCTGTTGACGACTGCCCTGTTCCTGTTGGCGCCAAAGGCTGTCATAGCTGACGAGAAGTCATCCGGTATTGCCCTGGCGCTGGGCTCCGGGGGTGCTGGTGGTCTGGCGCACATTGCCATGCTGGCTGAATTCGAGCAGCGCGACATCACGCCGGATGCAATTGCCGGTACCAGCATTGGGGCCATTATCGGGGCGATGTACGCTGCCGGTTTAAGTGCGACAGAGATTCGTGACCTGTTCGATACTTTTGGTGAGTCGGTGCTTAACCCGTTTTCCGGCTTCAGGAGCAATGGGCCAGGCTGGACGGACCTGGTGCGGGCAGAGCTGGGTAATGGCGGCGCTTTTGATCAGTCCGGCTTTCTTGATTTTATCGGTGAGCACTTTGCAGCGCGCAGCTTCGAGGAGCTGAAGATTCCGCTTCAGATCGTCGCTACCAATTACTGGGATGGCAGCTCGGTGGTGTTCGAGTCCGGCGACCTGTTCACCGCATTGAAGGCCAGCATGGCCGTACCCGGCCTGTTCAATCCGGTCAAACTCGAAGACCAGCTGCTGATTGACGGCGGGATATCCAACCCGCTGCCCTGGGACCTGTTGGCAGGCCATGAGCTGGTTATCGCTATTGATGTGACTGGCGTGCGCGAGCCGAACCCTGATAATAGCGTTGGCGCGCTTGACCTGCTGTTCAAGACCTTTGAGGTCATGCAGCAATCGATCATCAGTGAAAAAATGCACAACGGTGGTCCTGATATTTACATCAAGCCTGACCTGAACGGCATCCGCCTGCTGCACTTCGACCGCGTCGATGCCGTTATTGAGCAGGCTAGCGGAGCATCCAGAGAGCTGGGCAGTGCGCTCGATCAGCGACTGGTAGCCACAAGCGATGACCCTCAATAACAGCTGAGACATCAGGTCAATAAGGCGTTGGGGCTTTAGCGATCCGGCGCGGCTAAGCACTATTTTATTAACCTGGATCAAGTTTCCGGCTGATTTTTTTCTGCTTGTTACAGAGACCTCTATAATTTCAGGTGAAAGATTCAGCGGCGCATCAATGTATTGCGCTGCAAAAAAGAATCAACATGCCACCCTGAAAGCCTGAAAAGGGAGTTTCTGATGAAATATCCAAGTTTAACCGCCACCGTAGTGGCGCTGGCCATGGCCAGCCCGCTGGCACTGGCTGATAACCTGCGCGATCGCGCCAGCGCCATGTTCAGTGCCATTCCCGAAGAGCCGCCGGTCATTGAAGGTAACGAACTGACACCGGAAAAAGTCGAACTCGGCAAGATGCTGTTTTTCGAGCCGCGCCTGTCATCCAGCCACCTGATCAGCTGTAATACTTGCCATAACGTCGGCATGGGTGGTCATGACTACCTGCCGGTCTCTATAGGCCACGGCTGGCAGAAAGGCCCGCGTAACTCACCCACCGTGTTCAATGCCGTATTCAACGCCGCCCAGTTCTGGGATGGCCGTGCCGCTGACCTGGCTGAACAAGCCAAGGGGCCGGTGCAGGCCGGTGTTGAAATGGCCAGCACTCCGGAGCGGGTTGTCGCCACCCTGAAGAGCATGCCCGAATACGTTGAGCGCTTTCAGGCCTCGTTCCAAGGTGAAAGTGACCCCGTCACTTTTGACAACATGGCGATCGCTATCGAAGCCTTTGAGGCCACGCTGATTACCCCCCATGCGGCCTTCGACCGCTGGCTCGGTGGTGATGACAGCGCCATGACCGACAAGGAAAAAGAGGGTCTGACCCTGTTTATGGACAAGGGCTGTGTGGCTTGCCACGCCGGGGTCAACTTTGGTGGCCAGTCCTACTTCCCCTTTGGCCTGGTCAAACGCCCCGGTGCTGACATCCTGCCAGAAGGCGACAAGGGCCGCTTTGAGGTTACCCAGACGGCTACCGATGAGTATGTATTCCGCGCCTCACCACTGCGTAATATCGAGCTGACTGCGCCTTATTTCCACTCGGGTGCTATCTGGAGCCTGGAAGAAGCCGTGTCTGTGATGGGTACCGCGCAGCTGGGTACCGAGCTGGATGAGTCCCAGGTGCTGGCTATAACCGCCTTCCTGAAGACACTGACCGGTGAAATCCCTGACGTGCAGTACCCCAAACTGCCGGTCAGCACCGCGGAAACCCCGCGCCCGACCAGCATGACTGAGTACTGATTCGGTCAGACTGCTAGCAACAAAAAAGGGCGCCGACACGGGCGCCCTTTTTATTGCTCAAGCATTTTACCCGGCTTACAGGCTCTCCAACGCTTTCTGCAGATTGGCCACGCTGCGCTCGACGTTATGCAGCTTGTCGAGGCCGAACAGGCCGATGCGGAAGGTTTTGAAGCTGGCTGGTTCATCGCACATCAGCGGCACGCCAGCGGCGGTCTGCAGGCCCTGGGCAAGGAAGGCCTTGCCGCTGTGGATCATGTCGTCACTGGTATAGGAGACGACCACGCCAGGCGCTTCAAAACCTTCGGCGGCGACGCTGGCAAAGCCTTTTTCCTTGAGCAGCGCACGCACCGCGCGGCCCAGTTCCCATTGCTCGTCACGCACGCGGTCAAAGCCGTAGTCATAGGTTTCCAGCATGGTGTCACGGAACTGCTTGAGCGCATCCGTGGGCATGGTGGCGTGATAGGCATGGCCGCCATTTTCGTATGCTTGCATGATCTGATGCCACTTTTTCAGGTCCGCAGCAAAGCTGCTGCTGGTGGTCTGTTCCAGTCGCGCCAGGGCGCGTTCGCTGAGCATCACCAGGGCGCTGCAAGGTGATGCACTCCAGCCCTTTTGCGGCGCACTGATCAGCACGTCAACGCCGGTATCCTGCATATCAACCCAGATGGTCCCTGAGGCAATGCAATCCAGCACAAAGAGGCCACCGACAGCATGGGTAGCGTCTGCTACCTGGCGCAGGTAATCATCCGGCAGGATAATCCCGGCAGAGGTTTCTACGTGTGGAGCAAAAACAACCTGGGGTTTTTTCGCCTGGATTTCTGCTACCACCTCTTCAATAGGCGCCGGCGCGAAGGGGCTTTGGGCATCTGTCCCGGTCTGCCGTGCCTTGAGTACGATTTCCTCGGCCGGCAGGCGACCCATCTCAAAGATCTGCGTCCAGCGGTAGCTGAACCAGCCATTGCGAATCACCAGGCAGGTCTGGTCCTGGGCGAACTGGCGCGCTACCGCTTCCATGCCATAGGTACCACCGCCGGGCACCACAACCACGGACTGAGCGTTATAGACGCCCTTGAGGGTGGTGGAAATATCCCGCATGACTTGCTGAAAGGTCTGCGACATGTGGTTCAGGGAACGGTCGGTAAAGACCACGGAATATTCGAGCAGGCCATCGGGATCAATGGCGGGATGCAATTGGGACACGGATCAATTCTCCAGCATTAGACAGTGGCTGGCCGGGATACCCGGCCAGATAGGGGCATGCTAACCCGAAACAGGCCTGCGTTGCAGGGCGTGGCGCTATTCTGTCGGATTGGTGCGATTACGCTTCTCGGCGCTACGCACGGCCAACCAGACGAAGAAGGTAAACAGGGACACCACCAGCAGGATCAGGCTGGCGACGGCGTTGATTTCCGGCTTCACGCCAAGGCGTACCGAGGAAAACACCTCCATCGGCAAGGTCGTCGCACCCGGGCCGGACACGAAACTGGCGAGTACCAGATCATCCAGCGACAGGGTAAAGGCGAGCAACCAGCCGGCGAAGATCGACGGCGCTATCATCGGCACCGTGATCAACAGGAAGGTTTTCCACGGCGGTGCGCCCAGGTCCATGGCTGCCTCTTCCACCGACTGATCCAGCTCACGCAGGCGACTGCTGACCACAATGGCAACGTAGGCGGTACTGAAGGTGGTGTGCGCTATCCAGATGGTCAACATGCCGCGCTGGGCGGGCCAGCCGATCAACTGGGCCATGGCCACGAACAGCAGCAGTAATGAGAGACCGGTAATGACTTCGGGCATGACCAGCGGGGCAGTGACCATGCCGGAAAACACCGTGCGTCCGCGAAAGCGCCGGATGCGCGTCATCACGAAGGCGGCCAGGGTACCCAGGGCGACCGCCGCCGTCGCGGTATAGAAGGCGATCTGCAGGCTGCGCTTGACCGCGTTCATCAACTGGGTGTTATCCAGCAGGCCGGTGTACCAGTGCAGCGAGAAGCCGCCCCAGACGGTGACCAGGCGTGACGCATTGAACGAATAGATGACCATGATGATCATCGGGATGTAGATAAAGGCCAGGCCAATCCACAGCATGGTGGTCGAGAACAGGTAGCGCTCTTTCATCCGTTCTTCTCCATTTCCCGGGCCTGGGTGTAATGGAACAGGGTGATCGGGATGATCAGGATCAACAACATGATGATCGCCAGTGCCGAGGCTACTGGCCAGTCACGGTTGTTGAAGAATTCCTGCCAGAGCACCTTGCCGATCATCAGGGTTTCCGGGCCACCGAGCAGCTCGGGCACCACGAATTCACCGACCACCGGAATGAATACCAGCATGGCGCCAGTGATGATGCCGCCCTTGGACAAAGGAATAGTCACCTTCCAGAACGCCTTGATACGCCCCGCGCCCAGATCCATTGCCGCTTCCAGCAGGGTGTTGTCATGTTTGACCAGGTTGGCGTACAGCGGCAGGATCATGAACGGCAGATAGGCATAGACCAGGCCGATATACACCGCCGTATTGGTATTCAGGATCTGCAGTGGCGAGCTGATCAGCCCGAGCGAGAGCAGGGAGCTGTTGAGCAGGCCGCCGCTGCTGAGAATGCCCATCCAGGCATAGACGCGGATCAGGATCGCGGTCCAGGTCGGCATGATGACCAGCAACAGATAAACCAGTTGCCGTTCACGCGGGGCGCGGGCGATGGCATAGGCCATCGGATAACCCAGACACAAACAGATCAGCGTGGTGATCAGCGCGATTTTCAGCGAGCTGAGGTAGGCCGCCAGATACAGGCCATCCTGGGCGATAAACAGGTAGTTGCCGAAGTTGAGTACCACATTCAGCGTTTGTTCGGCGTACTGCAGCAGTGGCTGATAGGGCGGGATGGCAATGGCTGCTTCGGAAAAGCTGATCTTGAGCACAATGGCGAAGGGCAGCAGGAAAAACAGCAGCAACCAGACAAAGGGCACACTGATAACCAGGGCGCGACCGCTGGGCAAGAAACGCGACAGCAAAGCCTTCATCCTTGCAGCACCACGCCGGCACCGTCTTCCCAGCTGATGAACACCTGATCATCCCAGGTCGGGCGTGGCAAACGGCGTTCAGTGTTGGGCACAAAAGCCTGGACGATCTGGCCGCTGTCGAGCTTGAGGTAATACACCGAGTGGCCGCCCAGGTAGGCAATATCATGCACCAGGCCATGTGCCCAGTTGTAGTCGCCTTCCGGCTTGTCGAGGCTCATGTAGACCTTTTCCGGACGCAGGGCATAGGTGACGTTCTTGTCTTCCGCGCGGGTGCTGACACCGTGGCCAATGTAGATGGGCCGATCCAGTTGCGGGCACTGGATGATGGCGTGGTCTTCCATATCCGCCACCAGCTCGCCTTCGAAAACATTCACGCTGCCGATGAACTCGGCGACATGGCGACTGTTTGGACTTTCGTAGATATCCACCGGGCTGCCGACCTGGGCAATCCAGCCCTGGTGCATGATGGCAATGCGCTGGGCCATGGTCATGGCCTCTTCCTGGTCGTGGGTGACCACAACACAGGTCACACCGACACGTTCGATGATTTCCACCAGCTCCAGCTGCATCTGGCTGCGCAGTTTCTTGTCCAGCGCGCCCATGGGCTCATCGAGCAGTAACAACTTGGGGCTCTTGGCCAGGGAGCGTGCCAGGGCGACGCGCTGACGCTGGCCACCGGACAGCTGATGCGGCTTGCGCCGGGCATACTGGGTCATCTGCACCAGCTTGAGCATCTCGGCCACCCGGGCCTCGATGTCCGCGCGGCTCATACGGTCCTGCTTGAGCCCGAAGGCAATGTTCTGCGCTACCGTCATATGCGGAAACAGCGCGTAAGACTGGAACATCATATTGATCGGCCGCTGATAGGGCGGCAGATCGGTAATATCCTGGCCGTCGAGAAACACCCGGCCCTTGGTAGGCCGCTCAAAGCCGGCCAGCATACGCAGCAGAGTGGACTTGCCCGAGCCGGAACCACCGAGCAAGGCAAAGATCTCACCACGATTGATACTCAGATTGACGTCATCCACGGCCAGGGCATCGTCAAACTGCTTGCTGACACCCTCGATACGCACGAATTCGACCTTACCGGCCTTTTCCTGCGCCTGCTTCATTGCCCCTACCGCACCTACCATAGATGAACTCCAGCCAATCAATCCGAGAAGAGGGGGCGGGGCTGCAGCTACAGCCCCGCAAGGTCATCAGCGACCTGTCTTGACGCTGTTCCAGGCACGGGTTACTGCACGCTGGGCAGCCTGTGGCCGGGGCACCACAACAAAGAGCTTCGCCATGGTTTCTGCATCCGGATAGACTTCAGTATTGGCCAGGATCTCTGGGTCCAGGAGCTCATTGGACGCCTTGTTCGGATTGGCATAGACCACATACTCGGTGATCGGCGCAATGACTTCCGGACGCAGCAGGTAGTTGATGAAGGTGTGCGCATTCTCGGCGTTGCGGGCATCGGCAGGAATCGCCAGCATGTCAAACCAGAGTGTGGTGCCTTCTTTCGGGATGATGTAGCCAATATTGACGTTGTTCTCCGCCTCTTCGGCACGATCGGCTGCCTGGAACACATCACCGGAGTAGCCAACGGCTACGCAGATCTCGCCATTGGCCAGGTCGCTGATGTAGCGTGAGGAATGGAAGTAGGTAATGTGCGAGCGAACGTTCATCAGCACCTCGCCAGCGCGGGCAATCTCGGCCGGGTCCGTGCTATTGGGGTCCAGGCCCAGATAGTTCAATGCCGGCGGCAGCATTTCATCACCGGAATCCAGCATGGTCACGCCACAGCTGGACAGCTGGCTGACGATGTCCGGGTTGAACACCAGATCCCAGGAATCCAGCGGCGCATCCTCACCGAGAATGGCGGTGACCTTGTCAACGTTATAGCCGATGCCGTTGGTACCCCAGAGGTAGGGAATCGAGTACTGGCTACCCGGATCGACGCTTTCCAGGTCATCCAACAAGTCCGGATCGAGGTTTTTCATGTTCGGCAACTTGCTGTGGTCCAGCTTCTGGAACACACCGGCCTGAATCTGGCGGGTCAGGAAGTTGTTCGACGGCACCACCAGGTCAAAGCCGGAACGGCCAGTGAGCAGGCGTGCTTCCAGCACTTCATTGGAATCAAACACGTCATAGGTGACCCGGATGCCGGTTTCTTTTTCGAAATTGGCAATGGTGTCTTCGGCGATATAGTCCGACCAGTTGAAGATTTTCAGTTCGCCAGCCGCCTGGGCACTCAGCGAAGCCGCCAGCAAACCGGACGTAGCCACTGCCAACAAGGTCTTTTGCGTCAATACTTTCATGGTCTCTCCTTGCACAGACACCGGCTCACGGGCTTGGTCTGCTGTCTGGGTTGTTACTGGCCAGGCCAGTGAAATTACCGCCTAGTGGCAGCAAGTATAGCTATTCCTTGAGCGCTATAGCGGTGAGATCCAGACAACGCCAGATACGCTCAACCAACTGATCGACCTCACTGCGGCTGATGACCAGCGGTGGTGACATGATCATGGTGTCACCCACTGCGCGCATCACCAGGCCATTGCGTACACAGATGTCGCGACACAGGCCGCCGGCACGGCCGTCGCCCGCAAAACGGGCACGGCTGGCCTTGTCACTGACCAGTTCCAGGGCACCCAGCAGACCAACACCGCGGACCTCACCCACCAACGGGTGCTCGATCAGTCCAGCGATTTTTTCCTGCAAATAGGGTGCCGTTTCATTGCGTACACGGTCGACAATACCTTCCTCACGCAGGATACGCAGATTTTCCAGGCCCACCGCAGCGGCCACCGGGTGACCGGAGTAGGTATAGCCATGGAAGAATTCGCCGCCCTCTTCGATGAGCAGATCCGCCACCCGGTCACTGACGATCACGCCGCCCATGGGCAAGTAACCCGATGTCATGCCCTTGGCAATCGGCATCAGATCCGGTTGCAGGTCGTAATACTGGCTGCCAAACCACTCACCCGTGCGACCAAAGCCACAGATCACCTCATCCACTACCAGCAGGATGTCATAGCGCGCCAGAATGCGCTTGATCTCCGGCCAATAGGTCGCTGGCGGCACAATCACCCCGCCAGCCCCCTGAATCGGCTCGGCGATAAAGGCGGCGACCTGATCGACGCCAAGCTCGAGGATTTTCGCCTCCAGTTGCTGCGCCGCCCAGATACCGAAATCTTCCGGGCTCTGCTCGCCACCTTCGCCAAACCAGTAGGGCTGGGGAATATGCACAATGCCGGGGATCGGCAGGTCGCCCTGGGCATGCATCGGCTTCATCCCACCCAGACTGGCACCGGCTACTGTCGAGCCGTGATAGCCGTTGATACGGCCAATCACGGTTTTTTTCTGTGGTTTGCCCTTGAGGTCCCAGTAGCGGCGCACCATGCGCAGCACAGTGTCATTGGCCTCGGAGCCTGAGCCAGCAAAGAACACGCGGTTCATATGGGCCGGGGCTATCTCGGCAATGGCACTGGCCAGTCGCACCGCCGGCGGGTTGGCGCACTGAAAAAAGCTGTTGTAGTAGGGCAATTCAAGCATCTGCCGATAGGCCACTTCTGCCAGCTCGGTACGGCCATAACCGACGTTGACACACCAGAGTCCGGCCATGGCATCCAGGATACGGTTGCCGTCGCTGTCCCATAACCAGATGCCTTCGGCACGCTCAATGATGCGCGCACCCTGGTCACCCAAGGCCTTGTGATCGGTAAAGGGGTGCAGGTAATGCGCTTTATCCATCGCCTGCAGCTCGGCAGTGCCCAGTGGTGGTAGCGTAATCATAGGGGGTCTCCTTGCCCTCGGGTCAGACGGACAACAACAGGAATTCGCGCTCCCAGGAGCTGATTACCCGCTTGTAGTTCTCATGCTCGACGCGCTTGACCGCCACATAGCCACGGCAGAATTTCTCACCTAGATACTTCTGTACATCCGAGCATTGCTCCATACGCTCCAGAGCCGACTCCAGGGTCAGTGGCAGCTGCAGATTGCGCCGCTCATAGGCACGCCCCTTGACCGGCGGTGAAGGCGGGATCTGGCTGATCATGCCGAGGTAACCACAGAGCAGGCTGGCGGCGATGGCAATATAGGGGTTGGCATCAGCACCCGGCAAACGGTTTTCTACCCGGCGATTCTGCGCATCGGAATCCGGTACACGCAGGCCCGCGGTGCGGTTCTCTTCGCCCCATTCCACATTCACCGGAGCCGAGGTGTCCGGCAGGAAGCGGCGGAAGGAATTCACGTTGGGGGCAAACAGCGGCAGCACTTCAGGGATATAGCGCTGCAGCCCACCCAGATGATGAATGAACAAATCGCTCATGCTGCCATCGGGGTTGGAAAACAGGTTCTTGCCGGTCTCGCGATCAATAATGCTCTGGTGCAGGTGCATGGCACTGCCCGGCTCGTTGGTGATCGGCTTGGCCATAAAGGTGGCAGTCATGTCATGCTTGAGTGCCGCCTCACGCATGGTGCGCTTGAACACCAGTACCTGATCCGCCAGCTGCAAGGGGTCGCCATGACGGAAGTTGATTTCCATCTGCGCGGTACCTTCCTCATGGATCAGGGTATCCAGATCCAGCCCCTGGGCTTCGCACCAGTCGTACATGTCCTCGAACAGCGGGTCGAACTCGTTGGCGGCATCGATGGAAAACGACTGACGCCCGGTTTCCTGGCGACCAGAGCGGCCAATCGGCGGCTGCAAGGGCAGGTCCGGGTCTTCATTGCGCCGGGTCAGATAGAACTCCATCTCCGGCGCCACCAGCGGCTGCCAGCCCTTGTCGGCATAGAGCTTGAGCACTTTTTTCAGCAGGTTGCGCGGCGACATGTCGATGGGGTTGCCAAGCTTGTCGTAGGTGTCGTGAATGATCTGCGCGGTTGGCTCAAGCGCCCAGGGCACCAGATAGATGGCGTTCTCGTCCGGCTTGCAGATCATGTCGATATCCGCCGGGTCAAGCAGGTCATAATAGATGTCATCATCGACATAATCGCCGGTGACGGATTGCAGCAGAATGCTTTCCGGCAGGCGCATGCCTTTCTCGGAAATGAACTTGACCGTAGGCGCAATCTTGCCGCGGGCAATCCCGGTCAGGTCACTGACCATGCATTCCACCTCGGTAATCCTGTGCTCTTTCAGCCAGTTTTCGATCTTGTTCATGACACCCTCGTGAGCGCCCGTTGGCGACAGGCGTCACCAAAGGCTGTAAATATGGCTTGGTAAAACGGATTCTCGCGCACCTTCCACTCCGGATGCCATTGCACCGCCAAGGCAAAGGCAGGTGCATCGGCTACCCGAAAGGCTTCCACCAGACCGTCATCGGCGCGCGCCTCAACGATCAGACCATCACCCAGGCGGTCCACACCCTGGGTGTGCAGACTATTGACCATGGCGGTCTGCAAGCCGGTCCAGCTGGCCAGCCAACCACCTGGCTCAAGCGATACGCTGTGCGCGGGGCCGTACTGCAGATCCACTGACAATGCCTTGTCTTCGCGGTGCTCCTGATAACCACCGACCTCATGCAGCTTCTGGTGCAAGCTGCCATCGAAGACCACGTTCATTTCCTGGAAGCCGCGACAGATGGCCAGCACCGGCAGGCCGCGGGCAACCGCAGCGCGAATCAGCGGCAGGTTGGTCGCATCGCGGCGCGGGTCATGCTCGGTACCGGGGTCGCTGGGTGGGCCATTGAAATGGTGAGGTTCGACATTGGAAGGCGAGCCGGTGATCAATAGCCCATCAAGACTGTCCAGCAGCTGCTCCCCGGCCAGCTGGTCGCCCAATGCCGGGATCAGCAGGGGTACGGCGTCCGCCCCGTCGACCACGCCCATGATGTATTTGTCGCCCACCTGATGAAAGGGGTGCAAACCCTGCTGCGTGGTGCAACAGGGAATACCGACGAGGGGTTTACGCGAGCCTGGCATGAAGCAAACACCTGTAGTGAAAAACGGACACATCCGCATTGTTGTTCAATTTTTCGTACAATAGCAACAAAAATACTGCGAGACAAAAAGCCCCGTGCGGACAGCGCTGCAGAGCCGCAGACTGACTGCTTGAATGCCCCGCAACAGCCCGCTTATGCCCCAAAACATGGCGACTGCACCGGGTTTGCGCAGCACGCTTTTTATTGACTCACTCCGGGCTTTGAGATTAACTCGACAGCAGCGCCATGCGTGATTGATATTTTTTACAACCAACAGGTGAACCCCATGCAATCCCGAGCCGGAGCGGATCATGCAGCAGCCAAGTCTGCCGCAACCGGTGCCACCCAGGCTGAAGCCCTTGCCGCCGCCGTAGCCGCCAGCAACCCTGACATTGCCACCGCTGCCGCAGCCGCCCTGCGTCCGGCCAGCGTACAAGAAGCCGAAGACTTTCTCGCCGCCAACCCTGATATCCACTTTATTGACCTGCTGATTGCCGACATGAACGGCATTGTGCGCGGTAAACGCATTGACCGCTCAGCCCTGGTCAAGGTCTATGAAAAGGGCATTTCCCTGCCGGCGTCGATCTTTGCCCTGAATATCCAGGGCACTACGGTGGAAGAGACCGGCCTGGGACTGGAGATCGGCGATGCAGACCGCATTTGTCTGCCGATTCCCGGCACGCTGAAGGTCGAGCCCTGGCAGAAACGCCCGACGGGGCAGTTGCTGATGACCATGTACGAGCTGGACCGTGAAACGCCCTTCTTTGCCGACCCGCGCTTTGTGCTGCAGCAGGCGGTGGACCGTTTCCAGGCGCTGGATCTGACCGTCGTCTCCGCTTTCGAGCTGGAGTTTTACCTGATTGACCAGGAAAACATCAGTGGTCGACCGCAGCCCCCGCGCTCACCAATCTCCGGTAAGCGGCCCAACTCGGTGCAGGTCTACTCTATTGATGATCTGGACGAATACGCCGAATTCCTCGAGGACGTCATCGAAGCTGCCCACGAACAGGGCATCCCCGCTGACGCCATCGTCGCCGAGTCCGCCCCCGGGCAGTTTGAAGTCAACCTGCGCCACGTCGATGACCCGGTACAGGCCTGTGATTTCAGCGTGCTGCTCAAGCGGGTGATCAAAAGCGTTGCCTATGACCATGAAATGGATACCACCTTCATGGCCAAGCCCTATTACGATCAGGCCGGCAACGGTATGCATGTGCATATCAGCTTGCTGGACAAAGACGGCAAGAATATCTTCGCCCCGGATGCCGAGGGCAACCTGAGTGACATGCTGCGCTGGGCCGTTGGCGGCATGCTGGAGAGCCTGCCGCAGTACATGGCCTTCCTTTGCCCCAACGTGAATTCCTACCGCCGTTTCAGCCCCAGTTTCTTCGTGCCCTGTGCGCCGACCTGGGGCCTGGACAACCGGACCGTGGCCGTGCGCGTACCCACCGGCGATCCGGAAGCCATGCGTATCGAGAACCGCCTGGCTGGCGCCGACGCCAACCCCTACCTGCTGATGGCGGCGCTGCTGTCCGCCATTCACCATGGCATCAGTAACCGCATCGAGCCACCACCGATGACCGAAGGCAACGCCTACGATCAGCACGAAGCCACGCTGCCAACCAACCTGCGCGATGCCCTGCGCGAGCTGGAGAACTCCCCGGTGATGCAGCAATACATCGGCGAGGAGTACCTGGACGTCTTTACCCTGTGCAAGGAAAACGAGCTGGCCGAGTTTGAACAGACCATCTCTGACCTTGAATACATGTGGTATCTGCATACGGTGTAAGGCGTTGCCTGCCTGAGAGCAACTCCCTGAGCCTATGAACCGGCGCGTTTGCAGCGCGCGCCGGCTTCACTTATAACTGTTCACCTGTCCCCCTGTTCTGGAGCCCTGATCATGTCCCGACCCATTACCGTTGCCGCTACCCAGATGAGCTGTTCCTGGGATCGCGCCGATAATCTGGCCAAGGCCGAGCGGCTGGTTCGGCAGGCCGCCAGTGAGGGTGCGCAGATCATCCTGATCCAGGAACTGTTCGAAACGCCCTATTTCTGCCAGAAGCCCAACGCTGATTACCTGCAACTGGCAACCAGCGTGGAGGATAACCCGGCAATCAGGCACTTTCAGGCGGTAGCCAAAGAGCTGAACGTGGTACTGCCGATCAGCTTTTTCGAGCTGGCGGGCCGCGCGCGCTTCAACAGCATTGCCATTATTGATGCCGATGGCAGCAACCTGGGCGTCTACCGCAAGAGCCATATTCCGGACGGTCCGGGCTATCACGAGAAGTACTACTTTAATCCCGGCGATACCGGCTTCAAGGTGTGGCAGACGCGCTACGCGAAAATCGGCGTGGGCATCTGCTGGGATCAGTGGTTCCCCGAATCCGCCCGCGCCATGGCGCTGCAAGGGGCCGAGTTGCTGTTCTACCCGACCGCCATCGGCAGTGAACCGCATGACCACTCGATCAATTCCCGTGAGCATTGGCAACGCGTGCAGCAGGGTCACGCCGGCGCCAACCTGATGCCCTTGATTGCCAGCAACCGCATTGGCCGTGAAGAGCAGGACGGTTACGACATTACCTTCTACGGCAGCTCCTTTATTGCCGATCAGTTCGGCGCCAAGGTGCAGGAGCTGGACCAGCAGGAAGAGGGCGTACTGGTGCAGCGCTTTGATCTGGATGAACTGGAACATATCCGCAGTGCCTGGGGTGTATTCCGCGACCGTAGGCCCAACCTCTATGGTCCACTGAAATCCCTGGATGGCAGCCTGGAATCCTGAGCATGCACACGCTGACCTCGACCCCCGCCGCCGATGGTTTTGCCATGCCCGCCGAGTGGGCAACCCATGCACAGACCTGGATGCTGTGGCCGGAACGTCCGGATAACTGGCGACTGGGCGGTAAACCGGCACAAGCGGCTTTCTTGCGCGTGGCCGAGGCGATTGCCGAGTTCGAGCCAGTGACCATCGGGGTCTCGGCAGAGCAGTTTGCCAATGCCAGCGCGCGTTGCCAGCACCCGAACATCCGCCTGGTCGAAATCAGCAGTGATGATGCCTGGGTGCGCGATACCGGACCAAGCTTTGTGCGCAGCAGTGGCGGTGAAGTACGTGGGGTGGATTGGCAGTTCAATGCCTGGGGTGGCTTCAATGGCGGCCTCTATTGGCCGTGGCAGCGCGATGACCAGGTGGCGGAAAAGATCCTGCGGCTGGAACGCTGTGCGCGCTATCGCAGCGAGGGTTTTGTGCTCGAAGGCGGCGCCATTCATGTCGACGGCGAAGGCACCCTGATCACCACCGAGGAATGCCTGCTCAACCCCAACCGCAACCCTCACCTCGATCGCGCCGGCGTGGAGCAGCAGCTGCGCAACTACCTGGGCGTGCAGCAGATCATCTGGCTGCCGGAAGGGCTGTACAACGACGAAACCGATGGCCATGTGGATAACTTCTGCTGCTTTGTGCGCCCCGGTGAGGTGCTGCTGGCCTGGACCGATGATCCGAACGACCCTAATTACCCGCGTTGCCAGGCCGCGCTCAAGGTACTGGAAAGCAGCATGGATGCCCGTGGCCGGCAACTGACCGTGCAGCGCATTCCGATTCCCGGCCCCCTGTATGCCAGCGAAGAGGAATGTGCGGGCGTGGATAGTCAACCCGGCAGCCAACCGCGCGACCCGTCAATCCGCCTGGCCGGCTCCTATGTGAACTTTCTGATCGTCAACGGCGGCATCATTGCGCCCCGTTTTGATGATCCGCAGGATGCTGTCGCCGAGGCGGTACTGCGCGAGCTGTTCCCAGAGCGTCAGGTGGTCATGGTGCCCGGTCGCGAGATACTGCTGGGCGGCGGCAATATCCATTGCATTACCCAGCAGCAACCAGCCTGATCAGAACAGTTCTTTCAGCTGCACCCAGGCCATACCCAGCGCCAGCAGCGGCGTGCGCAGGTATTTGCCGCCGGGGAAGGTGATATGCGGCACCTGGCTGAAAAGCTCAAAACCGCGGCTGACCTGACCACTGATAGCCTCACCAAGAATCCTCGCCGCCAGATGGGTCGCATTCACGCCGTGACCAGCATAGGCCTGGGCGTAAAATACGTTGGGATGCTCTTCCAGCTGACCGATTTGCGGCAAACGGTTGGCGCCGATGCCGATCATCCCCGCCCACTGGTATTCGATGCGTACATCCGTCAGCTCCGGAAACACCCGCAGCATCTTGGGCCGCATATAGGCCGCCACATCTTTCGGGTCACGCCCGGAGTAATGGCAAGCACCACCGAACACCAGGCGATGATCGGCTGAGAAACGGTAATAATCCAGTGCCACGCGCTGGTCACACAGAGCCATATGCCGGGGAATCAGGCGCCGCGCGCGGGCCGCATCCAGTGGCTCGGTCGCAATCACATAACTGCCGGCAGGCAGTATCTTGCCGCTCAATTGTGGCTGCAGATCCTGCAGGTAGGCATTGCAAGCCAATACCAGCTGTTGTGCGCTGACCATGCCGCTGGCGGTATGCACCTTGACTGTCGTGCCATGCTCGATGCGCTCAACCCGCGAGTGCTGATGCAGCCTGGCGCCCAACTGCTGCGCCGCCGCCGCTTCACCGAGCAACAGATTCAGCGGATGCAGATGGCCCGAGCCCATATCGGTCATGGCGCCGGCGTAGACATCCGACTGCACCACCTGATGTACCTGATCCGCTTCCAGCAGCTGCATCTCATGGCTGTATCCCAGGGCTTGCAACTCGTCACGCTCGGCTCGAAAGTCATCCAGATGCTGCGGTTTGTTGGCCAGGTCGGCATAACCCCAGGTCAGATCACAGTCGATGGCAAACTCGGCCACGCGCTGGCGCACCATCTCGACTGCCTCCAGGCCCATCAGCTTGAGCGCACGCACACCGTCGCCCCCCAGCTGATCGTTGAACTGTTCCAGGTCATGACCAACCCCACGGATCAATTGCCCGCCATTACGGCCACTGGCGCCCCAGCCGATTTCACCAGCTTCCAGCAGCACCACCGACAGCCCGCGCTGCGCCAGTTCAATCGCCGTATTCACGCCGGTAAAGCCGCCACCGACAATGCACACATCCGCCTCAATGCTGCCCTGCAATGGCGGGCAGTCCAGTTGGCGATTGGCGCTGGCGGCATACCAGGACGAAAGGGGCTGGGCACCGGGCAAGGGCAGCGGCATGGCAAGACTCCGTTTGAAATGACGATAATTGTGTCAATTAAAACACACAGCAGCATACCCCAGCTGCACAGCCGGCGGATAGCCCGGCGGCGTGTTCGGGGCAGATGACGGCAGCCACGGAATCCCTTATTGTGCAGCCATAACCACTCGCTACCTGATGACCGCCATGCGCCCAGCCCACGCCCTGATCGACCTTGCCGCCCTGCGCCACAACTACCAGTTGGCCAAATCCCTGTCTGGCCGCAAGGCATTGGCGGTGATCAAGGCCAATGCCTACGGTCACGGTGCAGTGGAAGCGGCAGCGACCCTGGCCGACCTGGCCGATGGTTTTGCCGTGGCCTGCCTGGAAGAAGCGCTGGAATTGCGTCAGGCCGGCATCACCCGGCCGATCCTGCTGCTGGAAGGCTGGTTCGAGCCGGCCGAGCTGGCGCTGATCCAGCAGCATGACCTCTGGTGCGTGGTTCACCACCACGGCCAGCTGCGTGATCTGGAAGTGGCCGACATCCGCCAGCCGTTAACCGTGTGGCTGAAAATGGACAGCGGCATGCACCGGGTCGGTTTTATGCCTGATGAATATCCGCTGGTCTGGCGCCAGCTGGCGGCCAACGGCAAAGTGCACCTGCAGACGCATATGACCCACTTTGCCCGCGCCGATGAGCTCGACTGTGCCGCCACCGAGGATCAGCTGCGTCTGTTCCAGCAGACCACCGCAGCGCTGCCGGCCGCCACCAGTCTGTGCAATTCGCCGGGGATTCTTGCCTGGCCCCAGGCCCACGGCGACTGGCTGCGCCCGGGCATCATGCTCTACGGCGCCACGCCGTTCAGCGAGGAGCAGGCCGCTGCTGACCAGTTACAGCCGGTGATGCAGCTGGACTCAAAGATCATCGCCGTACGTCAGGTTCCGGCTGGTGAGCCCATGGGCTATGGCGCGCGCTATATCACCCGCCGCCCGACCCGGGTCGGCGTGGTCGCCATGGGCTATGCCGACGGCTACCCGCGCCATGCACCGGATGGTACTCCGGTGCTGGTCGGCGGTGAACGCACGCAACTGATCGGCCGCGTGTCCATGGATATGCTGACCATTGACCTGACTGATCTGCCCCATGCCGGACTGGGCAGCCCGGTACGCCTCTGGGGCCACGGCCTGAATGCCAGTGAAGTGGCCAGCGCCGCCGGCACCATCGCCTACCAACTGTTCTGCAACCTGAACCGTGTGCCGCGGATTTATCGCTGAGCCGGCTGATTGTTGTTCATTACTGCGCCCTTGAAAGGCGAGGCGGGGCGATGCCTTGGTGTGCGAACACTCACCCGTCATTGCGAGGAGCAACGCGACGTGGCAATCCAGGCACTCGTGCTGCCACACACCCTGGATCGCCACAGCCTGACGGCTTCGCGATGACGACGAGGCGGGGGATGTCTTTGTGCGCGCGTACTGCACCCCGTCATTGCGAGGAGCAACGCGACGTGGCAATCCAAACACTCGTGCTGCCATACACCATGGATCGCCACAGCCTGCGGCTTCGCGATGACAATATATTGAGTCATTGCAAAGTGGGTTGATTAACAGCTACTTCTTGCTTTTCCTGGTTTTCTTGCGCCATTTCAGGCTGAACAGGTCGGTACGCCGATCCTTGAGATTGGTCACCGAGCCTTCACTTCGCACCAGCTTAAGGCGAGTGTAGTCAAGGTCGGAGAAGAAGATCATCTCGGTATTCGGCGTAGTCTCGTTCAGCACCGCATCATGCGGGAAGGCAAAGTCCGAGGGTGAGAACACGGCCGACTGGGCGTACTGGATATCCAGGTTCTCGATCGAAGGCACGTTGCCGACACTGCCGCAGAGCACGACATAGCACTCGTTCTCGATGGCCCGCGCCTGGGCGCAGTGGCGTACGCGCAGGTAACCATTCTTGGTGTCGGTCCAGAAGGGCACGAACAGCAGGTCCATGTCATCATCGGCGAGAATCCGCCCCAGTTCCGGGAATTCGACGTCATAGCAGATCAGAATGCCGACGCGCCCGGCATCGGTTTCGAACACCTGCAGCTCGTCACCGCCTTCAATCACCCAGTCACGACGTTCCTGCGGGGTGATATGCAATTTGGCCTGGCGCTCTTCGGTGCCGTCCCGGCGCAGCAGGTAAGCGACGTTGTACAGACGGCCATCCTCGCCTTCCTCAATCATCGAGCCGGCGATGATATTGATGTTGTAACTGACCGCCATGCGCAGCATTTCACTGCGAAAACGCTCGGTAAAGTTGCTCAGAAAGCGGATCGCTTCCAGGTCATCGCTCTGGTCACGCAGGCCCATCAGCGGCGCGTTGAACAACTCCGGGAACACCGCAAAGTCACTCTGGTAATCGGACAGGGCATCGACAAAGTATTCCACCTGCTCCAGCACATCCTCGACCGAAGCAAAGCGACGCATCTGCCACTGCACGGCGCCAACCCGGGACTGGGTCTTGGTCGATTCCAGCAGCCGTTCTTCCGGCTCGTAGAGGATGTTGTTCCATTCCAGCAAGGTGGCATAACCGAGAGATTTCTTGTCCTCCGGCAGATAGCCGCGCATCAGACGCTTGACCTGAAAGTCATTCGACAGCTGGAACGACAGGATGGGGTCGTGGATTTCCTTGCGCGCGACCTCATCGATATATTCGGTGGGCTTCAAGGTGTCGGCGTGCTCGTGATAGCCGGGAATGCGCCCGCCAGCCAGAATGGCCTACAGGTTAAGCGAGCGACACAGCTCCTTGCGCGCTTCATAGAGACGCCGACCCAAGCGATGGCCGCGATACTCGGGGTCGATCAGCACATCCAGCCCGTACATGGCATCGCCATCCTCGTCATTGTGGATAATTTCCCCCTTGCCGATCAGATCCTCGTATCTGTGACGCTCGGAGAAAGTGTCGTAATCAACCAGTGCACTCAGCGCCACGCCGACCAGATGCTGGTCGTCAACAATGGCAATCTGGCCTTCAGGAAACTCCTTGATCAAGCGCTTGATGGTCTTCAGCGGCCAGGCACCACCAATGTCGTCATACACCTTGTCCATCAGGATCTTGAGTTGCGGATAGTCATCCGCTTCCAGGTTGCGCAGATTCAAGTGCAGGTCTTCTGGATCCATTATCCCGGCCTCGTTTGGATGAGTAGGGCCACATAATAACACCCTGCAGGGACAGCTTCTGAGTCAGGTGTTCAAGGATGCCGCGATAGCGTTGAAAATTCTGCACAGCCATGCAATGATTCGCAGCATATGCCCGCCACCCGGTCACTCTGGAGGACTGCAGCTTGGACGTCGGCGCTCGCCTGAAAACTATTCGCAAGCTCA
The DNA here is from genome assembly GCA_023475025.1 of Gammaproteobacteria bacterium. Classification (GTDB taxonomy): domain Bacteria; phylum Pseudomonadota; class Gammaproteobacteria; order Pseudomonadales; family Pseudomonadaceae; genus Halopseudomonas. The sequence continues at coordinate 21,879 of JAMCWB010000003.1, forward strand.
AGGGACTGTCCCAACGTGAACTGGCCAAACGTGCCGGCGTCACCAACAGCACCATTTCGATGATTGAAAAGAACAGCGTCAGCCCCTCGGTCAGCTCGCTGAAAAAGGTGCTGTCCGGCATTCCGCTGTCACTGGTGGAGTTCTTTTCCCTGGAGCTGGAGCAAGACAACCAGCACCCGGTGGTCTATCGCCACAACGAATTGCTCGAGATCGGCAGTGGCGAGGTCAGTATGCAACTGGTCGGCAAGGGCGTTCCCAACCGCGCACTGGCGTTTTTGCGCGAGACCTATCCGCCCGGCGCCGACACCGGGCCGGACATGCTGCAGCATGATGGCGAAGAAGCCGGCACCATCGCGGCTGGCCGACTGGAGCTGACGGTCAATGGCGAGGTCTTCATACTGGAAAACGGCGACAGCTACTACTTCGACAGCAGCCTGCCGCACCGCTTCAACAATCCCTTCGATGAGCCCTGCATTTTAATCAGCGCTACCACGCCGGCCAATTTCTGATTTGCAGTCAATAGTCATTGGTATGACATGCATCAATGCACTATCGGCTTAGCGCCAACATTTGCTATCTGCATCACCAGACCATACCCTTTGGAGTATTAATCATCGGCAAGGAGTAGGTCATGTCAGAGCCCCAGCAGGTTGATGTCGCGATCATTGGCGCCGGTACCGCCGGCATGTATGCGCTGCGTGAGGTGATCCGCGCGGGCAAGTCCTTTGTGCTGATTGATCAGGGCCCGCTGGGCACCACCTGCGCCCGTGTGGGCTGCATGCCCTCCAAGGTTGCCCTGCATGCAGCCGGTCTCTGGGCCACACGCAAGGAGATGGCTGCACAGGGCATCAGTGGTAGCGACGACTTGCAGATTGATTATCGCCAGACCTGGCAGGCCCTGCGCCAACAACGCGACCGCTTTGCTGGCAGTGCGCGCGACAAGGCAATCAAACAAGCCGGCGAGCACCTGATTATGGGCAAGGCTCGCCTGCTCAGCCCAACCCGTATCCAGGTAAGCACGGCCGAGGGCGAGCGGCTGGTCGAGGCCGGTCGCTGTATTATCGCCACCGGCTCCAGGCCCGTCAGGCCCCACTGGCTACCCAGCGCTGAGGACGGTGTTATTACCACCGACGAACTCTTCGAACTGGATGACCTGCCGCCACGTATCGGCGTTATCGGGCTTGGCGCGGTCGGGCTGGAAATGAGCCTGGCCCTGGCCCGCCTGGGTATTCAGGTTACCGCCGCGGGTACCGGGACCTTGGCCGGCAGTGCCGATCCGGTGATTGCCCAGGCGGCCGAACAACGCTTCAGCCGGGAGTTTGACCTCTGGCTGGGCGAACCTGCCAAACTGGAGGCCCATGGTAAGGGCTGGCGCCTGCGCGCAGGGGAGCGCACGGCAGAGGTTGATCTGGTGGTTGCCGCGCTCGGCCGGCAACTCAACAGCGACCAACTGGGCCTGGCGGATGCGGGCGTGCCGCTGGATGCCAAGGGCAAGCCAGACTGTGATCCGCAGAGCCTGCAGGTTGGTGACTTGCCACTGTTTATTGCCGGCGATGCCAATGGCGACCGGCCGCTGATGCACGAAGCCGCTGACGAAGGCGCCATGGCCGGCTTCAATGCCTGCCAGCTCCAGCCCAGCCGCTTCAAGCGCAAAACGCCGCTGGCGATTGCCTTCAGTGACCCCGACCTGTGCACGGTTGGCGCAGGTTTCGATCAACTGGACCCCGACCAGATCCTGATTGGCAGTGCGCAAGGGAGCAGCAACGGCCGGGCGCGCATCCTGGGCGGCGAGGACAGCCTGATCCGTCTGTATGCGGACAAACACAGCGGCCAGCTGCTGGGCGCCAGTTTACTCTGCACCGGCGGCGAACATCTGGCGCATCTGCTGGCCTGGGCGATTCAGCGTGGAGAAAGCGCACAGGACTTGCTGGAGATGCCCTTCTACCACCCGGTCATCGAAGAAATGCTGTCCAGCGCACTGCTGGACATCGCCAAACACCTGGCCGGCAAGGATCGCCCGCTGGGCATTCCCGGCTGACAGTAGCCTAGCCGGGCGGGAAGCTTGCCAGGATGCGCGTCACCAGCTGCTGGATCTGCTGGTTGCGCTCACTCGGTGACAGTGGGCGCTGACGCATCAGCTCGCTGTCGCTACCGCGCCAGAGCAGTTCACCCGTCTGCGGGTGCAGCATATCGATCTGCAGGGTGACCTCATGGTAATCCACCGAGCGCGTTTCGCTATAGACCGGGCCACCGGCCCAGCCACGCCCCCAGTAGGCTCCGAAGGAACCGCCGTGGGTAATGGTCACCACATCCTGTTTCTGCTCATTGATCAGATAGGCGCGAACCAGCAGGTCAACGCCGGTGCTGTCGGTAGCGGGACGCAGGCCGCGACTGTCGAGTTGATCGGCAACTGACTCACGAATCCGGCTGGCCGTGATGTCTGAAGCAATACGCGGATCACCCTGTGGGCGAAACTCTACAGCCGGATCCGCCCAGTCCCAGAACTGGTCATCGAGAAAGGCGTGCGACGGGTTGTAGTCACGTTGTACCGTGCTGGTCGCCTGACAGCCCAGCAAGAACAGGAATACCGCAAGCACAGCTAGAACACGCATGATTCAACCACCTGCGAGAAAAAGAATGAGCACAGCTTATGACCCTAAACACGCTAACTGGTTCAGCGCCCGCTCGTGCCGCTACTGGCCTTGCTCGCCAAGTTGCGCAACAATCAGGGCATGAAAAAACTCCTGCTTAACTGCGATATGGGCGAAAGCCTGGGCCCCTGGGTGATGGGCCTGGATGCCGAAGTCATGCCCTATGTTGACTGCGCCAATGTTGCCTGCGGCTTTCATGCCTCGGACCCCAGCACCATGCGCCGTACCGTACAGCTCGCGGTTCAGCACGGCGTGCAGATTGGCGCCCACCCGGCCTACCCCGATCTGGTCGGTTTCGGCCGGCGCTCGATGGCCTGCTCCCCCGCAGAGGTCGAAGACCTGGTGCTGTACCAGCTCGGTGCGCTGGATGCCATCTGCCGGGCTGAAGGTACCCGGGTTGCCTACCTGAAACCCCATGGCGCGCTATACAACGATATGTTGCGCCAGCCCGAACTGCTGCGCGCGGTGATGTCAGCCTGCGCCGCCTATGACCGGCAGTTGCCGCTGATGCTGCTGGCCCGGCGTGATAACAGCGCGGCCCAGGCGATAGCGGCTGACTACGGCCTGACCCTGTGGCTGGAAGCCTTTGCCGACCGCAGCTACACCGCCGAAGGCTTGCTGACGCCACGCAATCAGCCCGGCGCAGTGCTGCATGACCCGCAACAGATCCTTGCGCAGGCACTGACCCTGGCCCGCGGTGAAGCACTGAATGCCAGCGATGGCAGCGCCTTGCAGCTAGCCGCCGATAACCTCTGCGTGCATGGCGATAACCCGCAATCGGTCGCTGTTGTACGCCAGATCCGCCAGGCGCTGGAGCATATAGCCCAACCATGACGCCGCGTATCGAGCGGGTCGCCGTGGATGCACTCTGCGTGCACCTGTCTGATGCCATTGACCCTGACCTCCTGCCCTGGCTGCAAGCTGCCGACCAGGCCCTGCGTCAGCGTTTTGCCGGTTGCCTGATTGATCTGGTGCCGGCCTACACCAGCCTGCTGCTGCACTATGACCTGGTGCAGCTGAGCGAACAGCAGGCCCGCGCCTGGGCTGCAGAAGCCCTGCAGGACCTGCAACCAGCTGCCACCCGCAGCGGCCAGCTGCATCAGCTGCCGGTCTGGTATGCGCCGGGGGTAGGCCCTGACCTGCGCGCAGTCGCCACCCGGCTTGGCTGCAGCCAGCGCGAACTGATCCGCCGTCACAGCCAACCGGTTTACCAGGTCTATGCCCTCGGCTTTGCTCCCGGGTTTGCCTACCTTGGCTTGCTTGACCCAGCGCTGGCCTTGCCGCGCCTGGCGACACCGCGGCAGCAGGTGCCAGCCGGCAGCGTGGCGATTGCTGAGCGCCAGACCGCCATTTACCCCTTGCCATCCCCCGGTGGCTGGCATTTGCTTGGTCGCATGCCCTTGCCCTTGTTCGATCCGCATACGCCGCCTTACAGCCTGCTGCAACCGGGCGACCAGGTGCAATTGGTAGCCATAGAGCGATACGAATTCATCCGTCTGGGTGGCGACCCGACACCTTGCGAGGCGCCCGCATGACCTTACTGCGGGTGGTGAAAACCCTCGGTCTGGCGCAGCTGCAGGATGGTGGGCGCTTCGGTTGTCGTCATCTGGGCGTCACCCAGGGCGGCCCCTTGGATTGGCTGGCGGCGGGTCTGGCCAATCGCCTGCTTGGTAATGCTGCGGATGCCTGCGTGGTGGAAATCCCCTGGGGCGGCTTCAGTGTGCGCGCCGAGCAGGACACCACCCTGGCCTTGTGCGGTGCCGATCTGGGCGCAACCCTGGACGGTAAACCCGTTAGCCACAACGCCAGCTTCAGGGTCCGCGCCGGCCAGCAACTGGATTGCCGCAGCCCGCGCAGTGGCGTCCGTGGCTATCTGGCCACACCCGATGGCTTCAAGGCACCACGCCTGCTGGGCGCCAGTGCGACTGTGGGGCGCGAACGGCTCGGCGGCCTGCAGGGTGACGGGCGCAGCCTGCAGCTTGACGATCAGCTGTCAGCCGGGTCACGGCGCCCAGCCCCGGTATCCTTGTCGCCGGATGATTATTTCGACCTCTCCGCACCCGCCATACTGTCGATGTTGTTTGCCGCCGAGTATGCGCAGTTTTCCGGCCACAGCCTGTTCGCTGTGACCAACCACAGCTGGGCTGTGGATAACCGCGCCGACCGCATGGGTGTGCGTCTGACGGGACCGAGGCTGGTCTACCAGGGGCCAGGATTGGTTTCCACCGCCATTCCACTTGGTAGTATCCAGGTGCCACCGGACGGCCAGCCGATCATCCTGCTGCAGGATCGCCAGACCATCGGCGGCTACCCGCGGATCGGCGCATTGACCCCGCTGGCTGTTGCTCGCCTGGCGCAATGCGCACCCGGACAACCGGTGCGGCTGCACACCCTTGGTCAGGAAGCCGCGCGGCAACAGACCCTGCTCTGGCTGCAACGACTGCAATAGCAGCTAGAATGACAGGTACCACCGATGTGGTCGCCACTTTCACCCATCGTTTCGAGTACTGCCGATGCTTGTGCCGCTCCTCATGTCCCGCTGCCGCGCGCTCTGGCTGGCGGTTATCTGCCTGCAGCTGAGCCCGCTGAGTCAGGCCGAGCCTGTGCAGTGGACGCTGTGGCCGATACCCGGCATCGTCAATGTGGTTGATGATCAACCCACCGACGGTATCACCATGCTCGCGCTGCGCCAGTTGATGCAGCGCATGCCCGAACTGGAGCCGGACTACCGCCTGGCCAATCGGCTGCGCCAGCAACGGGATATGGAACGCGGCCTGCAATTTTGCTCAACGCCGCTGTTTCAGCGCCCGGACACCGACCGTTACGCCTATTTTATCCCCTTCCTGGTCAGCACCCCGATTCAGGCCGTAGTGCGTTATGACCAGGTCGAACAGTTCCCCCTGCACAGCGGCCGACTGGTTCTCAGTGACCTGCTCGAGAGTACTGAGCTGCAAGCCGCTGTATCGGCTTTTCGGACCTATCCGCCGTTGATTCAAGCCTGGTTGGCGGCAGCTGAACCCCTCGGTCGTGCCGAGCGCATCAGTGGCAGTCTGAGTGGTGAAAACCTGCTGCTGATGGTCAGCCACGGACGTATCGACCTGACCTTCGAGTTTGCCACCATTACCCGCGCGGTGAGTGAGCAACTTCAGCCCCCCACACCCTTGGTCAGCGTGCCGCTGGCGGAAGAGATGGACCTGGTGGTGTCCGGTATCTACTGCTCAGGCAGCGATTGGGGTCGCAGCATGGCCGAGCAACTGGACCAGGCAATTCGCGAGTTGCTACAGGACCCGCACGCGCGGGAGCAGTTGCTCAGCCTGTATGCCGACTACCTGCCCGCCGAGACCTGGTCCGCCTTTGAGCCGCAGATCAGGGCCTATTTTGACCGGCGTGCCGAGCAAGTCCATGCCTGGCCTAGTCGAGACGTTGCAAACAACGGGTCAGAGTAGCGGACTCCTGCGCAAACCAGTCGGCCGCTGCCGCTGACTGAGTGGTAGCGGCCTGCGGCTGCCAGTCCGGCAACCAGGTATCCAGCAGCCAGCGGCGCTCGATCTGCTCGCCGTTTTCCTCACAGCGCTGCAGCAACTGACCGGGCGCATCCTCCAGCCAGCTGAACCCCTGCAGGCTGAGCAAAGGCTGATCCATTCGCCCGGGGTGAGTCGTGCACTGAACCTGATACCCCTGTTGCCAGTCGCCCCGCGCCAACGCCGTGTCACAGCCAAAGAGCCTGCCCAGGGGTTCCGCCTGCCCGACCAGGTCGGCTGCCACAGCGGCCAGCCGTCCTTGCGCATCAATGGGCTCAGCACGTCCCCGCACCAGCGCCGCCACCTCACCAGCGATAATCAGGCCACCGCCCTGGTGACGTAACTGACCGCTCGCATCACGCTCTTCCAGCAGCCGCAAGCCCAACAAGGGGCCAGGCCCTGGCGGTTGCAGGCGCCAGTCCTCGACATAGGCACCACTGGGGGCAAACTCCATCATGCAGTTACCGATGCGCTGTAACAGAGCCGGTTCCGGCCAGGGATTATGCAGCTGCAGACTGACGCCGCCTTCCCAGGCCAGCGCCTGACCATCCCAGAGCGTCTCCGCCTGCCAACCCTCGCGGGCAGCCAACAGCGCCAGCTCATCCGCGCTGTAGTCTGCCCAGGCCTTGGCTGCCAAGGGCTCAGGCCCCGGCGGCAGACGCAAATCAAGGGTAAAGCCGCCACATTGCAACCAGTACACCTGCGTCTGGTCATCACTCAAGCCATTGGCAAAGCTGATGCAGCGGCGCCGAAAACAGCCCAGCATCCAGTCCGGTACCTTGCTGTCAGTGCTGGCCGGCAGCGCTGCGAGCAGTTGATTCAGTTGCATCACTTGACCTCCGCACGCTGGCCAAAGCTGGACACCGGCCGCGCCGCATCAGGCAGCTGCAACTCGCCACTGGCCACCCGGGTTTTCAGGTAGTTAAAGGTCTGTGCCGTTTGCGCAAACAAGTGCTCACCGCAGACCAAAGGCGGGTAGCGGGGTGGGCGCTCGGCGCTGACAAACTCGGGCAGGGGCTCGATCAGGGTGTCGTAATCCAGATTACAGAACAGCGGGAAAGCGTAGCGCTCTTCCGCGACCTTGCGCACCCGGTGCTGGGTGGCGACAAACTCACCATTGCTCAGCGCCTCGAGCATATCGCCGATATTGATCACAAAGGCCCCCGGCAAGACCGGTGCATCGATCCATTCACCGGCGCCGTTGAGCACTTCCAGACCTGGCGCGGTGGGCAACAAGATAGTGAAGCACTCATAATCGGTGTGTGCACCAATACCAGGCCGATCGGCCGGCGCATCCGGGTTATAGGGGTAATGGATCAGCCGCAACTGGCTCGGCGGGGTAGTGATATGCCGGGTAAAGCGGTCTTCTTCCAGCCCCAGGGCAAGGGCAAAACCACGGAACAGCACATTACCGAGCGCCAGCGCCGCCTGGTAGTAGGCATCCACATCGGCACGAAAACCCGGCAATTGCGGGCACTCCGGCCATTGCGTGTGGCCAAGTACCGGACGCGGGTCATCGCGACCAAGGTCATAGTTGATGTCGTAGGCTTCCTTGTAATCGACGACCCCGGGGTAAACCTCTTCCTCACCCTGGGGCACATAACCACTGTGATTGGCCGATTGCTTGATATGGAAGCGCTGCTTCTGCTCCAGCGGCAGGGCAAACAGGGCCTCGGTCTGACGCCGCAGCCCGGCAATCAGCTCGGGATCAACACCGTGCCCGGTGACATAGAGAAACCCGGCAGCACGGGCAGCATCACCCAGCTGATCAGCAGTTGCCTGGCGTTGCGCCGGATCGGTGGAGTAGAGGCCATGGATATCCACGACCGGAAGACGGGTAAAAGCGGTATGTGCAGACAAGGCAACCTCCGAACAGCTTGGCTGAGTTGTCTGGTCGTCCAGAGACAGGCGCCGGCGGTATTTCGATACCAGCGGCCGGGTCGTCCCGGCTGGGTTCATACCCGTCTACAAGCGAAATTCATGCCAGCAGACCCGACCCCGGACCAGAGGGGTTGGCCGCGCCAGCCAGGCCGGCAGCCGCACCACAAGAGTGAACAGTGCACCAGGTTGGTGCCTGCCCTCCTGGCCGGTCAGGCCCTATTGCAGGCGCTCTATCGAACGTTGCAGCCCCGCTGCAGACAGCTCGCCAAGATGGGCATCGGACAGGCTGCCATCGCTGTGATAGAACAGGGTGGTTGGCAACGCCCGCGAACCGACGGCCGAACCCAGCGCATTGCTCGGGTCACGCCAGAGATTATCCAGCTCCAGCCCCTGAGCCGTGAGAAAGTGAGCAATCTCGGCAGTACTTTCACCGGCATTCACCAGCACTATGGTGACTCCCTCCAGCTCTTGCTGGGCCTGCTGCAACACCGGCATCTCACGCCGACAGGGCGGGCACCAGGTTGCCCAGATATTGACCACCAGCGGCCCTTCGATATCGGTCAGTTGCAGCGGCGCACCGGCCAGGCTGTAAAAGCTCAGATTCGGCACTTGCTGGCTCTGCTGCAAGCCATGAAAGGCGCCCAGGCTAAGTACCCAGAAGCCGCCACCGATCACCGCGGCGAGTAACAACGGCCGTCGCACAGTAACCTGCTGCCAGGCACGCCAGGCCCCATACAGCGCCGCCGCCAACAGACCCGGCCAGAGCAGGAAGCCGCCATCACGAATATCCAGCCAACCCAGACTGAGCAGCTGATAGTGCTCATGGTAAAACAGCACAAAGCTCAGCCGCGCCACCACCAGCGCCAGCAGTAACATGCTGCTGAGCAGATCAACCACGCTGACGTTACGCCCGCGACCGGCCAGCCAGCCGACCAGCAAGGCCAGAGCAAAGGCCAGCGCTGCCAGCATGCGCTCGGTAGATAACGCCAAAAAACCCAGTTCGGTTGACAGCACTCGACCTCCTCTGCGGTAAAGAATGATTGAACCAGCCTATATTCTTAATCGTTCTATGCATAGACCATAAATATCTAATATGCTGGTCAGCAAGAATACCTATAGGGGTATTAGCGCTACTATAGATTAAGAGCGTATTAAGTATTCAGGGTTTGCTCACCGCCATGACGCGCAGAGGCTAACAACTGCCCTGATCACTCTTTTGGAGGACTCATGTTATTTCGTCAACTGTACGATGCCACCTCATCAACCTATACCTACCTGCTGGCCGATGAAAGCAGTCGCGAAGCGCTGCTGATCGATCCGGTGTTTGAACAGGTGCAACGGGACCTGGCCTTGCTGCAGGAGCTGAACCTGCAACTGAAATTGGTGGTGGATACCCATGCCCATGCCGACCACGTCACCGCCGCCTGGCTGCTCAAACAGAAAACCGGATGCGCCATTGCCTCGGCCGCAGTGATTCAGGCCGAACATGTCGACCAGCCCCTGCAGCACGGCCAACGCTTTGGCATACAAGGAGTTGAACTCGAAGCCCGCGCCACCCCGGGGCATACCGATGGCTGCATGAGCTATGTACTGGACGACCAGTCGATGGTGTTTACCGGTGATACCTTGCTGATCCGTGGCTGCGGCCGCAGCGACTTTCAGCAAGGCAACGCCAGCACCCTGTATCGTTCGATCACCGAGCAACTGTTCAGCCTGCCCGACAGTTGCGCCGTATTCCCTGCGCATGACTACAACGGCCGTACCCAGAGCACCATCGGCGAAGAAAAAGCCTACAACGCCCGGGTCGGCGGCGGCGCCAATGAAACCGACTTTGTTGGCTACATGAAGGCCATGCAACTGCCGCACCCGAAAAAGATCGACGAAGCCGTACCCGCCAACCTGCGCAGCGGCTGCCCGGAAGACGGCCAGGTACCCGCTGAGGCGGACTGGGCCGACCTGCGCATCACCTTCGCCGGCGTACCCGAAGTGGAGCCGGAATGGCTGATCCAGAACCAGCCCTCGGTCAGCGTGCTGGATGTGCGTGAGCCCGATGAAGTCATCGACGGCGAATGCCCGCAAGGCCTCAAAGCCCAGCACATCCCCCTTGGCCAACTGCGCGACAGAGTCAGCGAAGTCCCCGATGACAAGCCGGTAATCACCCTGTGCCGCTCAGGCCGCCGCTCGGCCATGGCCGTGAGCATCCTCAAAGAGCAGGGCAGAGACAAGGTCGCCAGCCTGCGCGGTGGCTTGTTGAAAATGAATAGCTGAACGGCCACTAGCGACCGAGACAGAATACGGTCCACCCGGCAAGGTCGAGCTACCGCTCGACCATCAGCCAAACCTGACCCAGACACCCCTCAAGACGCTGGCGCAGCCCCCGCACGAAAGCGCGCCGGCGTCACCCCCTGCCAGCGATGAAAAGCCCGCACAAAAGCATTCTCATCGGAAAAACCCAACTGCTCGGCAATCTCGCTGATCCGCTGCGGCCCGCGCAAGGCCTGGCAGGCCATCTGCTGCAGCACACTCTCACGCAGACTCTTGAATGACAGCCCTTCCTCCGCCAGCTTGCGATTCAGGTGCCGCCCACTCAGATTCAACTGCTCCGCCACCCGCTCCTTGCCCCAGCGCGGATTGCTCCGCACCAACCGCTGCACCTCGGCACTCACACTGTGCTGACCCATTTCTGCCAAAGTAACGTCCGCCAGCTGACGCAAATGGTCGCGCAGCGCCGCATTCGCCTGAAATGGCCTGGCTGTAGCGCGGCGTTACACTGTGTTCTGAACAATCATGCATGGCCTGAATTGCTGGTTCCCTGTCCTGTTTTATCCGATACCCCCGATGAGGTGTTCGGCTAGACTGGCCATCATAACCTTGCGGCCTAAACCTGTAACGCACGCAGAATGCACCAAAATTGAAAGCGGTGCTGTGAAGCCTCCTCCGCCAGGCCGTCGGTGCACAGGGATGTGCACCGTCGAGCCCCATGGATGGCTTGTAGCGTGTCTGGGGGAGGAGGCTTCACAGTACCGCAGGCACCCGGCTAATACTGGGTGTTGTAACAACAATAAAAACGAGGAACACCCATGTACGCAGTCATCGGCGCCGGCCCCATGGGCCTGGCCGCAGCACGCAACCTGCAAAAGCTCGACCTACCCTTTATCGGCTTCGACCTGCACAGCGACGTCGGCGGCCTGTGGGACATCGACAACCCGCACAGCACCATGTACGACAGCGCCCACCTGATCTCCTCCAAACGCATGACCGAATTCGCCGAATTCCCCATGCGCGACGACGTCGCCCCCTATCCCCACCACAGCGACATGCGCCAATACTTCCGCGACTACGCCGACCATTTTGGCCTCAAGCAACACTACGAATTCAACACCCGCGTACTCGACCTGACGCCCGACGGCGACGGCTGGCTACTGACCAGCGAGCGCAACGGCGAGCAACAACAACGCCACTTCGACGGCGTGCTGATCGCCAACGGCACCCTGCATACCCCGAACAAACCCAAGCTGCCCGGCTCGTTCAGCGGCCAACTGCTGCACTCCGCCGAATACCGCAGCCCCGAAGCATTCAAAGGCAAGCGCGTGCTGATTCTCGGCTGTGGCAACTCCGGCGCCGACATCGCCGTCGACGCCGTACACCAGGCCGCCAAGGTCGACATGAGCCTGCGCCGCGGCTACTACTTCATCCCCAAATTCGTCAAAGGCCGGCCGGTCGACACCCTCGGTGGCAAATTCAAACTGCCCCGCCCACTGAAACAAAAGCTGGATGCCGCACTGATCCGCTTTCTGGTCGGCAAACCCTCGGATTACGGCCTGCCCGACCCCGACTACCGCATGTATGAATCACACCCGGTGATGAACTCACTGATCCTGCACCATATCGGCCACGGCGATATCACCCCGCGCCGCGACATTGCCCGGGTTGACGGCCAGACCGTGCATTTTACCGATGGCGAAAGCGCCGAGTACGACCTCATCCTCATGGCTACCGGCTACCAACTGGATTACCCCTTTATCCAGCGCCAGCACCTGAACTGGCCGGCTGAGCTGGATGCGCCGCAGCTGTATATGAATATCTTCCACCCCGAGCGCGACAACCTGTTCATGCTCGGCATGATCGAAGCCTCTGGGCTGGGCTGGGAAGGGCGCAACCAGCAGGCGCGACTGGTCGCCCTGTATATCCAGCACCAGCTGGCACAAAGCGACGCAGCAAGCAGCTTCAATCAGCTCAAGCGCGAGCGGGCCAGCCAGCCGATTGATGGCGGCTATACATACATCAAGCTGGCGCGCATGGCCTACTACGTCAACAAGGATGCCTACCTGGCCACGCTGAAGCAGCATATCGGCGAGCTGGAACGGGCGCTGCCGACTCAGCAGGCGCAACCGGTGCACGCATGAGCGGCGCCCTGCCGATGCAGTTCGATCCGGCCAGCCTGATCGTACTCAACGTCATCATGGCCTGCATGATGTTCGGAGTATCGCTGAGCCTGCGGCTGGAGGATTTCAAGCGCATCGCCCTGGCCCCGGTCGCCCCACTGGCCGGCCTGTTTGCCCAGTTCCTGTTGCTGCCGCTGCTGACCTGCCTGCTGACCTGGGCGCTGGCGATCGAACCGGAACTGGCCCTGGGCATGCTGCTGGTTGCCTCCTGCCCGGGAGGCAGCTTCTCCAATATCATGACCTGGCTCGGACGTGGCAGCGTCGCCGTCTCGGTCAGCATGACGGCCGTCTCCAGCCTGGCGGCTACCATCATGACGCCACTGAACTTCGCCCTCTATGGCTGGCTCAATCCCTACACCCGTGAATACCTGACCCAGATCAGCCTGGAGCCGGGCAGCATCCTGCTGCTGGTGTTGCTGGTACTGGCCGTGCCGCTGATTCTCGGCATGACCACCGGCCGACGCTTCCCCAGACTGGTCACCCACAGCGAAAAGCCCCTACGCATGGTCTCCTTGCTGGTGTTTCTCGGCTTTGTCGCGATTGCCTTCTCCAACAACCTGGAGCTGTTTGTCGAGCGCTTCCACAGCTTCTTCTGGCTGGTGGTCGGCCATAACCTGCTGGCGCTGTCGCTGGGCTACGGCATGGGGCGCTTGCTCCGGCTACCGGTCGCCGACCGCCGTGCGGTGACCATGGAAGTCGGCATCCAGAACTCCGGACTTGGCCTGGTAATCCTGTTTACCTTCTTCCCCGAGGCCGGCGGCATGATGCTGATCACCGCCTTCTGGGGCGTCTGGCATCTGGTCAGTGGCCTGACCCTGTCGCAGATCTGGGCACGCCTGCCGGTCCCTGATGCACCCACGCTTTCCACTTCCCGAGAACAAGAACAATAGCCATGACCCAACGCATACTGATCACCGGCGCCGCCGGCTATATCGGCCACCAACTGGGCAACCGCCTGGCGGCTGACTATTACGTCATCGGCACCGACATTCGCCCGCGCGATGACCTGGACTTTGCGGTCAAACAACTGGATATCCGCGACCCGGCACTGGCCGATCTGCTCAAAACGCAAGCCATCACCCATGTGGTGCACCTGGCCTCGGTACTGCAAGCCTCGAAAGACCGCGCAAGGGATTTTGATATCGACGTCAACGGCACCCGCAATGTACTCGACTGCTGTCGCCAGGCAGGCGTACAGCACCTGACGGTGACCAGTTCAGGCGCCGCCTATGGTTACTACGCCGACAATCCGGCATGGATCGACGAGAATGACGCCCTGCGCGGCAACCCCGAATTTGCCTATTCCGACCATAAACGCCAGATCGAAGAGCTGCTCGCCGACTACCGCCAGCAACAGCCGCAACTCAAGCAACTGATTTTCCGCCCCGGCACTGTGCTCGGCAGCAGCACACGCAACCAGATCACCGACCTGTTCATGGCGAAGAAGATTCTTGCCCTCAAGGGCAGTGATTCACCCTTTGTATTTATCTGGGACCAGGATGTGGTCGGTGCCATGGAGCAGGGCATCCGCGAGAGCAAGACCGGCATCTACAATATGGCCGGCGACGGCGCCCTGACCATGGCCGAGATCGCCCAACGCCTGAACAAGACCCTGGTACGATTACCCGTGTGGCTGGTCAAAACTGCACTGCAAATCGCCAAATGGCGCGGCAAACCGACCGGTCCGGAACAGGTCAACTTTCTGCGCTACCGCCCGGTACTGAGCAACCGGCGCCTGAAAGAAGAGTTTGGTTATCCGCTGGCGAAAACCTCGGCCGAGGTGTTTGAGTTCTTTATCGAGCAGAATAATCTGCGCCAGCCCTGATAGCGGCGAGCCGAAGCAGGAGATCATTTGACATGCGATCGAAAGCAACCGATAGCAAGGCCCAGCAGCGACACCCGCCGCCCATGGATTGCCACGTCGCTTCGCGACTCGCAATGACAGCGAGGAAAGGGACGGCTTGGCGCATTATCGACACCCCTTACACACTGTCATTGCGAGGGCCAAAGGCCCGTGGCAATCCATATGGCCTCGAGAAGGTTCAAGGTAGCGCAGGATGACCACCACTCTGATTACCGGCGCTGCGTCCGGACTTGGCTGGGCCATGGCCCGGCATTGGCATGCTGCCGGGCACCAGCTGGTACTGGCGGATATCAATGGCGAGCAACTGGACGCCCGCGTCGCCGAGCTGGGTAGCCCGGAACGGGTTATTGGCGTAACCGCTGACATCACCAATCCGGATGACATTCAGCGCCTGATCGCCAGCACCGAGCAGCAGTTTGGCCGGCTCGATCTACTGGTCAACAACGCCGGTATTACCCACCGTTCGCCTGCCCATCAGACCGATCCGGCGGTGTTTCGTAAGGTCATGGCGGTGGACTGGCAAGGGCCGGTAGAACTGACGCTGGCGGCCTTGCCGCTACTGCGCGCCAGCCGTGGCCAGATCGTCTGCATCGGCTCCATGGCCGGCTGGATGCCGGTACCCGGGCGCGCCGCCTATTGCGCGGCCAAAAGCGCACTGACCCAGTTCTTTGAAGTGTTGCGCCTGGAGCTGGAAGCCGATGGCATCCACATCCTCATGGCCTACCCGAGTTTTCTCGATACACCGATTGAGCACCACGCCCTGGGCAAGGACGGCAATACGGCCAGGCATCCACGCTCAATGGTCGGCGGCATGAAAAGCGCCGAGTGGATGGCAGCGCTGATCGATCAAGGCCTGCAACAACGCAAACGCTGGCTGTTGCCGGAGCCGGTATCGCGCGTCGGCAGCCTGCTCTGGCGCATCGCGCCGAGCCTGTACCTGCGCCAGGTGCGTAAACGCTTCGCCGGCGAGTTGCGCTGACCCTATGCTGCCCGGACAACCCACACCCCGTGAAGCCAGCCCTTCAACTCAACCCATAGTGCCCGCAGCATGGTCGCTGTGCGAGCGGGGAAGCATCCCGCTTCGACCAGCACACCTCGCCGCAAGGACACCTCCGGGAAGGTCGAGCTTCTGCTCGACCAGCGGCCTGGACATCCAAACCCGCAGCCAGCATGTCACACTATGTGCCCGGCTTATTCAACACGCGCTATTCGATAAGGCTTTCTGATGCTGCTTGATCCCTGGCTGCTGCTTGCCCTGTTTATCCTGCTGGCCTACACCGTCGAGGCCATCACCGGCTTCGGTAGTCTGGTCATTGCGCTGTCGCTGGGCGCCTTGCTGCTGCCGATCAGCGAGCTGATGCCGGTTCTGGTGCCGCTGAATGTGTGCATGACAAGCTATCTGGTCTGGCGCCATCGGCAGCAGATCCATTGGCCGACCCTGCTCAGGCTGATCCTGCCGCTGATGCTGGCCGGTACCTTGATCGGCTATGGTCTGCGGCCCTGGCTGGGTGACCAGCTGCTGCAACTGCTGTTTGGCGCCCTGGTGCTCTGGTTTGCCAGTCGCGAACTCTGGCGCATGGCGCGCAACCATATCGCCACCCCGCACCCCAGTTGGCTCAGCCGCAGTCTGACCCTGGGTGCCGGCCTGACCCATGGCTTGTTTGCTTCCGGCGGGCCGCTGCTGGTCTATGCCCTGGCCGGCACCACGCTGGACAAGAGCAAGCTGCGCGCCACCCTGCTTAGCGTCTGGCTCAGCCTGAATGCCAGCCTGACGCTGCTGTTTTTGTTCGACGGCAGCCTGCTGCCCAGCCTGCACAAGATCATCTGGTATCTGCCGATACTGGTGCTCGGCGTCTGGGCCGGCGAATTCCTCCATCACCACCTCAACGAGCAACGCTTCCGCCAGTTTGTCTATGCCTTGCTGGTGATGACCGGCTGTTTGTTGATGCTCAAGGCAGTGGTCTGACCTGCGCCACAAGGATGATCTCCGTAGACATGCGCGATGAACCTTTTATTTTCTTCGAGCCTGAAAACACGCAGACTATTACCCACTTTGCCCGGCACGTTTCCTCACAACCCTATGCGAACGAAGCTTAATCGGGCTAAACGCATCACCTGGACACCTGCTGGCTGCGCCACAGGTTCAGGGCTTCAAGAGTGCGATCGGGGGCAATACGCTCCTGCTCCAGCCTGCTCTTACCATATCGCCCGCTTCGTAAAGCGCGAAACAACTCAAGCTCTTCATTCTTTAGCCCTACTGGCTCGACCAGAACCGACAGGGGTTCATCTACCATCCGATCCTGGTATTGTTCGAGGGTCTGCTCGTCCATCAGCAAAGCATCAATCGAGGGCAGCTTGCGTCTGGCGTCAGCCAACATGCACAACCCCTCGGAATCAATATCCCCCCAATAGCCAACCTGCTTTTGTTCAAGCCAACCTGCGCTTAACCAGGAGAGGTTCTTGCCGCCGCCAAATACGGCGATAGTGTCGTCCAGCGGGGGTAGGGCCAGACCTGACTGTACATTTTCAACCACCAATACATGGCGAGCCGGGAGCTCAAAATCCAGCAGGGTATCCGTTGCCAACTGCAGTAACGGTAATCCGCCCAAGGCCTGTCGGCAGTGCTCGCAGAGTGGCCGAACCCATAACCAACCCCTGGGATTCGCCCGGCAGTCCAGCCAGGCCAGCAAGCCACCTGACGCCAGCACCTTGCCGGCATGCAACAGATCTGTAATTTGTTCGATCAGTGTATAGTTCTGCTCGATAAACTTGGTATCCACATGGCGTACTGGTAACGCTCGCAGGAATCCGCCATCCCCCATTCCAGGGCGCAGCTGGGGCATCAGGTTGACTAACAGCTCCGTATCCAGATCGGTATAGCGCTCCAGCTCTTCCAGATAATCGATCAGCAGACTGAACAACGTGCGTTGCAGTCCTGCGCCTTGGGCAAAAGGCGCAGCCAGAATTTGGCTGATGCGCGCCTGCCAGAGCTGAAGTGTTAGCTGCTCGGTTTCTCCGAGTAGCTTGGCCAAGGTGGCGACGTCAGCCACAATCAGACTTGCCGGCACCTTTTGTTCAGCCAGGTTGCGGTAACTGATCGTTTTCCAGCGCACACAGGTAGCATGGGGGAAGTCCCGCCAGGCATCGACAAAACGCTGAAAATGCCCGAGATCGCTCAGCGCGCTGGAGCCTTGCGGCGGTTTGAGTTTGACCTCCATGTTCGGCAGTTCCATGCCTTTCAGGCGCTGTTTCAGGCGCTTGCGATTGCTCCACTCCCTGGCCCTGAGTTGCTGCAACGCCGCGTCAGGCAACAGCCCCCAATCTGGTTCAGTCATTGATCTGTACGCCCAGCTCAGCCGCTTCGCGACTTACCGAAGCCTGCCGGTCGTTCTTGAGTTGCTGGTCAATTTCCTCCCAGGTCAGCTCGCACAGATGGCTTTCATGGGTATCCGGGTTGCGCTCGGCAATCAGCAGGGAGCGGGCCGACTCTCTGGCCAGATTGAGGTTTTTGTAGGGGGTAATCAGGTTGACGTGGATATGCAGCTCCCGGAATACCCGCAACACCCGACGGCTGACCGATTCGGCGGTATTGGAAAAAGCCTCATCCAGAAACACCGTGCAGTACACCGGTCGGTCATAGCCATCCGGGGTCAGCACATAGGCCAGACTTGCCGCCACCACCATGCCTGCGAAAGACTCCTTCTCGCCACCGGATTTGCCGCTGGATGAGTTCAATACGTCCCGCACCTCAAGGGTGCTGGAATCGACCTCTTCGGCATAGAAGGTCATCTGATAGCGCGGGTCGAGCAGGCGCAGGCTTTCCATCGTACTGGATGTGCTGGTGGCGCTGGCCTTGTCGAGTATGGCCACCACCTCTGAGAGGGTCTGGAAGCGCCGCTCATGATCATCGCTGGTGACCTGGCTCAACACCGCGCGCAGCTTGCGTTCGAAGTCCTGCACATGCGGATAGTTTTCCCGCCGGGAACCCAGTTTGAGATGACTGCCGATCTTGAACTCGGTGCGGCACAGTACACCGTTGATCGTCTCGATACGTTCGAGAATATCATCGCGCTCGGCGTCCAGCTTGGTCTTGATCCGCGCCAGCGACTGGGTCGCATGCTTGTTCAATCGCTCGCGGAATTGCTCAACCAGCGCAGGCAAGCCCTCACGCTCCAGCGCTTGCAGGTGCGCCAGAAAATCCTCCAGCGCCGCCAGCCCCACGGGCCAATCGACGACTATGGGCAGCCACTGATCTCTGCCGCGGAACGAGCCCATGATGCCATTGGCAATGTTTTCCGCCGTGCCTTTGCGCGACTGCTGCTTGCCAATCAGCTCATCCAGCTCTCTAGCTACCTGCGCCTGGTGCTCGGTGTGCTCCAGGCTGATGTTGCCAACGCGCTGGGCCAGCAAGGTACGGCACTCATCGGTAAGCCCCTGCTGCGCAAGCGTTGCAGCGGCAGTGTAGGCATTCTGCTCGATATCCAGCTGGTTCTGTAAAGCGCCCTGATCTTTCTGCAATTGACCCTGCTCGGCACGTAAGGTCTCAAGCGCCTGCTTGGCTTGATTCCAGCGCTCCCTGGCCAATGCCAGATCCCCCTCCGAGGATTCCAGTTGTTGCAGGTCCGCCTTCAGTGAGTCATGCCTGGCTTGCCAGTAGGGCGCATCGATATCCTCCCAGCGGCAGGCAGCGACACGCTCCAGCACAGCCTTGCGGGTAGTCACCTCTTCCATGGCCTGGCGAGCGCTGTTGACCTCGCGCCATTGCTCTTCAATTTGGCTCTCCAGCACGGCCTTTTCTGAATTCAATAGCGCAAGCCGCGTGGTATTGGAAAAACCCAGGCACCAACGCCGACGATCATCAATCCGGGTCTGGTCCTTCTTCTCGAAGCGTCCATTCTCCAGATGCACCAAGCCTTCACGGGTCATGGAAAAGGGCGTTGCATCCAGGATGTCGGTGCCATCAACACACTGCAGATCAAAACGACTCAAATGCTGTTTGAGCCAGTCCCGCCAGGCGTGCTGACGCCAGACCAGTTTGCGCAGAAAACCGTTGCTGAGAAACTCAGGGGCAGCCGTTTTGCCCTGTGCAGTGCGGACAACCTGCACCCGTACATGCAGCCCGGTATGGCGGGCATTCAGCCAGCGCGTAACCATTGAATAACCATCGGCTGGGACCAGCAAGGTGGTGCGATGGCCGCCCAGGGCGCGTTCAATGGCGCCTTGCCAAGACTTTTCATCGTCCTTCACATCCAGCAGCTCACCAATAAACATCACCTGCTCGGGCGGCAGAGCCAGCGCCTCAACCAGCTCGTCACGCAAGCGCTGGTAGGCCGGGTCAATGTTGGAGTTTGGCCGGGCTTCAATCTCCTTGATCTGCCCGATGATCTCAGCGAGATCCTGTTTTGATTGGCTCCAACGGCCGCTGATTTCACCAAAGCGGTCCTGGCTTGATGCCTTGCTGTGCTCGATATCCTGCAAGGACGCCTGAGCGGCCCGCTGGTTATCCAGAAAAATTGCCTCTTGCAGCGTATCTGCCAGCCCCAGCGAACGCACATCCTGCTGATAGCTCGAAGACTTACGCGCCAGCTCTTTCAGCTTGTCAGCAGCATGAACAATGTCCTTTTTCAGCGACTCGACCTGATTACCGCCCTGTTGCAGGTACTCTTCATGTCGGCGTTCGACCAGTTCAGCGCTATCCGCCAGCTTGCGCTGCAGGTCCTTGAGCTGCAGTTCGAGCTGTTCCAGATCCTTGCTGATCTGTTTGATCCGCGCTGCCCGCAGGCCTGCCTGAACCTCCGCGAAGTAAATGCGCAGATGGTCCTTTTCCAGTTGCAAAGTGTGCAGCGCGTCGCTGGCCGCCTGAATGTCGGCGGCCAGCCCGGGCAGGCGCTGCAGGTGCTGCACCTGGGCCCGGGCATCACTCAGCCGGTCATGGATGGCCACCAGATCGGCAAACTCATCAACAACCTTTTTGACGTCCTCCTTGACCGAGCTGGGTTCCAGCACCAGCTCCCGTATCAGCTTGGTCAGGTCGTCAATTTTCTTCAGGCCCAGCGCTCGGGATAGCAGAGCAGGGGCGTTACGGTTGTCCATATGCAAGAGCGAGCGATACAGCTCCTGATAATCACTGAAATTGTCATCGCAGCAGGTAATCCGCGGATCATCGCGCAGCCACTGCTTCAGGCTTCTGGCGTTACCCTCACCAAAGGCATCAAGCATTTGCTTGAGCGGTAAATTGCGCTTGGCGATCACATAAATACGGTTTACATCGCTCAGGGCATTGGATGCCTGAGTGGTCCAGAACAGCGCCGCCAGGGTAATGTCGGAACCGTCATCAGCCCGGTACAACGCGCTCAAGCCTGTGACTACGGCCTTTTCGCGTTTGCTTTTTACCCGGGTGCCCGAGCCATCGTGCGAGGAGCCAAAACTGCCGCGCATATAGGACAGCAAGGAGCGGTCGGCCCGGTCACCCTGTGCCGCAGCCACATTGAAGGTGGCCTTGCCCGCCGGCAGCAATAGCGCCATCAGCCCGTCGATAAAGGTCGACTTGCCCGCGCCGTTATCGCCGGTGATCAACGTACCAAAGGGGTCGATGGTGGCCGAATGCAAGCCATCGAAGGAACCCCAGTTGAATACTGTGAGCTCTGCCAGACGTATCTGCCCTTGCTGGAACAGGGTGTCCGCGAACACTTGGCTGCCAGCTATCATGGGTTACCTCCGAGCAAATCACCCTGGTTGCTGTGATGGAGCTTCTCCGGCGATGCATCTGGCAGGCTTTCCTGCAGCCGCGACGCTACTGGAATCTCGACTTCACGGGCCAAACGCAAGTAATCCTCCAGCATGGACTCAAGAAAGGCCGCGTCCACCACATAGCGAATAATCGGGGTGATTTCGTAGCGGTCATCCGAACCACGTATCGCTGACAGCAACTTCTTGCTGATCAGCCGCTGAATGGCAGCGTTGAGCTTTTTGCGGTCAGCCTTGGCGTGGTTGGTCAGTGGCAAAAAGGGCGTCAGATAGGATTCCAGTTTCTCCACATCCACAGTTACCTTTTGCTCCCCGGCCGATTCCCGCTCCTGATAATGGCGACGCAGTACCAGTAGCAACAGGGTGTCGTACAGGGACAGGGTGCGCCTGGAGATCAGCGACACGAACACATCTTCATTTTCTGTGCCGACTTGCTCATCCGGTTCAGACTCCGCGACATCCTCCTGCTCATAGCGACCGACAAAAGCAATACCGGCTTTTTCATCCAGTACCAGGCGCAGGTAAACCTCGGCCAAATGGCGTCGTACCTCGGCCTGGTAACGGCAAAGCGACTCGTACACCTTGGGTTTCTGCGCGGCGATAATGGCGCCCTGACGCATCAGATAGACCAGCACCCGGCGGGCCTCATGGGGCATCTCGGCGCCTTCATCGGCCTCGCAGTCCGTTGCGATCTGCGGCTCTTCAGCCAGCTCGGTCATGGCATCTTCGGGCGCGCCCGATGCAACGTCCTGTTCCTGTTCTCCTTCCGCTGCTTCGCTGCCGCGGACCATATCGAAGAAGCTGCCAGACCCGAGACCCCGCCCAGCCTGATCGTCTTTACTCTCGGTCATATCAGCTCCTAAAGTACCAGTTCATCAAGATTGTCCGGAAACAGCTCGGCGCTCAACAGCAGGGCAGGCACCGTGGCATGCAGCTGCACACCGCCCTTGTCGGCAATGCTCACCTGCTCGGTATGCTCCAGCTGCGCCGCTTTCACCGCTTTCGCCACACGCACATAGGCCACCAGTTCTTCCAGCCCTGCCTGCACCGGGTGCGCCTGCAGCAGGCCCGCAATAGTCAACGGGCCCTTGCTGCACAAGGTCACGTAGGACCTGTACGCCACCTCCCGGACCCTGACCGACTCCAGACTCTGCAATATCTGCGCGCTGGGTTCGCGTGCATTTGCCTGAACCTGCACGCCGCGGGTATCCAGTTTTTCAGCCGGGCTTTTCAGCCGCATGCTGGCCGGAGAAGCCAGCTCCAGCGGCCCGACCGGCAAATCCAGACTGGTTTCTGCCCGCAGGTCGCAACCCCCGTCACGCAGGGCAACCGCGACCTTTTCCAGTTTGGCCAGAAGCTGATCCACCGCACGATTCTCGTTCGCCGCACCGCTTTCGATATAAGCGCGCAGGCCCTCCTCGGTGCGGCGCCGGACCTGGAATACCCGCTCGCTTTCACGGCTCAATTCGCGCATCAATTGCGCCAGAAACTGATGCTGAGCGGGGGTCAGTTGCTGGGCGATGGGGCGACTGAGAATACTGCGCAACTGGTCGCTCAGTTCGGTATAGCGGTTCTGGTCACAGAGCAGTTGAAAGAAGCCTTCAAAGGCGCTGCCTGCATCTGTCGAGGCCAGAATCGCCTCGCGCTCCATCACCGACAACAGCACATCCCCGCGAGTCGTACCCCCTTCGATCAGCTGCACGCGCAGGTCCTTGTCCAGTTGGCGGATTTCATCCTCCACCCGTCGAAAGTCACCGGTCAGTACCGAGGCAAGCTGATAGATCTCACGGATGCGCTCGCGTTGCTGCTGCTCCCCCAGTTCCCTGACCACACCGGCCTTGAGCTCGTCAATCTCGCGCTGCAATTCGGCCTTGCGGTATTCCAGCAGGGTGACGCGCTCATCCACATTCGGGCTTATGGCCACGGCCAGGTCGCGCACGGCTTCCTGCACGATGCGCAGGTGTGACGCCGTGGTGCCGGTGGTGTGCTCATCCAGTGCGCGACAGAAACGCAATGCCCGCTCGCAGGCATCGGTCTTGCTCAGCTTGTCGTCCAGCTCGCGCAGCCAGCCGGCACCGATCCACTGGTTCAGATAGGTGCCAGCCATGGTCTCGGTTTCCCAGATACCCAGCTCACGCAACCGCTCGATTTCCGCATCCAGCCGCACGCGGGCACGGCTGAACGGCACTTCGCCTTCGTCGGCAAATACATCGGCGATAAAGGCCAGAATGTAGGGGGCGTTGTCCGCCCGCAACAGTTTCCAAGCGGCACTGTCGGCATGGAGACGGCGGAAGGTGGCCTGCAAGCCCTGGAAGCTCACTATGTACTCCTTGTTGCGCTGTTATCGACGGTTCGCTCCAAAGCCTCATCAAGTCGTTGGCGATCCGCTGTGCGTTTCTCTCCAGAGCGCTGTCCCAAATTTTGCAATTTCCTCTGAACACCCGGTAGATCCAGCGCATGTGGCAAACCAATGAGCTCAAAATCCGGATTCTCGTCTTCCAAGGATTCCAGGAATGCAATCGAAGGCGCATCAAGCCAGCCAGCCATTCGAGAAAGCAACTGCCTCCGGTTAACCAGCAGCTCTTCAACACTGGTCGGTTGTGCCGTCATGCCATTGAAGTGCGACTCAAAGATAGCGCCAAACCCCTGCGGTTCAGCCGGATCCAACAGTTCCCAGGCCGGTTTGGGGCTACAACTGAGATAAACCAGGAAAGTGCGCCACAACTGTTCGTTGGCTCTATCGTCTTGCAGCATTGCCCCAAGGTCAAACAGGTCCCTCGGATGCTGCCGAGACAGCGCGGCAGCCATCTTCCCGGCGTAAAGATCGGCAAAATCCAGAACCTGGGCAGAAGCAAAGCCAAACGCGTCCTCCACCTGATGGCTGACGTGCATCTGCCGGACAGGGTGCACCGCACCTCGCATCACCGGACTGGTCTCGATCTGCACCCGGGCTCGGCCACGGCTGGCAATCAACCGAGTAACGGTTCCGGTGCCTTGGGTTGCCGACGTTTGTACCTGCAGGCGCAGGGGCACCGCCACAAGACGCTTGGCCAGCCGCTCAAATGCAGCCCCAATGTCCTGTAAACCTTGAGCATAACTGTCAACGGGTAGCCAGGTGAGGTCGATATCCACTGACAGGCGTGGCAAGTCATGCTCAAAGAGATTGATAGCCGTGCCGCCCTTGAGTGCGAAGTTTGGTTCACTGGCCAGCAGCGGCAGGATTTCCACCAAAAGCTGCACTCTGTCGGTGTAGCGCTTATCCCAGTTGCTCATCCAGGTCCACCGGCAAGGTTATCTGATAGGTAGGGTGCAAGCGACCACCCGGTATCAGGCCGCGCTTGCCGCGACCAAGGTTGACGCCTGCCAGTGAGATATGCGAAAGCCAGTCGTGAGCGTGCCGCTCCGCCAGCGCCAGAAAAATACGCTTGGCTTTGATGCTGGTGCAATGCTGTAGCAAATACTCGAGGCGTTTGGGACGCAAATTGGCCATGCCCTGCATGAGAGCATCTACTTCATAGATCAGAGCCGCATTCACCGGTGCACCGCACAGCTCCAGTAGCGCCCGCTCTGGTGTGGCAAAAACCAGCCCATCGACTGTACTTTCGTGAGAAAGTCGCTCAAGCCCGGCCTTTCTCAATGAACCCTCTGCTAGACCCACTGCGCCATTTTCGAAGAAAAGCTCGGCTGGAAACGCAAAAGGCCCCTTGCCGCAGTGAATGAAACGTTCGTCTAGCTGCAACTTGCTGACCCAGCCAGGGAGAGTGTCTGGACCGTATAGGGTTACAGTCGCAGCAGAGCCAAGTCGCAGGTAATGTTCATGGCCATGCCAGGCCAGCGCAAAGCGTCCGCCAACATGCATCGCCAACCGCTCACCGTCTTGCAGCGCACGTACTACCGACGGCCATGACAGGTGGCCGCCAGCGCGCAAATACACGCCTCGGGCGGGTGAGGTCAGCCAACCGCTTGCCACGTAACGAGCAACCAGATTGCTGGCATAACCGTGCTGGCGCAGCCAGCGGCTGGTGACCAGGGTTGAATCCCCCAGGTTCGCCAACAAACGGTTTAGTTTTTTGGGATTTTGCTCACTCATAGTGAGCAAAATATCGCCATAAGGAAGTGATAGCAACCATGAATTTACCAGGCATCTTGATTGATCACTTTTAGTGACTAATTTTAAGAAAATACAAACCTCTATGCGCGCCCATGAAATGTCACCTTACCGGTTCCTGAATGACATCGGACGCCATAAACCAGCACGAGCTGACTGGCCGTCCGAAGGTTGCATTGCCGTTTTGCAGTCATGCGGTTAGCCTTTGCCAGGTATCTGTCCGGGAGTTGCTAACATGCCAATCAAAGTCTGGGATTTGCCGTTACGCCTGTTTCACTGGTTGCTGGTGCTCTGTGTCATCGGCGCCATGGTCACCATCCAGTTCAAGGGGGAATGGATGGTCTGGCATGAGCGTTTTGGCCTGGCCATCATCGGCTTGCTCAGCTTCCGCCTGGCCTGGGGTGTACTGGGCTCTACCCACTCTCGCTTTATCAACTTTTTCCCGACACCGGGCCGCTTGCTAGCTTATCTGCGCGGTCGCTGGCAGGGGCTGGGGCACAATCCGTTGGGTGCCCTGTCGGTGTTTGTCCTGATTGGCCTGTTCGGTTTTCAAGCGGTCAGTGGTCTGTTCAGCAACGATGACATTGCCTTCAGCGGGCCTTTGCGCAGCCTGGTCAGCAGCAGTGTGAGCAATGATATCAGCAGCCTGCACAGACGTGCCGAAGACCTGCTCTACATACTGGTCGCCCTGCATGTACTGGCAATCATTATCTATCGTGTGCGTGGGACAAAACTGGTGGGGCCCATGCTGCATGGATACAAGCAGGTGCCGCCGGAACAGGCTGAGCCGGCGCGTGGTGGTGGCTGGGTAGCACTGCTGGTGTCGCTGGCTGTGGCCGGCCTGATGGTGTGGCTGGCCAGCGGGGTATGGATCGAGGTCCCGCCGCCGGCGCCGGCTACGCCGGCGTGGTAATAGCTGCTGATGTCTTGACCAAGTCAGTAACTGGCGGCACGGCCGTATGGATTGCCGTAGCGGCGGAAGTTCGCCTGCAGATCATCGCAATGACAGAGTGAAATGAGTGAACTCATGCGCTATTACCACCACAGTGTCATCGCGAAGCCGCAGGCTGTGGCGATCCAGGGTTGCTAACAGCAGGGCCGCATGGATTGCCACGTCGCTGCGCTCCTCGCAATGACGCAGAGAAGTGGGTGAGCTGATGCGCTACGACCACCTCAGCGTCATCGCGAAACCGTCAGCACATGCCTGATCAGTCCTTGCGGTACTTGTCGTGGCAGGAGCTGCAGGCGCGGCCAACCTGAGCGAAGGCGGCACGTACATCGCTCTGCTCACCGTTTTGTGCTTGCTCGACCAGGTTGTTGCTGGCAGCAACCAGATCACGCGACAACTCGGCGACATCCGGGAAATTATCGAACAACGCTGGCTCGACACGGGTGGTCTGGTTACCCACGTCCTGATCGGTACCCGGGCCGAACAGGGCACCCATACCGGACTGGGCAATGGCATTGATGGTGTTGGCGGCAGCGAGGATTTGCTGCTGGTCATACTCGACCGCGCCATCGACCGCCATGGCCTTGATCTTGCCCATATTCCAGGCCATGAAGCTGTAACCAGCCTTACGGAATTTGATCTGGTCTTCCGGGGCCACCTGGGCCTGGGCAGTGAGGCTGGCGCTGAGCACGGCGGCGCCGAGCAGGCTGGCAATCAGGGTTTTCATCACGAACTCCTTGTTGATCTGTTATTTCAACGGCAAGCCGGGTCAGGATTTGAGCTTGCCGCAGGTATTGATGCCCAGCAGCGGGTAAGCGGGGCAGAAGCGAAACACGCCGGTAGCCAGAGGCAAGATACCAATATAACCCCACCAGCCAATAACGCCAGTCAGTGCCAGGGCAATCAGAATCAAGCCGACTACAATGCGCAACACACGATCAATACTACCGACATTAGGCGTCATGCGGTTACCTCCTCATCATTGGCCATTGGTCTACTTATACTGGATAGGGTATTAAATGCAATCAATGTACTGGGGAAAACTTCATCTACCTGCTCCTCCAGCCAGTCGGTTTTTTCCAGCTGATCCATGACCGGGCCCTTGACTTCCGCCAGGTGCACGCGGATATCGCGCTCGAGCAGGCCTTCACTCAGCTCGCTGAGCATGTCCAGCCCGGTACTGTCGATATGGTTGACGGCTGAAAGAATCAGTAACAACTCACGGGTATCCGGGTAATCACTCAATGACCGCTGGATTGCCTGCTCGATCGCCTTGGTATTGGCAAAGAAGATACTTTCATCGATGCGCAAGGCCAGCAGATGGGGCTCGGTTTCCACCAGATGGCGCTTGGTATTGCGGAAATAATCCGTGCCTGGCACCCGGCCGACAACCGCTACATGGGGGCGGCTGCCGCGCCACAGCTGCGCTGCAATAGACAGGGCAATGCCCAGCACGATACCGGCTTCGACACCAAAAACGATGACACCCAGAGCCGTCACCAGCAGGGTCAGACCTTCCGCCCGGTCATAGCGCCAGGCCCGGCGCAAGCTGGCAAGGTCGATCAGCGGGGATACCGCAACCAGAATCACCACAGCCAGTACCACCAGAGGCAACTGGGAAAACAATGGCGCCAGCGTCACCAGAATCAGGGCAATCAGGACAGCGGCAACAACCCCGGCCAACGGCGTCTGCGCTCCTGCCTCGTCATTCACCACCGAGCGGGAAAAGCCGCCACAGACAGCAAAACCACCGCTCAGGCCGGCGCCGATATTGGCCGCACCCATACCCAGCAACTCGCGGTTGGCATCAATACTCTGGCGTTTACGCCGCGCCAGCGACTGGGCGATGGACACGCTTTCGACAAAACCCACCAGACTGATCAACAGAGCCGGCAACAGCAGGCTGTATAAAGTGCCCACGCCCGGCGTGGACCAGACCAGTGCCGGCAACCCGGCCGGCAGCTCGCCAACCACAGGCACACCGGCTGCCTGCAACTCCCAGAACCGGGTCACCAGAATGCCCGCCACCACCACCAGAATCGGTGACAGACGGGCCAGAATGCGCGCCAGCGGCATGGACAGACCCAGATGATTGAGGTGCCGGGCCAGCAATGAGCGGGCATAGAGCAGCCAGACCAGCGCCACCAGCCCCATACCCAGAATCAGACTGTTGATCGCCTGCCAGCCTGACAACAGCGCCTCCGGGCTGCTTGGCAGCTCCGGCAAGCCGAGCAAGTGCGGAACCTGGCTGAGCACAATGAGCACTGCGGCACCACTGATAAAGCCACTGATCACCGGGTGACTGAGAAAATTGGCGAGAAACCCCAGCCGCAACAGGCCAAAGATAAACAGCAGCAACCCGGACAATAGTGCCAGCCAGATGGCCAGTTGCAGGTACTCGGCCGAACCAACAGTTGCCATGGGCGCCAGCAGGGCGGCGGTCATCAGCGCGGTTACCGCCACCGGACCCACCGACAACGACATACTGCTGCCGAACAGCGCATAGGCAATCAAGGGCAATATACTGGCGTACAAGCCCACCTGCACCGGCAAGCCAGCCAGCATGGCATAGGCCATGCTCTGCGGAATGATCATTACGCTGACCACCAGACCGGCAGTCAGGTCGCCCGCCAGCCAGGCCCGCCGATAGTTGCGCAACCAGGCCAGATAGCCAGTGCCACCCGGTGGCTGCAGGCGTGATTGCAGATCCATCAGGCGGCTGCCTGTGTACGGCGGTTGTAGACTTCAAAGGCCGCCATACCGGCCAGCATGGCCAGCACAAAGATAACTGCGCCCGGCATGGCCGCACCCAGGGCAACCACTGCCGGGCCCGGGCAGAACCCGGCCAGGCCCCAGCCGGCACCAAACAACAGACTACCGCTGACCAGACGACGATCAATCTGGCGATTGGTGGGAATCTGCATCGGCCCACCGGCGACACAGGTCTGCTGCCGCATGGCCCACTGCATGGGGATAAAAGCAGCCGCAATGGCACCGCCTATGACAAAGGCCAGTGAAGGATCCCACAGGCCAAAGAGATCCAGAAAACCCAGCACCTTGGCCGGATTGGCCATGCCGGCAATGATCAGGCCGAGGCCAAAAATCAGTCCACTCAGAAAAGCGATCAGACGACGCATACTTCAGGCCCCCAACAGATGACGAACACTATAGACCATGGCAAAACCACTGCCCATGAAACTCAGGGTTGCCACCAACCCGCGCGGCGACAGCCGTGACAGGCCGCAGACCCCGTGACCACTGGTACAGCCAGACCCCAAGCGGGCCCCGAAACCAACCAACAGACCGGCCAGCACCAGTGCAACCGGACCGGCCTCGATCACCACCGTTGGCCGGGCATGTACCAGCCAGTAGAGCAAGGGTGCCAGCAGCATACCCAGCACAAACAGCAGGTTCTCGCCCTTACCCTGCCAGGGCCGGTTAAGCAGGCTGCCGACGATCCCGCTGATACCGGCAATGCGGCCGTTCATCACCACCAGCAACGCAGCCGACAGGCCGATCATGATGCCGCCCAGCAAGGCGCTCCACGGCGTAAAATTCGCCCAATCAATGGTCATACGGACTCCTCGTTACAGAATAGTTGATACAGGGTTTGCAGGATGGCCAGGGCCTCCGGGCTATCGATGCGGTAGAAAATCTGTTTGCCTTCACGCCGTGTGGCGACCAGCCCCTCGCGGCGCAGCACGCCCAGTTGCTGGGACAGGGTCGGTTGCTGAATGCCCAGCGACTGCTCCAGCTCACTAACGTTGCGCTCACCACTGACCAGCTGGCACAGCAACAACAAGCGATCCTGGTTGGCCAGGGTTTTCAGTAGCGCCTGGGCCTGGCCAGCGGAAGCGCGCAGCGCGGCAACATCAAGTTCATCAGTGGAAGCCGGGATAGCCTGAGCCGTCATGGCAGACTCCATACAGGGATTGTTGACTTACAATATACAAATAAATATATTGTTTTCAAGTAAATTATTGAGCACCTGCCATGAACCAAGCCCTGATGAATAAACGCCAATGGCTGTTTGCCCTGTTGATGGGTGCCGTCATGACCTTGATCCGTTTTGTCGCCGGCCCCCTGCGCGGCTGGGTAGAGCGCACAATAACCGGCTGATGCCCTTCTGGCAGAGCCTTTCTGCACTAACGCAAGCTGCTATCATGCTGTGGTGATTTCTTGCCAGGAACGGCCATGGATACCCCCAGTCTGTTAATCAATACCCCGACCACGCTCGCTCTGGCGATCATCGCCCTGTGGCTGGGTTATCAGATCAACCGGCGACTGAGCTGGCTGGAGCGCTACAACATCCCCGCGGCGGTCAGTGGCGGCTTGCTGATCAGCAGCCTGATTGCCCTGAGTGAGGTCGCCAGCGGTTGGCAGATCCGCTTTGATCTGAGCCTGCGCGATATGCTGCTGATCCTGTTCTTCAGCACTATCGGCCTGTCCTCCCGGCTGCGCATGATGCTTGAGGGTGGCAAGCTGCTCGGCATCATGATCGGTCTTGCCGTGGTCTTTTTGTTATTGCAGAACCTGCTAGGCACCGGCCTGGCCTGGGTTATCGGTGAGAGCCCGCTGTACGGCCTGATTGGTGGCAGTATCTCGCTGGCCGGCGGCCATGGCACCGCCCTGACCTGGGGGCAACTGCTGGAAGAGCACTTTGATCTGGCCAATGCCAGCACCCTGGGGCTGACCTTTGCCACCGCAGGGCTGATTACCGGTGGTCTGGTTGGTGGTCCGGTGGCGGCCTTTCTGATCCGCCGGCACAAACTGGCGCCTGAGACCGTCGAGCATGAACTGCCGCATATCGAGGCTAATGGCCGCACCACCTATCTGATCGACCTCAATAGCCTGCTCACGGCGGTACTGCTGCTGGCGTTATGCTTTGCCATTGGCGCGACCTTCTACGACTGGCTCTCTGGTATCGGCATTCGCTTGCCGGCCTTTCTTACCGCCATGTTCCTCGGCATAGTGCTGGCCAACGGGCTGGACCTGGCGGGCGTGCATGTGGATAACCGCCCGGTGCAGCTATTGGGCGGCCTCAGCCTGCAGCTGTTTCTC
>JAMCWB010000031.1 GCA_023475025.1 Gammaproteobacteria bacterium
GTGTACCTACGGTGCACAGCGCCAGCATGGAAGAAGCCATTGCCCAATGGGATATCACCCAGACCAGCGACGAGGCCGTGCATACCTTCTTCAAGGCCGGCCCGGCCGGCATCCCCAGCCAGGTGGCCTTCAGCCAAAGCACCCGCTGGGACAGCCTGGACCTGGATCGTGAAAATGGCTGCATCCGTAGTGTCGAGCATGCCTATTCGCAGGAAGGTGGTCTGGCCGTTCTCTACGGCAATATCGCCGAAGACGGCTGCGTAGTTAAGACCGCCGGCGTCGATGAATCCATCCACGTTTTTGAGGGCCGGGCGAAGATTTTCGAAAGTCAGGATAGCGCGGTCAAAGGCATCCTGGCCGACGAGGTCAAACCCGGCGATGTAGTGATCATCCGCTACGAAGGCCCGAAAGGCGGCCCTGGCATGCAGGAAATGCTCTACCCGACCAGCTACCTGAAATCCAAAGGCCTGGGCAAGGATTGCGCCCTGCTGACCGATGGCCGCTTCTCCGGTGGCACTTCGGGCCTGTCCATTGGTCACGCGTCACCCGAAGCAGCTGCGGGCGGTGCCATTGGCTTGGTGCGCGACGGCGACAAGATCCTCATCGACATCCCGCAGCGCAGCATCAACCTGCTGATCAGTGACGAAGAGTTGGCATCGCGTCGCAGCGAGCAGGACCAGAAAGGCTGGAAACCGGTCGAAGTACGCCCGCGCAAGGTCTCTGGCGCGCTCAAGGCCTACGCCTTGCTGGCAACCAGCGCCGATAAAGGGGCTGTACGCAACCTGGCCATGCTGGACGACTGACGCCCAGGCAAAGCTTGACGGGGGCCTTCCCCGTCAAGCACTGATCAATACCTTGCCATTCGTCGGAAATAACAGCCACTAGCCATCATGCCATCCCTTGCCGTCAAGCCGGCGCGTTAGTATTGAGCCATATTTTCAACCTTGCGGTCAGCGGTGCCTGCCATGGATAGTAGCTGCCCAAAACTCTTGTTGGTCGAGCCAGATCCGGTCAAGCGGCAACAGCTGCTGGCAGCCTGTCTGCCTGCCGATTCGCCCGCCGCCTTCAGCATTGACCTCTGCACCCGCCGTAGTGAAGCGCTCAAACGTCTGAGCGCAGAAAGCTTTGACGCCTGCCTGTTACCCACTGATCTTGATCTGCTTCGTGCTGTGCGTCGCGGTGCCCGAGAGACCCTGTGCCTGGTCGTCAGTGATGAAGACTGTCATGCAGCAGATGCGCGGACGATCGAAGCCGGTGCGGATGAGGTGCTGGCACGTGAAGATATGTCTCCGGGCAGACTGACACGGGCACTGGTGCATGGCCGCTCACGCCGCTTGCGCGGCGATCAGCTGGCCCTGGAGGCGCGCCAGGACCCCCTGACCGGCCTGGCCAACCGTGCGCGCCTGGAAGAAGAGCTTGATCGCCTGCTGCTGCACAGTGCCCGCAGCCATACCGGCTTTGCCCTGCTGTATATCGATCTGGATTACTTCAAACAGATCAATGACAGCTTCGGGCATGGCCTGGGCGACTTGCTGCTCGCCGTCATCGCCAACCGGCTACGCCGCACCATGCGCCAGAACGACCTGATTGCGCGGGTCGGTGGTGACGAATTTGTTGCGCTGCTGAGCGACCTGCATGATCCTAACGACGCCGCCCTGATCGCCAGCAAGATCATTCATACCCTGAGCGAGCCGATCACCCTGAACAGCCATCATTTGCTGATTTCAGCCAGTGTTGGTATTGCCACCCATCCGGCACACGGGCAAACCGCCACCGAACTTCTGCAGCATGCTGATCAGGCACTGTATCGTGCCAAGGCTGGCGGGCGAAACGGTTATACCTTCTACTCACCCGAGGATGACAGCCACACACGGGAAAACCTCGATATCGAACAGGGGCTACGCAGCGGCTTGCTCGAAGGAGAGTTTCGCCTGCACTACCAGCCGATCGTGGACACCCGCAATGGCGACACCGTGGCCTGGGAAGCACTGCTGCGCTGGCAGCACCCTCGCCTCGGTCTGCTGACGCCCGATGATTTCCTGCAACTGGCCGAACACAGCGGCCTGATTCTACCCATGGGTCACTGGGTAATCGGGCAAG
The DNA here is from genome assembly GCA_023475025.1 of Gammaproteobacteria bacterium. Classification (GTDB taxonomy): domain Bacteria; phylum Pseudomonadota; class Gammaproteobacteria; order Pseudomonadales; family Pseudomonadaceae; genus Halopseudomonas. Next base: position 2,101 of record JAMCWB010000031.1, read on the forward strand.
CCCTGGATGCATTACGCCAGTGGCAGGCAGCTGGCATTGACTGCCGGCTGGCAATCAATATCAGCGACCGGGAGCTGAAGCAGCCACGCTTTGCCGACCAGCTGCGTCAATTGCTGTTAAAGAGCAAGGTGCCCGCCCACTTGCTGCAACTGGAGCTGCGTGAATCGACATTGCTGCGACACAGCGACCAGGCCAGCAAACTCTGCCACGCCCTCAGCGCGCTGGGTGTCTCCATCTGGCTGGATCGCTTTGGTGAGGAGTATGGTGCCTTCGGGTACCTGTCACGCCTGCCGATTCAGGGCGTCAAGCTGGATGGGCGCCACGCGGAAGAGGACAGCCGCAGCGGTGACTATGTGCGCAACCTGATCAGCCTGTCGCGCAGCATGGACAAACGCATTATCGCGTCCTATATCGAAAATGCTGACAGTGCGCGTCAGGTATCTGATTGCGGCGGTGACTTCCTGCAGGGGTTCTGGATTGGCCAGCCGCGTCCGCTGGAGCAGGTACTCAATCAATCGACGCGGCGATCCCAGACCTGGTAACTGTGCGCCGGGTAGTCAGCGCCAGCCGGCTTGTTCTCAGCTTCCTGCAACTGCCACTGACGCGCATCCCACTCGGGAAACCAGGCATCCCCCATCGGCTCCAACTCGACCTGGGTCAGATACAGACGGTCAGCCTGCGGTAACAACTGGGTATACAGGTTCTCGCCGCCGATGATCATTACCTCATCGACAGCATCCAGTTCGGCCTGGGCGTAGGCACGGCGCAGGGCCTCTTCTATTGATGCAACCACCACCGCACCGGGCAGGCTCAATTCGGCTTGCCGGGTCAGTACGATATTGGTTCTTCCAGGCAACGAACGCCCGAGGGAGTCAAAGGTCTTGCGACCCATAACAATGGGCTTGCCCCAGGTGCGCGCACGGAAATACTTGAGGTCTTCCGGCAGGTGCCAGGGCAGCTGGTTATCGCGGCCAATCACCCGGTTACGCCCCAGGGCCGCAATCATGGCCAGGCGTGGCTTTTGCTCGCTCATACGGCCACCGGCGCCTTGATATGCGGGTGCGCCTGGTAGTTTTCCAGCGTGAAATCATCGAAGGTAAAGGCAAACAGGTCCTTCACTTCAGGGTTCAAACGCATGCTTGGCAAGGGCAGCGGATCACGGGTGAGCTGCAGATCAGCCTGCTCCAGGTGGTTGCTATACAGATGGCAGTCGCCACCGGTCCAGATAAATTCCCCCGGCTGCAAATCACAGACCTGAGCGACCATCAGCGTAAGCAAGGCATAGCTGGCAATATTGAAGGGTACGCCAAGGAAGATATCCGCCGAACGCTGGTACAACTGGCAGCTCAGTTTGCCGTCAGCCACATAGAACTGGAACAAGGCATGACAGGGTGGCAAGGCCATCTGGTCGACCAGCGCCGGGTTCCAGGCCGACACCATCAACCGACGCGAGTCAGGGTTAGTGCGAATCATCTCGATCAGCTTGCTGATCTGATCGATCGACTCACCATTAGGCGCTGGCCAGCTGCGCCACTGGTAGCCATAGACCGGCCCCAGGTCGCCATTCTCGTCTGCCCATTCATCCCAGATCGAGACGCCATTTTCTTTCAGGTAACGAATATTGGTATCACCCTGCAGGAACCACAACAGCTCATGGATAATCGACTTCAGGTGGCACTTCTTGGTGGTCACCAATGGAAAACCAGCCGCCAGGTCAAAGCGCATCTGGTAGCCGAACACACTCCAGGTGCCGGTGCCGGTACGGTCAGATTTGAAGGTGCCGTTCTCGCGCACATGGCGCATCAGATCCAGATACTCTTTCATTGCTTGCGTCCTTCACGCTGGTAAGCCACTGCCATCATGATTGCACCCAGCAGGATCATGGGCAATGATAGCAATTGCCCCATGGTAAACCAGCCAAAGGCCAAGTAGCCGATGTGGGCATCCGGCTCGCGCACAAACTCGACAGCAAAACGGAAGATACCGTAACACACGCCGAAGAGCCCACTGACCGCCATCATGGGCCGCGGCTTGCTGGAGTAGAGCCAGAGAATAACGAACAGTGCCACGCCTTCAAGCGCAAACTGATACAGCTGCGATGGGTGACGGGCCAGTTGAAGCGGATCCGTAGGAAACACCATGGCCCAGGGCACATCACTGGCCCTGCCCCACAACTCGGCATTGATGAAGTTACCGATACGACCCGCGCCCAACCCAATGGGAACCAGCGGGGCCACAAAGTCCATCAGCTTGAAGAAGGGCATACCATTGCGCCGGGCAAACCACCAGACGGACAGCAGTACGCCAATCAAGCCACCATGGAAAGACATCCCACCGCGCCAGATCTGCAACACCAGGCTGGGGTCGTTGAAGTAAGCCGCCAGATCGTAGAAGAGCACATAGCCAAGGCGACCACCTGCAATCACCCCGAGCGCCACCCAAAACACCAGATCAGAGAGTTTGTCCTGGTTCCAGCTGGGGTCAAGGCGATGCAGGCGGCGACTGGCCAGCCACCAGGCCCCGCCAATACCTACCAGATACATCAGGCCATACCAATAGATCTGGATCGGACCTAGACTGAGGGCTACTGGGTCAATCGCTGGGTAATTCATCGGCAGTCCCTAGAAAAGTAGAAAATTGATGCCCACACCAAGCAGCAACAAGGCAAACAGGCGCTTGAGCAACAGCTGTGACAGGCGATGGGCCAAACGGGCACCAAAGCCGGCGAACAGCATGCTGGTCGCTGCAATACCCACCACGGCCGGCAGGTAAACAAACCCCAGGCTCCATTGCGGCAAGGGTGTTACTGCCCAACCGGTCCAGATAAAGCTGATGGCACCAGCGACCGCAATGGGCAAACCACAGGCTGAGGAGGTCGCTACTGCCTGCTGCATGGGCACGCTGCGCCAGACCAGGAAAGGGACTGTCAGCGAGCCGCCACCAATACCGAAGATGGCTGACGCCCAGCCGATCACGCCGCCGGCAGCCGTTAGACCAGGCTTGCCCGGCACATCCAGTGAGGCTTTGGGCTGTAGCTTGAAAGCCATCTGGATAGCGATACAAATAGCAAACACGCCAATAATTTTTTGCAGCACTGGCCCGCTTAACCAGGCTGCCGTCAGTGCACCCAACACAGTACCAAAGACGATTCCCAGCGTCATCCAGACAAACAGGGGCCAGCGCACGGCACCCTTGAGATGATGGGCGCGAATCGCATTGATCGAGGTAAAGGCAATGGTCGCCAGGGAAGTACCGACCGCCATATGCGTCAATACATCGGGCGCAAACCCCTGCAGGGAAAAGCTGTAGACCAGCACCGGCACAATGATCATGCCGCCGCCAACGCCAAAGAGCCCCGCCAGAGTGCCGGCAAAACCACCCAGTATCAGATACAACACAAACTCCACAGCCACCTCGACAATCCGACCGAACACGACCCGCAGATAAGCGGCTGGCTAGTTTACTCCTTTCAGTAATTTTTGCCTGTCATTGCCGCAGATAGCGGCCTTTTGTCAGCACTGCGAAACACAATGTATATCTTGTGTATAGATATAATGCTGCCATGTATAAGAAATGTCTAATTTACATCGGGCAATAACAACTCAAGTACCCTGATCAAGAGGAACTGACAGTGAAAGCCCTTACTCTACTTTTGGTGGCCATGGCCATCGTTTTGAGCGGCTGCCTCGGCAGTAGCGGCAGCAGCAGTTCGACTTTCGTCCCACCTTCGGGCCCGAGCGCTGATGTGCGTGTGCTGCATGCTGCACCTGCTGTCGGCAACGTGGATGTCTATGTCGACGCCACCGACGAACTGGGAGCCGAACCTTTGCTCGCTGATTTCGCACCCGGTACTGACAGCGCAGACTACGTGGAAGTACCTGCCGGCGATTACCGTGTGCGCATTACCCCGGCCGGCGACCGCGACACCATTGCCTATGATTCTGGCTTTGTAACTCTGGATAGCGGCCCCTCCTTCTTTCTGGCCGCTCTGGATCGCGAGTCCGGCTTTTCTCCTGCATCCGTGATTGCCCTGCTGGATGATCCTGCCTTTGTCATGCTGGAAGATCAGCGCGCTCAGGTACGCGCCATGCACCTGTCACCGGATGCGCCCAACGTGGATATCACTGTGAACGGTGATGTCGTTCTGAACGACGTTCCCTTCCGCGCCGTCAGTGACTACCTGCAGGTACTTGCCGGCGACTATGTCATTGGTGTGGAAGCAGGCGGCAACGAGGTATCCAGCATCCCTGTCAGCGTTGAAGCGGGTGTTGCTTACAGCGTACTAGCTACAGGATTTGTCGGCGTAACCGGTGATCAGGGATTTGCCCTGCGTCCTCTGGTCGACGATCTGGTTTCCGGTGAAGGCGCCAAGGTACGAGTAATCCACGCCTCACCGGATGCTCCTGCGGTTGATATTCTGGTCAATGATGCGATTTTTGCCGGACTTGCAGGTGTACCCTACTTCACTGCATCTGACTACATTGATGTACCAGCTGGTAGTTACGACATCGCAGTAAATGTGGAAAACACCACGACTACCGTGATCGATCTGCCAGACACCGAGCTTGAAGCCGGCCTGATCTATACCGTGATTGCCATCAACGAGGCTGCCAGTATCGAACCGCTGCTGGTGGTTGATCCCTGATACTGAAACGACCGGAAAAGGGCCAGCACCGTCTGGCCCTTTTTATGTCTGACTATTCATCATTCGCTTAACGCCAAGGCCAGAGCATCGGGTGATAGACTGGGGAAAACCAAGGAGCCCTTATGTGCCTGATTGCCTTTGCCTGGCAGGTCAATGACCAGCCGCTGTTGTTGCTTGGCAACCGTGATGAATTTCATGCCCGCCCTACCCGTGCCGCCCAATTCTGGACCGAGGAAGGTCATGCCGATATGCTCGCAGGCAAGGATCTGCAGGCTGGGGGCAGCTGGCTGGGCGTTACCCGCAGCGGACGCTTTGCCGCGCTGACCAATGTGCGGGCGCCCGGTGCACAGCGTGACGGCAAGTCACGCGGCCACCTGATCCACAATTATCTGACCGGTGACCAGGACCCACACTCGTACCTGCAAAGGCTTCAGGCTGCAGCCGCGGACTATGCCGACTTCAACCTGCTGGTCGGCAATCGCATGGAGCTGTGGTTTTTTCATAGCCGCGATGCCCAGTTACTGCCCGTGCCACCAGGGGTTCATGGCCTGTCGAATGCCAGCCTGGACACGCCCTGGCCAAAAACCCGCCGCCTGTGCCAGGACCTGGCCGACAACCTGGGCGCCGGTGACGACCAGTTGCTGACCTTGCTAGCCCGTCATGAACGTTACCCGGATGCCCAGCTACCGGAGACCGGCATCAGCCGGGATTGGGAACGCATGCTCTCGGCGGCTTTTATTGTCAGTCCCGACTACGGCACCCGTGCCAGCACGGTTGTGCGCCTGGATGCGACAGGTGGTATCAGTTTTCGTGAGCGCCAGTTCAATCCAGCCGGCGAGTCGGTAGGCGAGCAGGCCTGGTCGTTCAGCGCGTCTGGCTGAGCACCTTGCCCAGCCCCATGTTGCGCAGGGCCATATGCAGGGTACTCTGCACCAGAAAGGGATTATCGATTTCCAGTGCCTCGTTGAGCAGGGCGCGGGCATCGCTCAGGCGAATCTGACGCAGCAACCATTTGACCTTGGGCAGGTTGGTGGCATTCATCGACAACACGTCACAGCCCATCGCCATCAGCAAGACAGCCGCGGCCGGGTCACCGGCCATCTCGCCGCACACACTCATCGGCTTGCCCGCATCGCGGCAGGCCGTGGCAATTTTCATCAAGGCCTGCAGTACCGCCGGATGCAATGAGTGGTAGATATCGGCAACCCGCGGGTTGTTGCGATCTACCGCCAGCAGGTATTGGGTCAGGTCATTGGTGCCAACTGAGAGAAAGTCGACCAGCTGCACCAGTTCACGGGCCTGATAGACCGCTGCTGGCACTTCAATCATCACGCCGACCGGCGGCATGGGTACATCAAAACCTTCGTCACAGATTTCACTGTGTGCACGGTGAATCAGGTGTAAGGCTTCTTCAACTTCATACACGCTACTGATCATCGGCAGCATGATGCGCAGATTATTCAAACCCTGGCTGGCCTTGAGCATGGCCCTTACCTGTACCAGGAAGATTTCCGGGTGATCCAGGGTAACCCGGATCCCCCGCCAACCGAGGAAGGGATTGTCCTCCTTGATCGGGAAATAGGTCAGCGCCTTGTCACCACCAATATCCAGGGTACGCATGGTCACCGGCAGCGGATGAAAGGCCTCCAGCTGCTCGCGATACGTGGCCTGTTGTTCCTTTTCACTGGGGAAGCGGTCCTGCACCATGAAGGGCACTTCGGTACGGTAGAGGCCAACCCCTTCTGCGCCACGATCCAGTGAACGCGCCACATCGGCAAACAACCCGGTATTCACCCACAGCGGCATGCGGTGGCCATCAACGGTTACGCAAGGCACCTCACGCAGCTTTTCCAGCCCTTGCACCAGCTCCTTTTCTTCCTGCACCAGATCCATGTAGTGCCGACGCAGTTCGGCTGAGGGGTTGGAGTACACCTCACCCTGGCTGCCATCCACAATCAGCTCCATGCCATCCATGCGGGTATAGGGCAGGTCAACTGCCCCCATGACCGTGGGCACGCCCATGGCGCGGGCCAGAATGGCAACGTGGGAACTGCCTGAACCTAACACCGATACCAGGCCGGCCAGCTTTTCCTTGGGCACCTCGCCAAGCATGGCCGGGGAAATTTCCTCGCTGACCAGAATGGTCTGCTCGGGGTAGACCCGATCTTCCTGGCCTGCCTCCTGCAGATAGGCAAGAATGCGCCGGCCAAGATCCCTGACATCCGAGGCACGCTCACGCAGGTAGGGATCATCCATCATTTCAAAACGATTGACATGATCACTGATGACCTGACGCAAAGAGCCCTGTGCCCACTGCCCGGTCTGGATAATGGCCACCACTTCGCTACCCAGCGCGGCATCGTCCAGCATCATCAGATAGACATCGAAGAGGGCTAGCTCCTCCGGGCGCAGCTGGGTCGAAAGGGTTTTCGACAAGTCCTGCATATCGGTGCGCACGGCACTGATGGCATGGCGGAACAGTTCCAGTTCGGCACCTATGTCGCTGACCGTCTTGTCCGGCACCGCACCCAGATCAGCCGGTGGCAGAATGACCACAGCCTGACCAATGGCAAAGCCCGGGGCTCCGGGCACGGCATCAAAGCGGGTGTCCTGCACCGCTTCACCACCCCAGCCCAGACCGTCGATAGAGCCGGTGGCTTCAGCGTGAGCAATAACCCCGGCCAGCTGGGCACTCATGGTGACCAGAAAAGACTCTTCACCCTCATCAAACTCGCGACGTTCTTTCTGCTGCACCACCAACACGCCCATGACCCGGCGATGGTGAATGATGGGTACACCGAGAAAGGAGGCAAAACGTTCTTCGCCGGTTTCGGCAAAATAGCGAAAGCGCGGGTGTGCTGCTGCGTCCTGCAGGTTCACCGGCTCTTCGCGTGCACCGACGTAACCGATCAGACCCTCATTGGAGGCCAGGCTGACTATGCCGACAGCATCCTTGTTAAGCCCTTCGGTGGCCATCAAGACATAGCGGGCGGTATCCGGGTTGTACAGATAGACCGAGCACACCTCGGTGCCCATGGCCTCTTTGACGCGCTGCACAATAATATCCAGGGCCGCTGTCAGATCTCTGGCAACGTTTACTTCCTGGACGATACGGCGCAGCGTATTGAGCATCTTCATCCGCTCCGGGGACTGTTCAGTGGCAGGCGGGGTGCCAGCTCTTTCATTGCCCGCCGGTAGACATCGCGCTTGAAAGCCACCACCTGACCCAGCGGATACCAATAGCTGACCCAGCGCCAACCATCAAACTCGGGTTTGGCACTGCGGGTCATGCAGACCTGCTCGTCCGGCGTTTTCAGCTGCAACAGAAACCATTTCTGCTTCTGGCCGATGCAGACGGGCTGCGAGTTGTTGCGCACCAGGCGCTGCGGTAAACGGTAGCGAAGCCAGCCGCGGGTACAGGCAAGGATATCGACATCCTCAGGCATCAGGCCGACTTCTTCATGCAATTCACGAAACAGGGCCTGTTCCGGGCTTTCGTTACGCTGGATGCCACCCTGCGGAAACTGCCAGGCGTCCTGACCGATACGACGCGCCCACAGCACCTGCCCCAACCCGTTGGTCAGGATGATGCCTACATTGGGACGAAAACCATCGGAGTCGATCACAACCGCTACCCTTCTTTAATATACTGCCTGCATTGTTCCACAAAGACGCGCGGCGCAGCAATTGCATATAATGCCCGTTGCCTGTCAACCTGTGATTTATTCCCCCTTTACCTATGGAGTCTGCCGTGGCCCTTGCGATTTTCGATCTCGACAATACCCTGCTTGGTGGTGACAGTGATCACCTGTGGGGCGAGTTCATTGTTGAACAACGCATTGTCGACCCTGAAAGCTACAAGGCGCAGAACGATGCCTTTTTCAATGACTACCTGGCCGGCCGGCTGGATATCCAGGTCTACCTGAGCTTTTGCCTGCGCCCGCTGGCCGAGCACTCTCCGGAGCAGCTGGCCGCCTGGCATGCGCAGTTCATGCGAGAAAAAATCGAACCCATCATGCTGCCTGCCGCGCGTGAGTTGATCCAGAAGCACCGTGATGCCGGCGATACGGTAATGATCATTACCGCGACCAACCGTTTCGTTACTGCACCGATTGCTCAGGCCTTTGGTATTGATATCCTGCTGGCAACCGAATGCGAAAAGGTCGACGGTCGCTACACCGGTCACAGTACGGATATTCCCTGCTTCCGTGATGGTAAGGTCACGCGGCTGGATCGCTGGATGCTGGAAAACAGCCAGACGCTGGATGACAGTTGGTTCTACAGTGACTCGATCAACGACCTGCCCTTGCTATCGTTAGTCGACCACCCCGTCGCCGTCGACCCCGACGACAAACTCCGCGCTCATGCTGAAGCCAATGGTTGGCAGGTGTTGAGTTTGCGTTGAACCTTGACTCTTAATCACTAATCGAAGATCTGTAGCTTCTGGATTTGTGCCTTGGCGGCATCGGGGCAGGCCTTGGCTGGACACGCAGCAAGTACGTCCCTGTAGCTCGTCTGCGGCATCCCTGCCGCAGACGGTCCAGCCAAGGCCTGCCCCGATGCCTCCTCATCAGCTCCGTGCACCCTGCACGCAAAAGCAAAAGCAAAATTCCGACGCAGTCTCTGGTTTTGAAAATCGGCCACACAAAGACATATACAGGTGCGGCGGGGTTGCCCGGTACGGGACCGTCTGCGGCAGGGACGCCGCAGACGAGCTACAGGGACGTATTCACCGCGTGTCCCGTACCGGGCAACCCCGCCGCACCTGGCACACAAACCAAACACCGATTTTCAGCCGGGCAAAGCCCGGCCGCTTTAAATAGAAGATGACGGAACAAGTACTAAACCGGCAACACCCGACAAAACAGCGACTTGATATAGCCGGTTTCCGGAATCGCTGGATGCAGCGGGTGGTCAGGGCCCTGGAAGCCGCGCTCAGTGATGACCAGGTGACGGTCCAGATGACGCGCAGAGGCGTTGAGAATGTCGCGCAGGGTATTTTCTTCCAGGTGCATGGAGCAGGAGGCGGAGACCAGAATGCCGTCCTTGTTGAGAAGGCGCATGGCCTGCTCGTTCAGACGTCGATAGGCCTGCTCACCGTTGCGCTTGTCCTTGCGTTTCTTGATAAAGGCCGGCGGATCAGCGATCACCACATCAAACTTTTCCCCGGCCTGCTTCAACTCACGCAAGGCATCGAGCACATTACCCTCCACCACCGCCATCTTGTCGGCCACGCCATTGAGCGCCGCATTATGCTCGACCAGGTCCAGTGCCGGCGCAGAAATATCCACGCACATCACCTCACTGGCACCGAAGACGGCCGCCTGCACGCCCCAACCGCCAATGTAACTGAACAGATCCAGCACCCGCTTACCCTCGACATAAGGCGCCAGGCGCGCACGATTCATGCGGTGATCGTAAAACCAACCGGTTTTCTGACCACCCCAAACCGGAGCCTCAAAGCGCACACCGTTCTCTTCCAGCGCAACGCGTTCCGGCACCTCGCCAAAGGCCGCTTCAACGTAGGCCGGCAAGTCTTCCTGCTTACGCGCGCCACTGTCATTCTTGAACAGGATGCCCGTCGGCTTGAGCACCTGTACCAGCGCATCGACAATTTCACCGCGTACGCGCTCCATACCGGGCGTCGCAATCTGCACCACCAGATAATCACCGAAACGATCGACTACCAGGCCGGGTAGCAGGTCTGCATCACCGTATACCAAACGGTAAAATGGTTTATCGAACAGACGCTCACGCAGCGCCAGCGCCACCTTGAAGCGGTGCACCAGCAATGACTTGCCCAATGGATGCTGGACATCGCGTCCGTGCAAGCGGGCGCATATCAGGTTGTTAGGGCTGACGCACGCCAGCCCCAACGGCTTGCCTGTGGCCGTTTCCACCTGCACTTCCTGGCCGGCGCTGAAGGCTGTCAATGGCGTCTGGGCAATATCGACCTCATTGCTGAACACCCACAGGTGCCCCCCTTTCAGACGGCGATCACTGTTGGCTTTCAAACGCAAACTGGGCAAGCTCATAACACACTCCGGAATCTGGCAGACCGAGAAATTCGACCATATCGGCATTATACAGGGTGCCAAGGCAGTCAGTCTGCGGCTACACTCTCAAGCCTAGGCCGAATCAATGGAAGCAGTCATGACCGATGACCTGACCGAAGAACAGATCCGTAATGCCCTGCAGGGTATCAGCGTTCCCCCACAGCCACAGATCATGGTTGACCTGCAAATGGAACAGGTCATGCCCGACCCGGACCTGAAGGCCATCGCCCGCTTGATCAGCCAGGACCCAGGCTTGTCTGGCAGCCTGTTGAAAATCGTCAACTCGCCCTTCTTCGGCCTGTCCAACCGCATCAGCTCGATCCAGCAAGCGGTCAATCTGCTCGGGGCTAACAAGGTGGTCAACATCGTCAACGCCCAGTCGATTCGCGGCGAGCTGACCGATGAAAATATCGTCAACCTCAATCGTTTCTGGGACAGCGCGCAGGACATTGCCATGACCTGCATGACCCTGGCCAAACAACTCGGCTGCTTGCCGCCCGATGAAGCCTATGCCCTGGGGCTGTTCCATAACTGCGGCATCCCGCTGATGCTCAGCCGCTTTCCGGATTACATCCAGGTCATGGAGGATTCCTACGCGCAGAGCGAGGCACGTATTGTCGATGTGGAAAACCAGCGCCTGAACACCAACCATGCGGTAGTTGGCTACTTCACCGCCAAGTCATGGCTACTGCCGCGCCACCTCTGTGAGGCCATTGCCAGCCATCACAATGCGCGGCAGATCTTTATCGAAGACGGCACCAAGGATGCGGCGCTGAAAAACCAGCTTGCCGTGCTGAAAATGGCCGAACATATCTGCCAGGCCTACCGTACGCTGGGCAACCAGTCGGTTGATCACGAATGGAATCTGGTGGGTGACGGCATTCTGGAATATATCGGCTTGTCCGAATACGACTTTGAGAACCTGGAAGCCACCTGCCGCGAGATGATGACCAGTGGTGAAGGCCGCTATTATCACGACTGACCGCCTACATGATTGCGCGTTAAAAGCGCCAAGGAGACCTACATGACAACCCCATTGGTACTTACCGTCATTTCTGCTGACAAGCCCGGATTGGTGGAAAGCATTGCCCAGGTCATCAACCAGCATGGTGGCAACTGGCTGGAAAGTCGTATGGCACGCATGGCCGGGCAATTTGCCGGGATTCTGCGTGTAGACGTGGCCAGCGATGCCGTCGAGCCCCTGCGGGTAGACCTGGAAAACCTGACCAGCCTGGGTATCAACGTACAGGTTGCCATCAGCGGCCAGGCCGATGAGCCCGCCCAGCAGCACCTGCTGATGACCCTGCTTGGCAATGACCGCCCGGGGATCGTGCATGAGGTATCGCAGATCCTCGCCCGTCACGGGGTCAATGTCGAGCAACTGGAAACCGAATGCACCACCGCACCGATGAGTTCGGACATGCTGTTCAAGGCGCGTGCGCAATTGGGCATCTGGCCGCAGACCGATCTGGATAATCTGCGCGCCGACCTTGAAGGCCTGGCCGATGATCTTATGGTTGAACTGCTGGATTTCGAGTCAGACTGATTCCAGATTGGCAGAAATACCCTTTCAGCTGGCATCGAAGCATGTGTCAGCAGGTTCTCAGATGTATTGACTAAGTTGATACTCAGCATCAGACTCAGCTGATTGTTCACGGATTCCCTTTCCATGCCCGCTCACCCTGCGCAGCACACGCCCCATGCAAGAGGTCACCTGCTGCCAGGCTGTTGGTTGCCTTTGACCTGGCTGTTGCTGGCTGCCCTGGCTTTCAGCATCAACGCCGTGTCTTTTGGTACCAGAGCGGCTGCGGACTCTGGTTTTATCGACCAGATTGAACAGCTGATTTTCGCTGGCAACGGTGACCATGCCCGCTTACCGATGCGGCTTGGCAATGCTCCTGCTGATGCCGACAATGATCCACAACAGGAGTGGCAAAGCCACCCACCTGCTCCAGCGTTCGCAGCTCTCGCCCTAGCAGCCGAGCATGACTTAACCACGCCCGGCGCGAACTACGCCCGCTCTCCCCGCCACTCACCGCAAGCCCCCCGCGCGCCACCCCTTGCCTGATCCCGACTGACCCACCTTCTCGTTGGTTTACACGACGTTATTGTCGAGGATTACGCATGAAATCATTTACTTCACGGGCCATGATCTATGGCCTGTTTACGCTATTCGGGTTGCTCTGTGCGCTACCCAATGTGCTACCAGAATCTGTATCGAACAAGCTACCCGCCTGGTACGCAGATAACACCCTGGCTCTCGGCCTGGATTTGCGTGGTGGATCCCATCTGCTGTTGGAAGTGGATACTACGGAGCTACTGAATAACGACATCCGACAATTAGCAAGCGACCTTGGCGAAGCCTTTCGCCGCGATCGCCTGGCTTTCAGTATACAGGTACTGTCCCCCACGTCTTTGCAGATCACGGCAAAAGGCGCCGCAAAGAACAGCCAGACCATAGCCACTCTGCGCCGTGTGGCCCAGTCATTGAACACGCTGGATGACAGCAGCGGACCACGCTTCAGCATAAAACAGGATCAAGACCTGTTAACCCTGAGCATGACAGATGTGCACCGGGAGCGGTTGATCAGCGATGCCGTCGAACGCAGCCTGGAGGTCGTTCGCCGACGACTGGATGAAACCGGCCTGGTAGAGCCCAGCATCACCCGCCAGGGAGTGGACGGCATTCTGGTTCAGATGCCGGGTGTAGCCAATCCACAGGAAATACGGCGATTACTGGGTACAACCGCAAAAATGACCTTTCATTGGGTTGTTGATGGCCAGCCCAGAAACATCATCAGCGTGCCCGCTGCCGACCAACAGACCCTCTATCAGCTTGAATCACAGGTGGCGATGGAAGGGCGACACATCCGTGATGCCCGCCTGGCCTTTAATCCTGATTCCGGTCAGCCCGTTGTCAATTTCAAACTGGATCGTGAGGGTGCTGAGCTGTTTGCGGCCATGACCCGCGCCAACATCGGTCGGCCATTGGCGATAGTGTTGGACGACACCGTGATCACCGCGCCCGTCATCCGTAGCATTATTGCTGGTGGCAGCGGCGAAATCAGTGGCTCCTTTACCGCCCATGAGGCCAGTCAACTTGCCCTGCTGTTACGTGCCGGCGCCTTGCCAGCACCCTTGCAGGTGATCGAAGAGCGCACTGTAGGGCCAGACCTGGGCAGCGATGCCATTGCCATGGGCATCAGCACCGGTCTGCTTGGCGCGTTTCTGGTCATCGCGTTCATGTGCAGTATTTACGGGCGCTGGGGGTTGATCGCCTGTGTCGGCCTGTCCATCAACGTAGCCTTGATCTTTGGTGCACTCAGTCTGCTCGGGGCAACGCTGACGCTACCAGGCATCGCCGGCATCATTCTCAGTATCGGCATGGCGGTTGATGCGAACATTCTGATCAACGAGCGAATCCGCGAAGAGACCCGCAAGGGCAAGCCGGCCTTCAGCGCCATGCGCGCCGGCTTTGACCGCGCTTATAGCACCATTCTGGATGCCAACATCACAACCTTGATCGCTGTCAGCCTGCTTTTCCTGTTTGGCAACGGTCCGGTCAAAGGCTTTGCGGTGACCATCGCCATCGGTTTGCTGACCACCCTGTTCACCGCCGTTGCCGTCACCAGCCTGCTTATGGAGTGGCGAGTCCGGCGTATGGGGCGGCAACCACTGGTCATTCCGGGCAACCGGCTGCTTGACCGTCTGACCGGCAAACCGCTTGACCTGATGCGCGGACGCCTCATGGGACTGAGCTTGTCACTGGTACTGTCAGCAGGCTCACTGGCATTGTTCTTTGCTCCCGGGCTTGATTATGGCGTCGACTTCACTGGAGGCACCCTGGTTGAGGTTCAGGCACCGGCAAGCAGCGTCGAACGCTTGCGCCAAAGCCTGCAAGAGCATGGCCTTGAACGGGCAGCCATCCAAGAGTCCGGCACCGCCGGGCAATATCTGATTCGTATGACTATGGAAAACGCAACCGAGGTTGTTACTGGAGCACCGGTGACAAGCTTGAAACTGGCTGTAAGCGCGATTGACGCAGAGGCGTCCTTCCCGAGGGTTGATATGGTAGGCCCGAAGGTCAGCAGCAACTTTGTCGAGGCCAGCATCACTGCAGTACTGCTGGCGGCTGCGGGCATGCTGCTGTATCTTTGGCTACGTTTTGAATACCATTTTGCGATGGCTGCCACGCTGACCATTGTGCTCGACCTGGCCAAGACCATTGGCTTTTTTGTGGTTACAGGCATTGAGTTCAACCTGACGGCAGTGGCCGCGCTGCTGGCGTTGATTGGCTACTCCATCAATGACAAGGTTGTGGTGTTCGACAGAGTGCGGGAAAACCTGCGCATGACACCTGACAAACCCTTATTGCAGCTGCTGAATGAAAGTATCACTGCAACCTTGTCACGCACTGTGTTCACCTCGCTCACAACACTGCTTGCACTGTTGCCAATGGCAATTGCTGGTGGTGCTGCAGTTGCCAGCTTTGCACTGCCTATGCTGTTTGGCATTCTAGTGGGCACCAGCTCGTCGGTTTTCATTGCAGCACCTATCCTGTTTTATCTGGGACAACGGCGACTGCGACGGGGTGAGGCTCAGTTACGCCCGAGTGCCGAGCAACTGAGGAAAGAGCTAGAACTGAGACCCTGAAAACGCGATCCAAACCGACCATATTTTTTACCCAGGTGAAACATGCATGTTTTTGGTTGACCAACTGATTCTTCTCGGCGCCGCACTCATTCTGATCGGTATTGCGTCAAGTAAACTGTCTGCACGCCTGGGTCTTCCGGTTCTGGTGTTGTTTCTGTTGATCGGCATACTGGCCGGTGATGGCAGCGTTGGTGGGATCAGCTTCATCACCCCGGATGTTGCCCATGCCCTGGGGACGCTGGCTTTGGCCATCATTCTGTTCGACGGTGGCCTGCAAACGCAGACGACGTCCATCAAGCGCGTATGGAAACCGGCGGGGTTACTGGCTACCGTAGGCGTACTGGTTACCGCGCTGATAACCGGCCTGGTTGCTGGCTATGTGCTGGGGCTGACATTGATGGAAGGGCTCTTGTTGGGTGCCATTGTTGGCTCAACCGATGCGGCCGCGGTATTTTCGCTCCTGCGCAACGCTGGCATTTACATACGCGAACGCCTCAAAGCCACCCTGGAAATTGAAAGCGCCTCGAACGATCCCATGGCGATTTTCCTGACCGTGGGCTTACTTGAGATCCTGGTCAATGACATGAAACCAGGAACAGGGCTGTTATACATGTTCCTGTTGCAGATGGGTGTCGGCGCAGCTGTCGGCCTAAGTGTCGGTTGGCTGGCAGTCCGTATCATCAACCGTATCAACCTGGTCGCTTCCGGACTCTATCCCGTGATGGTCGCAGCCTGCGGCCTGCTGGCGTTCGGGCTTGCAGCACACCTCAATGGCAGCGGCTTCCTGGCGATTTTCCTCGCTGGCGTAGTCATCGGCAACAGCCGCTTCGTGTTTCAACGCAGCACCTTCCTGTTTCACGACGGGCTCGCCTGGCTCAGTCAGATCACCATGTTCGTCATGCTTGGCCTGCTGATCAATCCAACCGCCCTGCTGGAGGTATGGCTCGAGGGCCTCATCATCGCCGCAGTTTTGATCATTGTCGCCCGCCCGCTGGCCGTAGTGCCGATACTGGCATGCTTTGGCTACCGCAAGCGAGAGATGGCATTGGTCTCCTGGGTTGGCCTGCGTGGCTCGGTACCTATCATCCTGGCGATCTTCCCGTTTATCTTCGGCTTGCCGAATGCAGCATTGATCTTCAACGTGGTGTTTTTCGTCGTACTCATTTCAGCCACTATCCAGGGCTCCACCCTGGCTCTGGTAGCGCGCAAACTGGGATTGACCGAGAAACCGCCAGCCCTGCCAGCGGCCACTCTTGAAATCACCTCACTGGGCGATATCGATGCTGATATCGTCGAATATACTCTCGGAGCAGAGTGTCAGGCAGCCGGTCGACGGCTCTCGCAAGCAGCCCTGCCAGACGGCACAGTCGTTGCGATGATCACCCGAAACAATCAGGTGATCCCACCGCGGGGCTCGACCACCCTGCTGGCCGGAGACCACCTTTTCATAGTGCTCCGACCAGAGTCCCGCCCCTTTGTGGATTCGGTGTTCTCCCAGGGCCCGGAAAAATCCAGCAGCCAGTTGCCCAACCATGAGCTACGCCTCAAGGGCACCACTACCGTTGGGGATATATACTCATCTTATGGGATACAGCTTGCAGCCGATAATCACTTGACCCTTGAGGGATTATTACGTCGAACAGTCTCCGAGGATCTGCAGCTAGATACATCTATCAGGTCCGGAGATGTGCTATTGATCGTGCGCGACATGATTGGTTCGAGGGTAGTGACCGTAGGCCTGATCCCTCACGGAGCAGATCAGGGCAATACCAGCCATTAACACCTAGCAGAAAGGCGGCAAGCCCATGGACTTGCCGTTGTCACTTATGAAGTTTTTACTGGCGACCAATGTATCCCGGCAGGAAAACCACATCATCACCCTGGATCATGTCGAAGATATCCCGCGCCGGTATGGCCGGGTCTTCCCAGTCAGCGGCACGATCGACCTCAGGATTGGCTGCCGGCCCCACTGAGTGCCGGCTGATCTGGGTGCGCATGCCCGCTGGCGCGGCGACGAACACCTTGATATTGTCCTCCGCCACTTCCTGGGCAGTGCTCTGGAACAAGCCATGCAACGCATGCTTGGTCGCCGCATAGTGGCCCATGTTACCCGGGGCTGCGCGCGTGCCCAGAATGGATGAAACGTTGAGAATGGTACCGCCGCCCTGCTCGCGCATATACGGAATCACCCGTTGCGCCAGGTCAGCATAGGCCCAGAAATTGACTTCCATCTGATGCTGGGCCTGATCCATATCCATCTCTTCCAGCGTAGCCAGATACGAATAGCCCGCATTATTGAATAGATAATCAATCTGCCCGAACTCGTCCAAGGCACGCTCAATGACCTGCGGGCGCTGGTCTGCCTGCGCGAGGTCAACCTCAAGCACAATGGCAGAGACGCCCTGCGAGCGCAGCTGCTCCGCCAGCTCGTGTGACGGTTCTGGACGGACATCGACCATCACCAGCTTCATCTCCTTGGCGGCAGCCAGCAAGGCCAGTTCGCGCCCAAGCCCGTGACTGGTGCCGGTAATGACCGCCACCTTGTCCTTGAATACGTGCTCGTCAGCCTGGGCAACCTTGCTGATGGACAGCAGATAGACACAGGCGACCAGGGTCATAATCAGCAACGCCAGACTGCGGCGCGACGCTAAAAAAGTGGATGGCGACATGACAATGCTCCTTGCACAAATTCGGAAAGTTCATAACTGTACTGCCAATCTGGCGGCGGCGAAGCCCATTGAAACATGCCGTTGCAGTTACATCCATGTTCACTGCCGGCTTTGGCGGCATGATTTCTGGCTTGAATGGCCATACCCGCCTGACAGGCTCCTGCCGTACACTGAGACGCATTCAAGTACCTTCAAGGCATCCCCATGTTTTCACGCAGTTTACTGGCATTGACCACCGCGACCTGTGCCGTCGGCACCCAGACCTTTGTCTTTGCTGGCCTGTTGATCGAACTGGCGGCTGATCTGGGCGTCAGCGTGGCGGTTGCAGGCTATCTGGCAGTGGCTTATGCCATTACCTATGCCATGACCGCGCCGCTGATTGCCCTGAAAACCGGACGCTGGGAGCGGCGCCGCCTGCTGTGGATGGCCATGTTGGGCCTGGCTGTGATCAACCTGTTGGCCGCCCTGGCCAACACCTTCTCCGAGCTGATTGTCTTGCGTATTGCTGCCGGCCTTGCCGCCACCCTGATCATGCCGGTAGTACCTGCGGTGATCGGCAGCCTGCTGCCGGTGGAAAAACGCGGCCCTGCACTGGCCATGGTGACCGGCGGCATGGTGATCGCCTTTCTGTTCGGCATGCCGTTGGGCAGCCTGGTCGGTGCCGCCTTCGACTGGCGCGCCACTTTCCTGCTGGCCGCAGGTATCTGCCTGTTCTCGGCTATCGCCATCCGCAGCACCCTGCCGACCATTCGCAGCGAAGATGACGTTGGCTGGCACCTGCTCAAACAAGGCTGGCAACCTGAAATACGGCGCCTGTTGCTGATGACCGCGACGGCTTTCTGCGCCACCTTCAGCGTTATCCCCTACATCGCGCCGGTGATGGAACTCATTATCGGCAACACCCGGCAGGTGGCCCTGATCCAGATGCTGGTCGGCGTCGGCGCCCTGCTGGGCATCATGGTGGCCGGCAAACTGGGTAATCCGAGCCACCCGCGCCAGGTGCTGATCACCATTTTTGCCGTACTGGCGCTGACCCAGCTGCTCTATACCCTGGCCATGCTGGTAGCCCCGCAACAAGGCGCTATCAGCTGGCTGCTGCTCGGCGGCGCAGTCATGCTCAGTTCTGCGGCCCTGTTTGCACTGACCCCCTTGATTCAGGCACAACTGCTGGAGGCTGCCCCCCATGCCAGACAGGTAGCGATAGCCCTGAACGGCTCGATGATGTTTCTCGGCCAGGGTATGGGCGCTGCTCTGGGCGCCTGGGTAACCCAGAGCCTGTCACTGTCGATGATTGCCCTGGCTGGTCTGGCGGTCGCCACCCTTGGTGGTTTCTGTGCCTGGCATCTGCACGACCGCGCACCGGCCGTGGAAGCTCAGGTCTGAGGCTGGCCGGCCCGAGGCAGAGCAAGGGATATCAGTGCTGCCGCCAGCAGGAAGCCAGCCGACACCCAGAGACAGGCCTCCAGGCCGTACGCCTGATAGACCCAGCCAGACAGCACAGTGCCCAGCAGCCGACCCATTGCATTGGACATATAGTAAAAACCGACATCCAGGGATACCCCATCCGCCTTGGCGTAGGACACAATCAGGTAGCTGTGCAGCGATGAATTGATCGCAAAAAGCACCCCAAAGATCAGCAACCCGCCCAGCAGCACCGCATAGGGATTCGCCCCCAGCCACAACCCCAGCGCAATACCCGCCGGCAATAGCGCCAGCACGCCCGCCCAGCCGCTGGCCGCCAGCCCACCCGGCACGCGACCACTGCGCTTGCCAGTGATGGCCGGTGCCTGCGATTGCACGATGCCGTAACCGATCACCCAGAGCGCCATGAAACCACCCACCAGCCAGAAATCCCAGCCAAACACGCTGCTCAGGTACACCGGCAGGGCAATCACAAACCACACATCACGCGCAGCAAACAGGAACAGCCGCGCCGCCGACAGCACATTGATCTGGCGACTTTTGGATAACAGTTCACGGAATTTCGGCTTGGCCGTGGCCTTGCCCAGATCACGCTTGAGCAGAACCAGACTGGCCAGCCAGACCAGCCCCAGCGCCAGCGCCATAGCCAGGACGGCACCGCCAAACCCCAGCCAGGCCAGCAGCCCGCCACCGAGGAAAAAACCGACACCCTTGAGCGCATTCTTCGACCCGGTAAGCACCGCCACCCACTGATACAGCTGGCTTTGCTGGTTATCCGGCACCAGCAGCTTGATCGAGCTCTTGGCGCTCATCTTGTTCAGGTCCTTGGCGATGCCGGACAACGCCTGCGCCGCCATCACCCAGACCACCGTCAACCAGGCCGCCGGCACGGTCAGCATCAAGAGCGCAATCACCTGCAGGGCCAGACCGATATTCATGGTCCGATTCAGCCCGATACGCGCGCCCAGATAGCCGCCGACCAGATTGGTGACCACCCCGAATATCTCGTAAAACAGAAACAGCGCGGCAATCTGCAGCGGGCTGTAACCCAGGCTGTGAAAATGCAGCACCACCAGCATGCGCAGCGCGCCATCGGTGAGGGTAAAGGCCCAGTAGTTGCCGGTCACCACCAGATACTGGCGGATATCGGGGGACAGCTTGTTCAGTATTCGCATGTAAAGGGTTCCGACACCTTGGCGTTGCACGCACTGCATGCTGGTGGTGGTGGTGGGAGAGCTGCTCGCTATTTATCCGTGCAAGCGAGCATAGCCTGCGGGTGTTTCGGGCACGCTGTGAACCCATCCATGGGCGCTCGACGATGCCCGTCCAGGGCATCGACGGCCCGAAACACCCGCAGGCTATGCTCGCACGCGACTCAGTGCATAACTGCCAGGCTTTGTCGCGGCCTCAAGCCGCGCCCACTAACCGCGCCAGCTCAACCGTCCGATTGGCATAACCCCACTCATTGTCATACCAGGCATAGATCTTTACCTGAGTACCATTGACCACCATGGTCGACAGCGCATCGACAATCGACGAGCGCGGGTCAGTGCGATAGTCAATCGACACCAGCGGGCGTTCCTCATAGCCAAGAATGTCCTTCAACTCTCCCTCGGCAGCCGCTTTGAACCAGGTATTCAGCTGCTCAGCACTGGTCGCCTTCTCCACTTCAAACACACAGTCGGTAATGGAGGCATTGGCCAGGGGTACGCGGACCGCGTGACCATTGAGCTTGCCACGCAGCTCGGGGAAAATTTCCGCAATCGCCGTCGCCGAACCGGTGGTGGTCGGAATCAGGCTCATGCCGCAGGCACGTGCCCGACGCATATCCTTGTGGGGCTGATCGAGGATGCTCTGGGTATTGGTCAGATCATGAATGGTGGTAATCGAGCCGTGCTTGATGCCCAGTTTCTCATGCACCACCTTGACCAACGGGGCCAGGCAGTTGGTGGTGCAGGAGGCCGCGGTGACAATGCGGTGCCTGGCTGGATCGAACAGGTGCTGATTGACGCCCATCACCACGTTCAGCGCCTCGGGTTCTTTCACCGGCGCACTGACCACCACGCGTTTGACGCCCTGATCCAGATACCCCTGCAGCACCTTGACCGTTTTATTGACACCACTGGCCTCGATCACCAGATCACAGCCGGACCAGTCGGTGTCGGCAATCGCCCGATTGGCCGTCAGCACCAATCGCTTGCCGCCAATCACAAGGTCATTGCCCTCGGCCTGCGCCTCATGCTGCCAGCGCCCATGCACCGAATCGAAATTGAGCAGGTGCGCGTGGGTTGCCGCTTCGCCCGCTGGATCGTTGATCTGTACAAACTCCAGCTCCGGCCAATCCCAGGCCGCCCTAACCAGTAGCTTGCCGATACGGCCAAAACCGTTGATGCCTACCTTGATGCTCATGCTGTCCTCCTGTTGCGCAAATAACTGCGCTATCGAATCTACTGTATCTGTGGCTCCTGATAAGGCTAATGCTTTAACCCAGTATGGCTGATCAGCGACAAGCCGCCTGACGTAACGGGCGCTCGCCCATGCTCTGCAGGCGTTGCTGGTATGCGGGCAGCTCTGTCTGCTGACCTTGAACCGCCGCACGCAGGATGGTGTGTGCCCATGCCGGAAGCGTCGGCTCCCAGCGGTAATACACCCACTGACCTTGCCGCCGGTCTTCCAGCAATCCGGCCTGGCGCAGCTCGGCCAGGTGCCGGGAGATCTTCGGTTGGCTGGTATCCAATGCACAGACCAGCTCGCAGACGCACAGCTCGTCTTCATCGGCGAGTAGCAGCATGATGGTCAATCGAGTGGGGTCACCCAGGCATTTGAACAGGCGTTGCGGGGTCAGCATGGAGCAGCTCCGGAAAAGATCAGATCAACCCTAGTATATATGATTTTTCGTATATATGGAATTTCATATATATGACACAGCACCCGCCCCTAAGGACAGGTGTCGAGCAGGAGGAAGAGGCTGAAGGGAGTAGTCGAGTCAGTCGAGCAAGGGCTGCAAAGAATCCGCCAGCAGGGGCGCCATGGCAATCGCATTACTCGGGTGCGCGATGCAGTCGGTGCTCCATACCTCTCCCACCCCTGCTGCCTTGATCACATCCAGCGCATCGCCGGCAAACAGGGCATGGGTCACCGCGACATCCACCGAAGCGGCACCCGCCGCCAACAGTTGCTCGGCGGCACCAGCGATGGTGCGGCCGGAGCTGGCGACATCATCCATGAGCACCACGGCACGCCCGCGCACATCCAGATCGGGCAACTGGATGGCGACCTGGGTGTCGCCGCTGCGGACCTTGGTGCACACGGCATAGTCAAAACCATGCGCCTGCGCAGCGCTTTCCACCCACTGCAGGGATTCGACATCCGGCCCCATCAACATCGGATTGCTGCGCTTGTCGGCCACCAGGTCGGCCAGTCGCGGTGCACCCGACAGGGCAATGGCCTGATCCAGCGGGATGGCCTGCTGCAAGCGTTCGATCCGGTGCAGGTGTGGGTCTACGGTGATCACGGCGTCAAACAGCTCGCCCAGGAAGCCGCCGACAATGGTCTGACTGACGATCTCACCGGGATTGAAGGCAATATCCTGGCGCATGTAGGCCAGGTAAGGCGCGACCAGGATCAGCTTGCCGATACCCAGCTGCCTGGCGTGGCGCGCCAGCAGCAACAACTCGACCAGTTTGTCATTGGGCCGGTCCAGGCTGCGGTACAACACCAGGGTATCAGGCAAGCGCGTGTCCGCAGCAAAGGGCAATGTCAGCCGCAGCTCTTCATCCGGGAAGCGGTGGCGACTGATCTCGGCCAACGGCAAACCCAGGCTCTCCGCCAGACGACTGGCTGGCTGCGCCTCATCGGCAAAGTGCAACAACAGGCTCGCCATAATCAGAACTCCACGTTAAGGGTTTGCAGGTTTTCCGCCAGACCCAGGGCAAAGCCACTGTGGCGCTCAGCGGCCTGGCGGGCAAAATTCTGCTCGGTACGATAGGCCGCATAGACCCGGTACAACGGCTGGCCGGCGGTTACCCGGTCGCCGATCCGCGCCAGCATATCCACCCCGGCACCGATGGCCTTGGGTGCGCCAGCCAGTCGGGCAATGCGCGCCAACTTGAGGTTATCAATACCCAGTACCACGCCGTCTTCGGGGGCCAGCACATCAAAGCTGTGCGGTGCCAACGGCGGCTTGTCCGGGTCAAAGGCCTTGGCGCCCTGGGCCTGGATGATGGCCTGCATCTTTTCCATGGCCCGCCCGGAATCAAGAATATCGCGTGCAATGGCAAAGCCGTCGCCGCCGCGCACATCGGGATCAAACTCGAGCATACGCCCGGCCAGGCGCAAGGATTTCTGCCGCAGGTCCATCGGCGCATCTGGGTGGTTCTGCAGTACACGCATGACATCACGCGCCTCCAGCACCGGACCAATGCCCTGGCCAATCGGCTGGCGGCCGTCGGTGATCACTACCTCGATCACCAGCCCCATGCAGTCGGCAACATATTCAAACAGCTTACGCAGGCGGCGTGCCTCCGGCATGCTGCGCACCTTGGCGTGCGGCCCGACCGGAATATCCAGTAGCAGGTGGGTGGAACCGGCAGCGACCTTTTTCGACAGGATCGAGGCCACCATCTGACCCGGCGAGTCGATCGACAGCGGACGCTCCACCGCAATCAGCACATCATCCGCCGGTGACAGGTCACTGGTGCCACCCCAGGCCAGGCAACCACGATGGGTGCGCACCAGCGCGTTCAGCTCATCAAAGGGCAGCTCGACATTGGCCAGCACTTCCATGGTATCGGCCGTACCGGCGGGCGAGGTGATCGCCCGCGATGAGGTCTTTGGGCACAGCATGCCGTGGGCGGCCACGATGGGCACCACCAGCATGGAGGTACGATTGCCGGGAATCCCGCCGATACAGTGCTTGTCGACCACCGGATGTTCCTGCCAGTCAAGCCGGCGACCGACCCGGCTCATGGCATCACTGAGGTAGAACACCTCTTCCCGGTCCAGCTCGCCCTGATTGCAGGCGACGACAAAGGCGGTCAGCTCGATCTTCGAGTAACGGTGCTCAGCAATATCGCTGACGATGCGGCGGAAATCATCGCGGGTCAGCCGCTCGCCGGCGATCTTACGGTGCAGTGCCGAAATGGAGCCGGCCGGCTCGGCCTGCGAGATACTCACCACCTCACCTTCTGCTATACCAAACTGGGCAAAGGCATCCTCGGACAGGCCCAGTTGGTTGCAGGCAACGATACGCTCGTCATCCACCACATTCAGGCTGGCCAGCACCCGCTTGCCGTTATTGCGGATTTCCACCTTGGCCAGGGCCTGAAAGCCCTCGGCCCGATACAGCGGGCAATCCCGGTGCAGGTAAGCCACGTTTTCCCGGTAGGTATCAATACCGACCCGGCACAGCTTGAGCCCCTGCTTGTTATCGTCGGTCGTGGCCATGCGCTTTCCTCAGTCCTGGTAGCTCTCTACCGGTGGGCAGGCACAGAACAGGTTGCGATCACCATAGACGTTATCAATCCGGTTTACGCTGGGCCAGAATTTATTCGCCGCCACCCAGGGCTGCGGGAATACCGCTTCCTGCCGCGAGTAGGGGCGCTCCCAGTCACCGGTAATATCGGCGAGGGTATGCGGCGCATGGCGCAGCGGGTTGTCAGCTTCCGGCCACTCGCCCTGCTCGACCCGGCTGATCTCGGCCCGAATGGTCAGCATGGCATCAACAAAACGATCCAGCTCGGCCTTGGACTCACTTTCCGTCGGCTCGATCATCAGGGTGCCGGCGACCGGGAAAGACATAGTCGGCGCATGGAAACCGAAGTCCATCAGGCGTTTGGCGACATCTTCCTCGGTGATACCGGAGGCTGCCTTGAGCGGGCGAATATCGATGATGCACTCGTGCGCCACGCGGCCGTTACGGCCACTGTAGAGCACCGGATAGGCTTCGCCCAGGCGCTTGGCCAGGTAGTTGGCACTCAGGATCGCCACCTCGGTGGCCTGACGCAGACCGATGGCGCCCATCAAGGCGATATAGGTCCAGCTGATCGGCAGGATGCTGGCACTGCCCCAGGGCGCGGCACTGACCGCGCCGTTCTCCGGATTCGGCCCGTCCAGCGGTACCACCGGGTGGTTGGCGACAAAGGGTGCCAGATGCGCCTTGACGCCAATCGGGCCCATACCCGGACCACCGCCACCATGGGGGATACAGAAGGTCTTATGCAGGTTCATATGGGACACATCGGCGCCGATATCCGCCGGCCGGGTCAGCGCCACCTGGGCATTCAGGTTGGCACCATCCATATACACCTGGCCGCCGTGCTGGTGAATGATCTCGCAGATCTCGCGAACACCCTCCTCATAGACGCCATGGGTCGAGGGATAAGTGATCATCAGACAGGACAGGTTGGCCGCGTTGTCTGCCGCCTTCTGGCGCAGGTCATCCACGTCCACATTGCCCTGATCGTCACAATTGACCAGCACCACCCGCATGCTCGCCATCATCGCCGAGGCCGGGTTGGTGCCGTGCGCCGAGGTTGGAATCAGACACACATTGCGGTGCCCTTCGCCATTGGCTTCGTGGAATTTACGGATCGCCAGCAGGCCGGCGTATTCGCCCTGGGCGCCGGAATTGGGTTGCATGCAGATGGCATCAAAACCGGTAATTTCACGCAGCATGGCTTCCAGTTCGGCAATCATCACCTGGTAGCCTTCAGCCTGAGCCAGCGGCGCAAAGGGATGCAGCTGACCGAACTCGGGCCAGGTGATCGGAATCATCTCGGCGGTGGCATTCAGCTTCATGGTGCAGGAGCCGAGGGGGATCATGGCATGGTTGAGCGCCAGGTCCTTGTTCTCCAGTGACTTGATGTAGCGCAGCATCTCGGTTTCCGAGTGGTAGCTGTTGAACACCGGATGAGTCAGGAAGCCTGACTGCCGGCTCAGCTCGGCCGGAATACCCGGCTCCCCCGTGATCGCGGCATCCAGATCCGCTACAGCCAGCCCATGGCTGTCGCCGGCAAAGCAGGCCAGCAGGGTTTCGACGGTGCTGCGCGTCGTACTTTCGTCCAGGCTGACGCCCAGGGTGTCGGCATCAATCAGACGCAGGTTGATGCGCGCGCTCTGCGCCCGCTCGACAATCTGTGCGGCCTTACCCGGAACCTTCAGCGTCAAGGTGTCGAAATAGTGCTGATTGACCCGCTCAATACCCGCCTGCGCCAGACCATCGGCCAGGATGGCAGTCAACCGCTGCACGCGGCGGGCAATGGTCTTGAGGCCTTCCGGGCCATGGTAGACGGCATAGAAGCTGGCGATATTGGCCAGCAGTACCTGAGCAGTACAGATATTCGAATTGGCTTTTTCACGGCGGATATGCTGCTCGCGGGTCTGCAGCGCCATACGCAGAGCACGGTTGCCGCGGGTATCGACGGAAACGCCGATGATGCGACCCGGCATGGCGCGCTTGTAGGCGTCGCGGGTAGCAAAGAAAGCCGCGTGCGGCCCGCCGTAGCCCATGGGCACGCCAAAGCGCTGGGCGCTGCCGAAGACTACATCGGCGCCTAGCTCACCGGGCGGGGTCAGCAGCACCAGGCTGAGCAGGTCGGCACCGACACAGGCCAGACCTTTCTGCGCCTGCACCTGCTCGATCAAGGGTTTCAGGTCACGGATCTCGCCCCAGGTGGTCGGGTACTGGAACAGTGCGCCGAAGACCTCATGCTCACCCAGCGTGGCTACATCAGCTACCACGGTCTCGAAGCCGAAGGCTTCAGCGCGGTTACAGACCACGGAAATGGTCTGCGGGTGGCAGTCCTGATCGATAAAGAACAGGTTGCTCTTGCTCTTGGCCACCCGCTTGGCCAAGGCCATGGCCTCGGCAGCGGCGGTCGCCTCGTCCAGTAAGGAGGCGCTGGCCAGCTCCATACCGGTCAGGTCGATGGTCACTTGCTGGAAGTTCAGTAGCGCTTCCAGGCGGCCCTGGGCAATTTCCGGCTGGTAGGGGGTGTAGGCGGTATACCAGCCCGGATTTTCCAGCACGTTACGCAGAATCACCGCCGGCGTCAGCGTGTTGTGATAGCCCATGCCAATGCAGGAGGTATACACCTGATTCTTGCTGGCCACGCCTTTCAGATAGGCCAGTACCTCGGCCTCGGTACGCGGTGCAGACAGCCCGAGCAGGTCGTCACGCAGGATGCTCTGCGGCACTGTTTGCGCAATCAGTTCGGCCAGCGATGGCGCACCCAGGGTGTCCAGCATGGCTTGCTGTTCAGCCGCATCCGGGCCGATATGACGACGGATAAAGTCATCGGTCTGTTCAAGTTCAGGGAGGCTTGGGGTATGACGCATCGGAGGCACCTGCTCAAGGTAAGAAAGACAAAAGCCCTGAAGGGTCTCAGGGCTTTGCACTGCAATCGTTCAATAGCTTCAGAGTGAGGCGCCGTAGGCCTCGGCATCCAGCAGCTTGTCCAGCTCGCTGCTGTCACTGGGCTTGATCTTGAAGAACCAGGCCTCGCCGTAGGGGTCGCCATTGACGCCTTCCGGCGCCTCATCCAGGCTGTCGTTGATGGCAATGACTTCGCCGCTGACCGGGGCGTAAATGTCAGAGGCGGCCTTGACCGACTCGACCACGGCGCACTCTTCACCGGCGCTGACAACACGGCCCACTTCCGGCAATTCGACAAACACCACATCACCCAGCAGATCCTGAGCATGATCGGTAATACCGATGGTCAGCGTGCCATCTGACTCTTCACGAACCCATTCATGGCTGCTGGCGTAGCGCAGTTCGGCGGGAATAGTGCTCATAGTGATATCCTCAAAACAAAGAAATAGGTACCAGGCTCAACCGTGCAGTGGCTGACCATGGCGAACAAAACCGGGTTTGACAACCTGCACGTCCAGCAGCTTGCCACGAATCTCGACCTGGGCGGTATCCGCAGTGCCGCGCGGCACGCGCGCCAGAGCAATGGAGCAGCCCAGGGTCGGCGAGAAGCTGCCACTGGTGATTTCACCTTCTCCCACACCTGGCACAATCACCTTCTGATGGCCGCGCAACACGGCGCGCTGCTGCAGAATCAAGCCAACCTGTTTCGGCTGATCACCCGCCGCACGCTGGGCTTCCAGCGCCTGACGCCCGATAAAGTCACGCTCAGCCGGCTCCCAGGCAATGGTCCAGGCCATATTCGCGGCCAAGGGTGACACGCTTTCATCCATATCCGAGCCGTACAGGTTGAGCCCGGCTTCCAGGCGCAGGGTATCCCGAGCACCCAGGCCACAGGGCGCACAACCGGCTGCCAGCAAGGCATCCCAGAATGCCGGCGCCTCATCAGCGGGCAGGATAATTTCCAGCCCATCCTCGCCGGTGTAGCCGGTCCGGCCGATAAACCAGTCACCAGCGGGCAAACCCTGAAAAACCTTGAGGTCATTGATCAGCGCGGCGCGGGTATCGCTGACCAGCCCCTTGCAGACGTCCAGCGCACGCGGTCCCTGCACGGCCAGCATGGCCAGGTCATCACGCTCGCGCAGGGTAACGGCAAACCCCTCGGCCTGCTGCTGCATCCAGGCCAGATCCTTGTCCCGCGTGGAAGCATTCACCACCACACGATAGCCATCGGCAAACAGATAGACGATCAGGTCATCAATCACACCACCCTGCTCATTCAGCATGCCGCTGTACAGGGCCTTGCCGGCCATGCTCAAGCGTGCCACATCATTGGCCAGCAGGTATTGCAGATAGACCTTGGCCTCGCTTCCGCTGATATCCACCACGGTCATGTGCGAGACATCGAACACCCCCATATCACGGCGAACCCGATGATGCTCCTCGAGCTGCGAGCCATAGTGCAAGGGCATGTCCCAACCACCAAAGTCGACCATTTTGCCGCCGGCGGCCAGGTGCTTGTCATACAACGGAGTGCGCATACCCATTCGGACATCCTTCAGATCAGGGGGCAGAAAGGCGCAATTGTAGCTGCATTACGGGGTCTTTGTGCAGCCCGGGATGACAGTCGGCAATCAGCCCGCCCGAAAAGCCGTGCGCTGGGCTCAGTTAGGGCGCATGCCGCGCCCGGAGCGACGAATCAGGATAATCACCGGCAGCAGTCCAACCACCACCAGGGTCAGCGCCGGCAAGGAAGCCCGCGCCCATTCCCCCTCCACCGTCAGGCCGTGGATACGGATCGCCAGAGTATCCCAGCCGAACGGACGCATCAGCAGGGTAGCCGGCATTTCCTTGAGCACATCAACAAAAACCAGCAAGGCAGCACTGAGTACGCCCGGCAACAACAACGGCAGGTAGACCCGCCAGAACACGGCAAAGCCGGACTGCCCCAGGCTCTGCGCCGCTTCGGGCAAGGAGGGACGTATCCGCGCCAGCGAGGTATCCAGAGGGCCATAGGCAACCGCCATAAAGCGGATCAGGTAAGCCAGCAACAGCGCAAACAGGCTGCCCATCAGCAGGGGCCCGGCTGTTTCATTGCCCAGCCATTGGCGCAAGGGAATCAACAACTGGTTATCTAAAAAGCTGAAGGCAAACATGATCCCCACGGCCAGCACCGAGCCTGGCAGGGCGTAACCGAGATTGGCAACCGAGACGGCACTGCGGACCCGTCGGATCGGTTGCAGGCGTCGCCCAAGCACCAGCAGGGTGGCGGCAAGCACGGTTATAAAGGCAGCAATCGCGCCGAGGATCAGGGTATTGCGAATTACCCGCCAGTAGCGCTGATCCATTTCTTCCAGGCCACCGTTGAACAGCCAGAAAACCAGTTGCAGCACGGGTATGATGAAGGCCACCGCGAGCACCAGCAGACAATACCCGGAGGCCAACCAGGCTTTTGGTCCGCGCAACCGATAGAGCACCCCCTGACGAGGCTTGTCTGCACCGGGAAAGCGCTTGCTGCCCTGGGCTCGGCGTTCGGCAAGCAGGGCCAGAAAGACAAACAGCAGCAGCACGCTGGCCAGCTGGGTAGCCGTCGACAGGCTATAGAAGCCATACCAGGTTTTGTAGATAGCCGTCGTGAAGGTATCGAAATTGAACACCGAGACGGCGCCAAAATCAGCCAGCGTCTCCATGATGGCCAGCGCAACACCGGCACCGATAGCCGGGCGTGCCATCGGCAGGGCCACTCGCCAAAAGGCCTTCCAGGGGCTCATGCCAAGCACCCGCGAGGCTTCCATCAAGCCACGTCCCTGGGCCAAAAAGGCGCTGCGTGCCAGCAAGTAGACGTAGGGATAAAAAACCAGAATGAGGACAGCAATCACGCCGCCGGTGGAGCGAATCGGCGGTAGCCCGGCCTGCGGACCAAGCCAGTCGCGCATCAGGCCTTGTACCGGGCCGGAGTAATCCAGCAAACCAATCATGACAAAGGCCAGCACATAGGCCGGAATCGCGAAGGGCAGCATCAGCGCCCAGTCCAGCCAGCGCCGACCGGGAAACTCGCAGAGGCTGACCAGCCAGGCAAGACTGACGCCCAGCACGGTAACGCCCAGCCCGACACCCAACACCAGCACCAGGGTATTGGTCACCAGTTGCCACAGCTGGGTTTGCAGCAGGTGGCCCCAGATCTGGGCATCCACGTTTTGCCAACTGAGCAGAATCACCGCAATCGGCATCAGGACCAATGCGGCCAGACTGTACACGGTCAGGCGCCAGCGGCGTTTCGGGGTCAGTGGGTGACGGGACACAAGCTCTCCGCGTTAAATACAATCGCCCGGCGCAGAGCCGGGCGAGCAGTATAGCGGAATCGATCAGCGGGTTGGGGGCTGAATCAATTCCAGCGCAAACGGTCCATCAACATAATGGCTTCCGGCTGACGACGACCTGCGATTTCCACATCAATGGTATCGGCCTTGAACTCTCCCCACGCAGCCACATCGTCTGCTGGCGGCAGCTGGTCATTGGCGGGAAACTCCATATTCACATCGGCAAAGATCCGCTGCGCTTCCTCGGTGGTCAGCCACTCAAGAAACTTGATTGCCTCCTGAGGCTGCTTGGCATGCCGGGTAACACCCGCACCGGAAATATTCACATGCACGCCACGATCGTCCTGGTTTGGCCAGAACAACGCTACATTGATGTCCGGGTTGTCTTTTTCCAGACGACCAAAGTAATAGGTGTTGACGATACCCACATCGCACTGGCCAGCATCAATCGCCTGCAGCAAGGAGGTGTCATTGGAGAAGATGGGCACTGAGGTATTGGCGACCCAGCCACGGATGATCTCAGCCGTTTTCTCTTCACCCAGGGTTTCCAGCATGGTGGCGGTCAGCGACTGGTTATAGACTTTTTTCGAGGTGCGCAGGCACAGGCGACCCTGCCACTGCTCGTCAGCCAGGGCTTCATAAGTGCTCAGGGTGTCCGGATCGACCCGCTCGGTCGAGTAGGCAATGGTACGCGCGCGCAGTGACAAACCTGTCCACTGGCTGTTGGATGAGCGGTACTGGCTGGGAATATTGGCCTCGATCACGTCCGATTTAACCGAACGCAGCAAGCCCATCTCCTCGGCCTGCCAGAGATTGCCGGCATCCACGGTAATAAAAAGATCGGCAGGGGTGTTGGCACCCTCGGCACGCAGCCGGGCCATCAAGGGTGCTTCACCATCAGTAATGTAGTTGATCTTGACGCCGGTTTTTTCGGTATACAGCTCAAAGACCGGACGAATCAGGTGCTCCTGGCGCGAGGAATACACCACCAGTTCCTTCGCCTGGGCAAAACCGGTAACAGCAGTCAAGGCAAGTGCAGCAGTAGCAACAAGAGTTTTGCAGGACATGGACGACCCTCAAGTCAGAGTAAGTGATTGCCAGATGATAATGATTAACATTTAAATTAGCAATAACTTAAACGACTGGAGATGCAACTGCATTGACGCAGGTCAGTATGCGCTTGTACTCAGCTGCGGATCACGTGCTAATGGCGGCAGATCACCCTGCAGCCCCATCGCCTGGCGCATCAACCGACCCTTGATCAGGCTGTGCTGGTCAACCATATTCATGCCCGCATTGCGCAACCAGCGCAGTGGCAAGGCATCGGCGTGAAACAAGCGCTGAAAACCCTCCATCGCGACCATCATCGCCAGATTATTGCCCATGCGCTGTCGCTCATAACGCTGCAGCACGGCCAGCTCTGCCAGTGATTCACCACGGCTGCTGGCCTGCAAGAGCACATCAGCCAGCACGGCCGCATCCAGAAAGCCCAGGTTGGCGCCCTGCCCCGCCAGCGGGTGAATACTGTGCGCCGCATCCCCCATCAGCGCCAACCCGGGCATGACATAGGTTTTTGCATGCCGCTGGCGCAAACCGATACGCTGGCGCGGGTCTGCGGCCAGCACCCTGCCCAGTCGGTGCTCGAAGGCCTCGGCAAGGGCCTGACAGAACCCGGCATCATCCAGCGCCATGACGGCATCAGCCGCATCCGGCAATAACGACCAGACGATTGAGCAATAGTGTCGACCGT
Organism: Gammaproteobacteria bacterium; assembly: GCA_023475025.1. GTDB lineage: Bacteria > Pseudomonadota > Gammaproteobacteria > Pseudomonadales > Pseudomonadaceae > Halopseudomonas. Next base: position 34,987 of record JAMCWB010000031.1, read on the forward strand.
TTCGCACTGGCAACGGCAAGAAAGCCAGAGGGCCGGTCGGCAAAAAGCGTTGCCAGGCTGTGGCCTGATGCGGCTCTGCGGTTTCCACCGTGGTAACAATGGCGTGATGCAGGTAATCCCATTCACGCGTAGCCATACCGGCCAGCTCACGCACCCGTGAACGCGCACCGTCAGCAGCCACAATCAAGGGCGCGCGCAGGCTTTCTCCTGTTTCGAGGTTGAGCCGCCAGCCGGTGTCTTCGCGTACCAGGGTGATAACCTTGCGACCACCCAACAAGCTGATCCGGTCTGGATCAATGCTGGCCAGCAAGGCGCTCTGCACATGCCGGTTCTCGACGATATGCCCCAGCCGTGGCTCGCTCAAGGCAGCCGCTGTAAAGTCAATCTGCCCGGTGCCCTCGGCATCCCACACATGCATCTGCTCATAGGCAAAGGCGGTGTCCGCCGGTAACTGCTGCCAGGCGCCAAGGTGGCGTAGCAGGTTTTCCGAGGCCGCACTCAGGGCGCTGACGCGGGCATCAAAGCCGGAGACCGTCGACGGCTCAGGCACCTGCCCCGGCAAGGCACTGGCATCCACCAGGGCCACACGTAAACGACTGCGCTGCAGGGCACTGGCCAAGGCGCTGCCGACCATGCCGGCACCGACAATTATCAGATCATAGTCCGGCGCCATGTGCGCTCCTTGAGTCATCAGAGCTTAAGCCCCATCGCCTGACGGGCCAGCATATGCTTGAACGGCGGCAACAGATCCAGCCCCAGAAGCCCTAGATTGCGACCAGCCGTCAACACAGGCTGGCGATTACTGAACAAGCGGGTCAAACGGTCACTGAAGGCCACCGTCAGTTGCTGATCACTCTGCTGTTGCTGCCAATAGGCCTGCAACAGCGCCAGTTCACCCGGATGCTGCCCACCAGCGGCAGCCGCCAACAGATGTTCTGCCAGTGCCATGGTATCGCGCAGCGACAGATTGAAACCCTGGCCGGCAATCGGGTGCAGGCTGTGCGCTGCGTTCCCCAGCACCACCAGGTGCGAACGCACCTGCTCGGCGGCCTCGATCAGACTGAGCGGATAGGCATGACGCTCACCGACCCGGACCAGCCCACCCAAACGATAGCCAAAGGCTTGCTGTAACTGTTGCAGGAAGGCGTTATCCGGCAGCGCCATCACCGCATCTGCCTCCTCTTCCGGCAAGGTCCAGACCAGTGCACTGCGCTGATCGCTGAGCGGCAACAAGGCCAGGGGACCACTGGGCGTAAAGCGCTCATAGGCCACACCCTGGTGCCCTTTACTACTGGTGATATTGGCAATGATCGCCGTCTGGCCATAACGGCGTTGCTGGCGATGCACATTGAGGTTATCCAGCAGAGCCGAGCGACCACCATCCGCCACCACCAGCAAATCGGCTGACAGCTTTTGCTCACCGCCCTCGCCGCTGAGGGTCAATTCATAACCCTCGGCACGGGCATCGGCGGCAACCACCTGCATCGGCGCCAGCCACTGCACCACCGAGGTATCCAGTGCCTGCAGCAGCACCTCGCCCAACCAGGTATTTTCGACCACGTAGCCCAGTGCAGGCACACCTTCATCGCGCGCTGACAGACGCGTTATGCCCGGCTGGCCCTGATCAGAGACATGGATATGCGCAATCGGCTCAACCCGCTCGGCCAGGCGCTCCCAGATACCCAGCTGCGCCAACAGACGCGCACTGCCCTGCGACAGGGCCGTCGAGCGGGCATCGTAACTGGGCTGATAGCCACCGGCTTTGGGTGGCTGCGCCTCAATCAGGTGGATCTGCCAGCCTGCTGCCTTGGCACCAGCCTGCAAGGCCAGCGCCAGGCTGGCGCCCACCATGCCACCGCCGACTATGCAGATGCTGCTCACGCGGCCACCACGGCGCCAGCCATACAGGCTTCGACCTCATCAGCTGTGCGCGGCAAGCCCTCGGTCAGCAGCTGGTAGCCATCACGGGTGACCAGCACATCATCCTCGATACGCACGCCGATACCACGCCACTTGCGCGGCACCGCTGTGTTATCCGGCGAGATGTAAATACCCGGTTCGACCGTCATCACCATACCCGGCTCCAGCACCCGCCATTCGCCGCCGACGCGGTAATCACCGACATCATGTACATCCATACCCAGCCAATGGCCGGCCCGGTGCATGTAAAACGGCTTGTAGGCTTCGCTGGCAATCAGTTGCTCCACATCGCCTTGCAGCAGACCCAGGTCAACCAGCCCCTGGGTAATTACCCGCACCGTTGCCTCATGGGATTCATTCCAGTGGCGCTCGGGGGCAATGGCGGCGAAGGCGGCTTCCTGGGCGGCCAGCACTATGTCATAGATGGCCCGCTGTTCGGCGGTAAAGCGTCCACTGGCCGGAAAGGTCCGCGTGATGTCGCTGGCATAGCAATCCAGCTCGCAACCGGCATCGATCAATACCAGGTCGCCATCACGCAGTTGCCGGGTATTTTCGGTGTAGTGCAGGATGCAGGCGTTGCGCCCGGAGGCCACAATCGAGGCATAGGCCGGCGAGCGGCTGCCGTGGCGCATGAAGGTATGCTGCAACTCGGCTTCCAGTTGATATTCGTACATACCCGGGCGACAGATCTGCATGGTGCGGATGTGCGCCTCGACGGAAATCTGTGCCGCCGCCTGCATCACCTTGATTTCATTTGCGCTCTTGTACAGGCGCATGTCGTGCAGCAGGTGATCCAGCGCAACGAACTCATTGGGTGGCTGGGCACCCAGGCGCGCCTTGCTGCGAATGGTATTGATCCAGCCGGTCAGGCGGCGATCGAATTCCGCATTGGCGCCCATGGCGTAATACACCCGTTCACGCCCTTCAATCAGGCCAGGCAGGATGTCATCGATGTCATTGATCGGAAAGGCATCGTCAGCGCCGTACTCGGCCACTGCACCATCCTGACCGGCCCGATAGCCGTCCCAGAGTTCACGCTCGACATCTTTTTCCCGACAGAAGAGCACGTACTCGCCATGCTCGCGACCCGGCAGCAGGACAGCTACCGCTTCCGGCTCGGGAAACCCCGTCATGTACTGGAAGTCGCTGTCCTGGCGGTAGTTGTGCTCAACATCGCGATTACGGATATAGACCTGCGCAGCCGGCAAGATGGCTATGCTGTTTGGCACCATTTGCGCCATCAGAGCCTTGCGTCGACGACTGAATTCCTGCTTGCTGATTTGCATGCGTACCTCGGTTTGTCTCAATGCAGTGCGGCGGGCGGTTCGGGCTGACCCTTGTCGGCAGGCTGGCACTCGCTGAACAGCAACAAGGTAGCCATGCGCACATATTCCATGACTTCCATGTAATCGCTTTCATTGGCTTCGCTGTCGTCTGCCTCGGCCTGGATCTGGGCAATAGCAGCGAAGTCATGCAACACGCCGCTGGCTTCCTCACTTAACTCTGCCTCACGCTCAACCAGGCCAAAGCCGCCCAGAAAGCCGCTGCACCACTGCCCCAGCGACTGACTTCGCAGTGCGATGGGAGCGTCATCATCGGGTAGTAACAGGGTAATCTCAAAGCCGCTGTCTGTCAGTTGCGCCAGCGTGGCATCATGTAACTGGATCAGCATGACCTTGCCCGGCTCGGCCAGGCCGGCACGGCCATCGAGCAGCTCTTGCGCCACCCGCAACCAGCTCGCATGATCCAGTCGGGTTCCGGCCGCCAGGCGACCAACCAGGTGGCCGTGCAGCTCGGCCGGGTGACCAACTGCAGCCAGATCATTGCAGAGTTCGGCATAACGGTCATACTCGTAAACGGCGGGCATTAGTGCCATAGATGCGGGCCTCTCATTGCCGGATGCATGGATAGGTGGATATTCTATAGGTCTGCCTGAACAAATGGCCAATTCCAGGGAAAACAAGATGGCGCCAACCGATCAACCGGATATCAACACGCTGACCCAGCGGGTGAATGAGCTGATTACGCTCTGTGAGCGCCTGCAACAGCAGAACCAGCACCTGCTGACGCAGGAGCGCAGTTGGCGTGAAGAGCGTTTACAACTGATTGAAAAGAACGATTTGGCGCGCCAGAAGGTCGAAGCCATGATTCTTCGTCTGAAATCTCTGGAGCATGATGCATGAGCGAGCCACAAAGCGTAACCCTGTACATCCTTGACAAGGAGTACCGTGTCAGCTGCCCACCGGAAGAGCGCGGCAACCTGGAGCAGGCGGCACGACACCTGGACCAGACCATGCGCGACATCCGCAACAGCGGCAAAGTCGTGGGTGTGGAACGCATCGCCGTGATGGCTGCCCTGAATATCAGCCACGATATGCTCACCGGCGGGCGGCAAAAGGATGGCGAGTTGAACAGCCAGCAACAACAGATCAGCGAACTGGTCAGCCGACTGGACCAGGCGCTGGCCCGCCATCAAGCCTGACAGCTACATGAATCCTGAATGAATATGCTGTACAGTAGTAACCGTCCCTGGGGTGTTTGCCAGCTGGAGATGTCCCTGAGCCGATACTTCTGTACCAGGGGGCTGCTTGCCAAAGCCAGTGTGCATGTCCGCATGACGGAAAGCCTTAGGCCTGGCGGCATCCTCCGCCTTGAACTTTCGGGTTCAAGGGCTAACCCGGCAGCGGCACTCCCGGGGACTCATTCATGACCCGCGGCCAATGGCGCCGCGAGTTACGCCAACGACGGCGTCGCCTGAGCAAGGCACAACAAGCCCTTGCCAGTCGCAAGCTGTGCCGTCGCATCGCTCAATTACCCATCTTCTGGCGCAGCCAGCACATCGGCCTGTATCTGGCCAATGATGGTGAAATCGATCCTTCTCCCCTGCTTAGACTGGCCCAGCGTCGGGGCAAGCACTGCTACCTGCCGGTTGTCAGTGGTAGTTGGCCGCGCCAGCAAATGCGCCTGCAGCGCCTGCAGCCCGGGCAGCGCTGGATAAAGAACCGTTTTGGTATCAGTGAACCGGTGCCGGACGCACGCAGGCAGGTAAAAGCCTGGCAGCTCGATCTATTGCTGCTGCCACTGGTCGGCTTTGACCGCCGGGGCAATCGACTGGGGATGGGGGGCGGCTTCTATGACCGCTGCCTGGCCTACAGGCAACGACGCTCTACCTGGATACGACCGCAACTGATCGGGCTGGCGCACCAGTGTCAGCAAGTCGAGGCATTGCCGGTAGCCAGCTGGGATATTCCGCTCAACGGCATCATTACCGATACCAGTAGCCTGCTACTGCACTCAGGGCTGAGCGCTGATAGTCGGCGGTGAGTCGTTACGCTCCAGCATGCTCTGGGTATAACCCGTTGTTACCACCCCCAAGGTAAATACAATAACGAGAATCCACATGGGATCCGGTTTACGACGCATCGCTGCCTCTCCTTTTTTATACTGATGGGCAATCTTCTTGTGTATGCAGATAGCGCGCCAAGCTACACTTCAGCCAAATCGCTGACCAGCCAACCCCCGGCAAGGCCCAGCGCACTCGACGCAACTTTCATGAAACACACTGTTTAGATCATGCAACAACCTATGTCAAATACTGCTAGAGGAACTCACCTGAATGGGCTGCTGGCTGCTGAAATCCGAACCTGATACGTTTTCCATTGACGACCTGCAGCAACAAGGCCAAGCCCCCTGGGACGGCGTGCGCAACTATCAGGCCAGGAATTTCATTGCCCGCATGCAACCTGGCGACCTCTTCCTGTTCTACCATTCCAGCTGCACGCCACCTGGCGTCGCCGGCTGCGGTGAAATCATCTCTACTGCCTATCCGGACCGCAGTGCACTGGACCCGAACAGCCCGACTTTTGACCCCCGCGCCAGTGAAGACAAGTTGCCTTGGCTTTGTGTAGACGTGCGCTGGCGCGAAAAGTTTCCCCGTTTTGTGTCACTGAGCGCACTGAAAGCGTGCAACCCGCTTCAGCATCTGCCCTTGCTCAAACGTGGCAACCGGCTCTCGGTGATGCCATTGAGTGATAATGACTTTAATCAAATAGTCGAACTGGCCAACGGCAGAACCAGCGCCTGGTAGCCGTGCAGTGCTGGCATGCAGACCAGCGATGTGCTATCACGTAAGCAGTCATCTTGAGGCCAACCATGCTATCTCGCATCGCTGCACGTAATCCGGGCTTTTCCCGGGTGCTGATTGCCACCCTGTGCGGGCTGCTGATCGCTGCCAACTTACTGATCTGGCAGGCGCTGACCAATGCAGAAAAGCAGCAAGCCATGTCACGCCTGCAATTGGAAACCCAGGCACTGGCCCTACAGCTGGAAGCCCGCTTCGACAGCCAGGCCAGCAGCCTGCGTCGCCTGGCAGCACGCTGGCCCTACCACCACGACAATTACCAGCAATGGCTGCTGGATGTTGAGCGCCTGCTTGAGGATGTCGGTAACTATCAGGCAATCGAGTGGCTGGATGCCAACTACCGCATGCAATGGATCGAGCCCCTGGCCGGCAATGAAGCCGTGGTCGGCTTCACCTACCCACTGGACCACCCGAACTACCCTTTCCTTGAGCGTGTACGCCAATCCGGCCACCCTCAACTGAGTGACAACTTCGAGCTGCAACAAGGCGGCCCCGGCCTCGCCTATTACGTGCCGGTCTACCGTGAGGTAGACGGCGAGAGCCGTTTCGATGGCTTTCTGTTGGCTATCTTCCGTGTCGAGGTACTACTCGAGGACTTGCTGCGTGACCTGGCTGAGGAGCGCCTGAGCCTGGTGTTCTATGACCAGCGTGGCGAATTCTTCAGTCGCCAGCGCAGTGACGCACTGGCACTGGACTGGGCGGTGGAAAGCCCGGTGACGCTCGGCGACAACCGGGGTTTTATCCTGCGTAGCCAACCCACCCTGCAACTCAAACAGGAAACCACCACCGACTTGCCAGCAATGATTCTGGCCGCCGGCTTGCTGGCGAGCATCAGTTTGTGCCTGGTGCTGTGGCTGGCTCTGCTCAGCGCGCAGCGCTCCAGCGAGCTCAAACAAAGCAACCATAGCCTGCAACGTGAGATTGTGCGGCGCCAGGCCACCGAAGACCGCATGCAACAGCAGTCAGCACGCCTGAAACTGATCCTCGATCTGACCGATCACAGCCATGACGCCCTGTTCATCATTGGTCTTGAGCCACAGGAGCTCATCTACATGAACCGCGCTTGCTGGCAGACCCTGGGCTATTCACAGAAAGAACTGGACGGCATTCTGTCGATTTCGCCAGAAGATATCATGCCGGATTACCGCTCCTGGTCTGAGCTGCTGCTGCAGCAAGTTGAATCAAAGGGCAATGCCATCTATCAGCAGCACGCGCGCCATCGCAATGGCGAGCTGATACCCATGGAAATCAGTGTCAGCTACATGCAGCGCTATGGCCGAGACCATTTGATCTGCGTCGGCCGCAACAACAGTGAACAATTGGCGGCCACCCACCGACTCGAAGCCCTGTCCAACCAGGATGGTCTCACCGGCCTGTTCAACCGTCGCTACTTTGATCAGACCCTGACCAGCGAGTGGCGGCGCATGCGGCGCAGTAGTGAACCTATCGGCCTGCTGATGCTGGACGTTGACCATTTCAAACCCTTCAATGACCGCCTTGGCCATCAGGCCGGGGACGAGGCCCTGAAACAGCTGGCCGGGGCATTGCGTGCGAGCCTGCTACGTGAAGGCGACTGCGCCTGTCGCTACGGCGGTGAAGAGTTTGCTGTGATACTGCCCGGTGCCGACCTGGCTCAGTGCGAACGGGTGGCTGCACACCTGCACCAGGCGGTGGCTGAGCTCAAGATAAGCCATCCGCTGGAAGGGATTGAGTTTTTGACCATCAGTATTGGTGCGGCCAGCCTGGTGCCCGATGCGGGCAAGCAGCCCAGCGACCTGATCCAGGTCGCCGACCGCATGCTCTATCTGGCCAAAAGTTCAGGCCGCAACCGCACCTGCAGCGACGACCAGCCCATCACCTGAATCAGCCAAGAAACAGACGATAGGCCGGGTTGTCCGACTCATCCCAGTAGGGGTAGCCAATCTTGTCCAGCGCCTCGGCCACCAGATGCCGGTCACTATCCGGCACCTGCAAACCCACCACAACCCGGCCGTAGGCCGCACCGTGGTTACGGTAATGGAACATCGAGATATTCCAGCGCCCACCCAGGCTACGCAAGAAGTTGAACAAGGCACCCGGGCGCTCAGGGAACTCGAAGCGGTAAATCACCTCATCGCGCACATGATCGGCATGACCACCAACCAGGTGGCGGATGTGCAGCTTGGCCAGCTCATTGTCGGTCATATCCAGCACCGGGAAGCCCAGCTCATGAAGATTGGCGACCAGCGCATCACGTGGGTCCGACTCGGGATGGGTCTGCACCCCGACAAAAATATGTGCCTCGGCGCGATCATAGAAGCGATAGTTGAATTCAGTGATCGACCGCTTGCCCAGCGCCTCACAGAAGGCCTTGAAACTGCCCGGGCGTTCGGGAATGGTGACGGCCAGGATGGCTTCACGGCCTTCACCGACTTCGGCGCGCTCGGCAACATGCCGCAAGCGGTCAAAGTTGACGTTGGCCCCGGAGTCAATGGCAATAAAGACCTGACCCTCACAGCCCTCACGTTCGACATATTTCTTGATCCCGGCAACACCCAGGCAGCCCGCAGGTTCACAGATCGAGCGGGTATCATCGTAGATATCCTTGATCGCGGCGCACATTTCGTCGGTGGTTACAGTGATAACCTCATCGACATAATGACGACAGACTTCAAAGGTATGCTCACCAATCTGCGCGACCGCCACGCCATCAGCGAACAGCCCGACCTGACTGAGCACCACACGCTCATCTGCCGCCATCGCCGCCTGCAGGCAAGCTGCTTCCGTTGGCTCGACGCCGATAACCTTGATATCCGGACGCAGGTATTTCACGTAGGCAGCAATACCTGCCACCAGGCCGCCGCCGCCGACAGGGACAAAAATCGCATTCAACGGCCCCTGATGCTGGCGCAGAATCTCCATGGCCACGGTGCCCTGACCGGCAATGGTGTCCGGGTCATCGTAAGGATGGATATAGGTATAGCCCTTCTCTTCGATCAACTTGCGCGAATAGGCCAGCGCTTCGTCAAAGGCATCACCGTGCAGTATCACCTTGGCCCCCCGGGCACGCACCGCCTTGACCTTGATCTCCGGTGTCGTGCGCGGCATCACGATGGTTGCCTTGACCCCGAGATGGCGCGCTGCGTAAGCCAGACCCTGGGCATGGTTGCCTGCTGAAGCCGCAACCACGCCTTTGGCGCGCTGTTCATCGGACAACTGCGACAGCTTGTTGTAGGCACCACGAATCTTGAACGAGAAAACCGGCTGCAGGTCTTCACGCTTGAGCAACACGGTGTTGCCCAGGCGTTCTGAGAGAAAGGGCGCGGCATGGATGGGCGTTTCAACCGCCACATCGTAGACCGGCGAGCAGAGGATTTTCTTGACGTAGGATTCCAGCATGAGGTTTCAGCTTGACCAGAGGTGAAAACGGCCAGTCTAGCGAATTGACGACGGCACGACTACACGTTGCCCGCAGCAAACCCGTATAATTCGTAACTTTAACCAGCGGCCAAGGGGACACCCGGCATGAACCAGGATCAACTCAAACAGGCCGTCGGCCAGGCAGCCGTCGATCTGCTACTGCCTGAACTGGAAGACAGCAGTATCATCGGTATTGGCACCGGCTCGACCGCCAACTGCTTTATCGACGCACTGGCCAGGCATAAAGGCTTTTTCGACGGCGCCGTTGCCAGCTCTGAGGCCACCGCCACTCGCCTGAAAAAGCACGGCATCCCGGTCTACGAGCTGAATAACGTCTTCCAGCTCGACTACTACGTCGACGGGGCCGACGAAAGCAATCGTCACCTCGAGCTGATCAAGGGCGGTGGCGCCGCACTGACCCGCGAAAAGATCGTCGCCGCAGCAGCCAGAACCTTTATCTGCATTGCCGACGACAGCAAGCTGGTCGATACCCTGGGTGCCTTTCCGCTCCCGGTCGAGGTCATTCCCATGGCGCGCAGTTATGTCGCGCGGGAAATCGTCAAGCTCGGCGGCGACCCGGTCTACCGGGATGGCTGCGTGACCGATAACGGCAATGTGATCCTGGATATCCACAACATGCAGATTCACGACCCGCGCAAGCTGGAAGACCAGCTCAACAGCATCGTTGGCGTCGTCTGTAACGGCCTCTTCGCCCATCGACCAGCCGACATCCTGCTGCTGGGCACCACGGAAGGCGTCAAGACACTGAAATGCTAAAAGCGGCTGAAGGCTGGAGCCTTCAGCGACCTTGGTCGGCCGGCGGCACAAAGCGATAGAACAGATTCGGCTCGCTGACGATAAAGATGCGGCCCTGATCATCCAGGGCGACCCCTTCGGCCTGCGGAATGCTACGGCGTAACCCTGCGCTGCCCATGCGCAGGCCGAGCATGCTCAAGGCCTTGCCATCGACGCCATACTCCACCAGCATTTTTGACTCATCACTGAGCAGCAACAGATGCCCTGTATCCGGCAAGAAAGAAACAGAGGATAAATCACGCATAAACAGCTTGGGCGAATCGCTGGCCTTGAGCTCTTCGATACTCAACCGCAAGGGGTCTTCCTCATTGCGGTCAACAAAACCGCTGATGGCCATAACCCGCATCGGATCACGCTCCTTGACCACCAGCAGCCTGCGCCCTTCGGCATCCCAGGACGTGCCCTCAAAGCCCTTGTTTCCGCTTTGATCCAGAGCAATCATCAACGCCGGAACCTGACTCACGTCTACCACCTCAGCGTCATCCGGCACATCGACCACCAGAAGGCGCTGGCTGCGCTCCTCGGCCAGCACAAAGCGCTTGCCGGCAATATGCGAAAGCCCTTCCAGGTCGTGCACACCCTCTACGCGGATTTCCCGCAGCAATTCGCCCTCATCACTCAACTCGACAATCACTGGCCGGCCGTTGAGCACGGACCACAGGGTGCCGGTTTCGGCGTTCCAGGTCAGCGCCGACAGGTCATCTTCAATGCCTTGCACTTGCTTGCGCTGAATGTCCGCACGATAACGCGACAGGTCCAGCGCCTGCGGTGGCAACTCCACTCGCGACAAACGCCAGCCATGCCACAGATGACTGGCCACACCCGACATAAACAACCAGGCCAGCACAGCCAGAATCAGAACAGCGACAACCAAAAGTATTTTTTTCACCCGGAACTCCGACGCAGGGATGCCAGCAGCACCATTATTAGCAATGCGGCTTTGAACGGCATCCAGCAAAAAGGTTCAGCGGGAAAGGGCTCAGCGGGCAACTTCTGCCGACTGCTCCAGGGCGCCAGGAATGGCCAGCTCCAGCACGTCGCCAGGCTGCAGCACACCGACACCTGCCGGCGTGCCAGTAATGACGACATCGCCGGGTTGCAACGTAAACACACTGGCGATCTGCTGCAGCAAGCTGAGAATCGGCGTGATCATCTCGGCGCTGCTACCTTGCTGGCGTACTTCACCATTGATCACCAGACGCAGCGGCAACTCTGTCAGTCCCGGCGCCTGCTCCGGACGGATAAATACCGATAGCGGGCAAGCCCCATCAAAGGCCTTGGCACGCTCCCAGGGGTGACCCTTGGCTTTCAGTTGATCCTGCAACTCACGCAGGGTCAGATCCAGCGCCAGACCAACCCCCTTGATCGCCTTGTGCGCTTGCTCACTACTGACAGCGCCACTGAGCGGCTTGCCAATCAACACCGCTATTTCACACTCATAGTGCACCTTGCCCTTGCCTGCCGGCAGCTGCAAGGGGGCATCACTGAGCGGCACCACAGCGCTAGCCGGCTTGATAAACAGCAGCGGCTCACTGGGTACCGGATTGTTCAGTTCACGCGCATGTTCGGCATAATTGCGCCCAACACAGACAACCTTGCCCAGTGGCAGGTCGATAAGCGTGCCGTCAGCGAAGTGGTGTTGGTAGGGCATCAAAACCTCACGGTAAAAGGGACGCTGAAAGCTGAAAGCTGAAAGCTGAAAGCTGAAAGCTGAAAGCTGAAAGCTGAAAGCTGAAAGCTGAAAGCGAATAGTGTGTTGCCGGGCTCAGAGCGCAGGCAACCACTGTTCGTTTGCAGCTTGCCGTCTGCGGGCTAGACGCTAAAGATCTTGCCCGGATTCATGATGCCATTCGGATCAAATACGGCCTTGACCGCTTTCATCACGGCAATCTCTTCCGGGCTGCGGCTGTAATGCAGATAATCCCGCTTGGTCATGCCGACACCGTGCTCTGCTGAAATCGAGCCGTCGTATTTCTGCACAATCTCGAACACCCACTTATTCACGCTCGCGCACTTGCCGAAGAACTCATCCTTATCCATGCCTTCTGGCTTGAGGATATTCAGGTGCAGATTGCCGTCACCGATATGGCCGAACCAGACAATCTCGAAGTCCGGGTAGTGCTTTGCGACAATGGCATCAATGTCATGCAGGAAGGCCGGCACCTTGCCGACGGTAACGGAAATATCGTTCTTGTACGGCGTCCAGTGCGAGATGGTTTCCGAGATAAATTCGCGCAGCTTCCACAGATTCTGTAACTGCTGGTCGCTCTGGCTCATGACCCCATCCAGCACCCAGCCCTGCTCCACACAATGCTCAAAGATCTCCAGCGCCTGATTGGCGATATCTTCATTGAGCGCTTCAAACTCCAGCAAGGCGTAGAAGGGGCACTCGGTGGCGAAGGGGGCCGGCACATCGCCGCGCGCCATGATCTTGGCCATTGCCTTGTCAGAGAAGAACTCGAACGCGGTCAGATCCAGCTTGCTCTGGAAGGCGTGCAGCACCGGCATGATGGAGTCAAAATCCGGCGTACCCAGCACCATGGCTGTCAGATTCTTCGGCGCGCGCTCCAGACGCATGGTCGCCTCAACCACAAAACCCAGGGTGCCTTCAGCACCGATGAACAGCTGACGCAGGTCATAGCCGGTAGCGTTCTTGATCAGATCCTTGTTCAACTCCAGCAGCTCGCCGGTCCCGGTGACCACCTTCAGACCCGCCACCCAGTTGCGGGTCATACCGTAGCGAATGACCTTGATACCCCCGGCATTGGTGCCGATATTGCCACCAATATTGCTCGACCCTGCCGAGGCGAAATCAACCGGATAATACAGCCCCTGCTCTTCGGCAAATTGCTGCAACTGGGCGGTCACCACACCTGGCTGACAGACTACCGTGCGATCGAAGGCATTGAAGGACTCGATCTTGTTCATGTAGTCAAAGGACACCACCACCTCGCCACTGGCCGCCACAGCACCAGCAGACAGTCCAGTGCGCCCGCCGGAAGGCACCAGGGCGACCTGGTGCTGGTTGGCAAAGCGTACAATGGCCTGCACCTGCTCGGTGCTTTTCGGAAACACAATGGCCAGCGGGGCTGGGGCAAAATGCTTGGTCCAGTCCTTGCCCCAGTTATCCAGGGACTCGGCATCGGTGCGCACCTTGTCCGCATCCACCAGGGTTTTCAGTTGCTCGATCAGGGCGTCAGGGGTCATCAACCAGGCTCTCTCACAGAATTCATGCTGGCGATGAATAGAATTCGCGCAGCAATAAGCATCAAAAAGACAGATTATGCTAGCATACGCGGCTTCCGAAACAGGACGCTTTTGTGGCAAATCATGCCCGATTGCGTCGGCACTGCTTCATCGCAGCCGCCCGGAGCACTCAACCCGCGCCCCAGGCGCTACCAGTATTGCGGATACCACAGACCATGGCCAAGACCTCACTGGACAAGAGCAAGATCAAGTTCCTTCTGCTGGAGGGCGTCCACCAGAACGCCGTCGACACGCTGAAGGCGGCTGGTTACACCAACATTGATTACCGTACCGGCTCACTGCCGGAAGAAGAGCTCAAGGCCGCTGTGGCTGACGCTCATTTTATCGGCATTCGCTCACGCACCCAGCTGACCGAAGAGATCTTCCAGCACGCACCCAAGCTGATAGCCGTTGGCTGTTTCTGCATCGGCACCAACCAGGTGGACCTGACCGCTGCGATGGAGCGCGGTATTGCGGTATTCAACGCGCCCTTCTCCAATACCCGCTCGGTGGCCGAGCTGGTGCTGGCTGAGGCCATCCTGCTGCTGCGTGGGGTTCCGGAAAAGAACGCCTCCTGCCACCGTGGTGGCTGGCTGAAAACCGCGACCAACTCCTTTGAAGTGCGCGGCAAGAAACTGGGTATCGTCGGCTATGGCTCGATCGGCACCCAGCTGTCCGTACTGGCCGAAGGTCTGGGCATGCAGGTGCTCTTCTATGATGTAGTGACCAAGCTGCCACTGGGCAATGCGTCACAGGTCGGTTCACTGACCGAACTGCTGAACAAGTCCGACGTGGTATCCCTGCACGTGCCGGAAACTGCGGCCACCAAATGGATGATGGGCGAGGAAGAGATTCGCGCCATGAAGCCGGGCAGCATTCTGATCAACGCGGCGCGCGGTACCGTAGTCGACATTGACGCCCTGGCCGGAGCACTGGCAGACAAGCACCTGGGCGGCGCAGCCATTGACGTTTTCCCGGTCGAGCCACGCTCGAACACCGAAGAGTTCGTCAGCCCACTGCGCGAGTTCGATAACTGCATCCTGACTCCGCACGTTGGCGGTTCGACCATGGAAGCACAGGCCAATATCGGCCTGGAAGTGGCAGAAAAACTGGTTCGCTACAGTGACAACGGCACCTCGATCACCTCGGTCAACTTCCCCGAAGTGGCCCTGCCGTCACACCCTGACCAGCACCGTCTGCTGCACATCCACCAGAACATCCCCGGCGTGATGAGTGAAATCAACCAGGTGTTCGCGGAAAACGGCATCAACATCTGCGGCCAGTACCTGCAGACCAACGAAAAAGTCGGCTATGTAGTGGTCGATGTGGATGCGGAGTATTCCGATCTGGCGCAGGAGAAGCTGCAAAAGGTCAAAGGAACTATCCGCTGCCGCATCCTTTTTTAACCCCCGGACTCCCCGGTTTTGACGCGCCGTCGCCAGCTATTTTGCTGCGCGACGGCACTGGCTTGTAACCTGGTAGAAACCTGACGCTGGTTTAATGACGACTTCTTTCATTGCCAGTTGGTTACCATGTCCAGCAACAAAACCCTTGCCGACCTGTGCCTGAGCGTTGAACCGCTGAATGCACAACTAACCATCAACGATGTCGCCGACCGTTTGCTGGAGCCAGCATACAAGGGCTTTCTGTCTTTACCTGTAGTTGATGTCGACAGCCGGCCTTTGGGGCTGGTCAGTCGATATCGCTTGCAGAACATTTTCATGCAGCGCTTCGGCCGCGACCTGTGGGGACGGCATCCGATTACCGAAGCAAGCAATCCGGAATCCTTGATCATCGATGTAGATACCCCGCTTGATCGCGCGGCCAACATCATTACAGCCCAATTGCAGTACCCGATCACTGAAGACTTCATTCTCGTCGACAGTACTGGTCGCTATCGCGGACTGGGTACAGTGATGGACCTGTTGCGCGCCATGGAAAAGCGCATCGGGCAGCGCAACAAGGCGCTGCAGCAGGCACTCAAGCAACTCAAACGATCACAAAGTCACCTGGTCCAGGCTGAAAAAATGGCCTCACTCGGACAAATGGTCGCCGGGGTAGCCCACGAGCTGAATACTCCGCTGGGCTATGTAAAAAACAATGTACAGTTGCTCGGCGAACTGGTGCGTCCCGTGCTGTCTTTGGCTGAGCAGCAAAGCCAACTGATGGAATTGCTCAATGATCCTCACGCCAGCGACGAGCAACTCACAGACGCCTTCACCGCCACCCGGCAAGCAGCTGATGCAGCCGCCCCCGCACAACTGGCTGAAGACCTCAGCCCACTGCTTGAAGACACCTTGTTCGGGCTTGAGCAAATCGCCGAGCTGGCCGTCAGTCTGAAAGATTTTTCCCGCCTTGATCGCGCCATGACCGAAGCCGTAAACCTCAATGAATGTGTCCACAACGCACTGGTCATCGCCCGCAACGCAATCAAGGATAACGCCGAGGTGACAACTCGACTCGGTGAGCTGCCAGCTATTACCTGCACCCCTTCGCAAATCAATCAGGTGTTGCTGAACCTGCTGACCAATGCAGCCCAGGCCATGGACCGACCTGGCCGGATTCTGGTTCGTACCTGGTCCGAAATGGATCAAGTGCATTTATCGGTTGAGGATAATGGGCGCGGCATCCCCGAGTCAGTTCAGAAGCGGATTTTCGACCCTTTCTTTACCACCAAAAGTGTCGGTCAAGGCACCGGGCTTGGGCTCTCGATCAGCTACCAGATCATCCACGACCATGGCGGACGCATCCGCTTCAAGTCGGAACCCGGTCGTGGTACGCGCTTTCTAATCAGCCTGCCGGTTAGCCAGAGCCCGGCCCTGTCAAGGAGTGCCTGAAATGTCCCAGCCCATCCGCGTCATGTTCGTTGACGATGAAGAACGCATTCTACGCAGCCTGGCTTTGCAGTTTCGCCGCCAGTATCAGGTACTCACCGAATCAAATCCATTGCGGGCTTTGCAGCGTCTGCAACAAGAACCTGTTGACATCATCATCAGTGACCAACGCATGCCACAAATGAATGGCAGCCAACTGCTCGCTCAGGTTATGGAGCGTCACCCCCATACCCTGCGCATTTTGCTCACTGGTTATTCTGACCTTGATGCCGCCGTTGATGCCTTGAACAGTGGCGGCATATTCCGTTACCTGACCAAACCCTGGGACCCACAGGCAATGACGGAAACACTTCGGCAAGCGGCAAGACTTGTAGAACAACAAAGCGCTTTGATCACCCCAGCGAGTTCACAGGCATCCACGCAAGCCCATCGTCAACCGTCGCTACTGCTGCTGGATTCCGATCCGGATACAGTCAGACACACTATTGAATTGTGTCGCAACTGCGGCATCCAGCTGCATCAGGCGCACACCTTGAGCGAAGCTCTCGAACTTCTCAACGATCAGCCGCTGGATATTCTTGTCAGCGACATTAGATTGCAGGAGGAAGATATCAGACCCTTGCTGATGAGCCTGGCTCAGGCCCATCCACGCCTGCTGAGTATCATTGTCACGCCCTTTCAGGACACTCAGGTATTGCTCAAGCTGATCAATCAGGCACAAATTTTCCGCTACCTGCCCAAACCGATTCGCAGCGGCATGTATGAGCGGGCAATTCGTTCCGCAGCCGACAAAGCCAGGGATTGGCAAATTCAGCCCAGGCATCAAGTCCATCGCGCGGCGGAAGCCCCCAGCCAGGCTACCGAACAAAGCCTGGTGGGCAATCTGCTTGGCCGTCTGGGTCGGCTGCGCCAACGCCTGAGCGCCTGATCAGCGCAATAATGGATTATCCGGACGACGGCGGAACCAACCGGTCAGGCTGGCGCGTTCGCAGCGCGAAGGCAATACCTCATGCACGATACTGTCACTCAGGAACACCGCCACCGTGCCCGCT
>JAMCWB010000046.1 GCA_023475025.1 Gammaproteobacteria bacterium
CGGTGCGCCCCTATCGGTAGTCCGCCAGTACATTGAGCAACAGAATCGGCCAACCCGGTCGCCCTAGTGGGCGACGCGCTCTACATCCCCGCACTCAAAGTACGGGGTTTTCCGCGCATTCTGATAACGGTAAGGCGATGCCAGTAACCTGTAGCTTGATGGGCAAGAATACGTGGCTACTAGTAACTCTTGCACAACCCGGCCTGTGACCCTGTGTGACAAGGCTGGTGATCTGGCCCTGCTGACAACTGCCAGCATGCAGCTGCATGCGGCTGAACTGGGTCTCAGCGCGGCCGATACGGCGGCCTTGTTGGAGCAGCAGGATGAGCAGATGCTGTTTATCGATGTGCGCGATCCGGTAGAAATCATGTTTGTCGGTACGCCTTTGGGTATTGATGCCAACATTCCCTTCCTGATGGTTGACCGGCACGACTTTGATGCTGACAACAACCGCTTCCGCCTGAACCAGAACCCGGATTTTGCCGATCAGGTAGCAGCGGCGCTCGAGGCCAAGGGGCTGGACCGGGATGCCTTGATTGTCACCCTGTGCCGTTCCGGTAGTGAGCGTGGGGAGCCCAGCGCCAACTATCTACTGGAGCAAGGCTTCAGCAACACCCGGTCATGCACCGGGTGTTGTCATTTAACCACCACAAAGCTTTATGATGAGTTTTTTTCAGCGACGGACCTCCCATGCGCAAGCCGCCATTGCCACTGATTATCGTAATTGTTGCCGTTGTGGTGTTTGTTGTCCTGCGCGCCATGCGCCCGACGCCCGAGCCGGTCAGCCCGGGTGAGCGCAGTTGGCGGGTGGAAACCGAGGTCATCCAGCCGCAGGCCTTGCAGCCGCGCCTGACCCTGTACGGTCAATTGGAGTCGCCGCAGCGCTTTACCGTGGTCGCGCCGCTGGCCGGGCGGATTGCCGAGCTGCCGGTACGCGATGGTCAGCAGGTTGCCGAAGGTGAATTGCTGGTGGCCCTGGACGAGGCGGACATTGCTCCGCGTCTGCTGCAGGCCGAAGCCGAGCTGGCCGATGCCGAGGCCCAGCTGGCCAGCGAGCGCGCCGGGCAACGCAATGACCAGCGTGCACTGGAGCTGGAGCAGCGCATTCTGGCCAATGCCGAGGCGGCGCTGGCACGCATGCAGCGGCTGGTCGAACGCGAGCTGGCGCCGCGCGCCGAGCTGGACAATGCGGAAGATACGATGGAGCGTGCGGCGCTGACGGTGGCTAACCGGCAGCGCAGCATTGATACCTTTGCCCACCGCGAAGCCGCCCTGCAGGCGCGTGTGCAACGCAGCCAGTCGGCGCTGGACAGCATGCAGCGTGATGCTGAACGTAGCCGCTTTGTGGCGCCCTACGATGCTATCGTCAGCCAGCTCCAGGTGGCCGTGGGTGATCAGGTGAATGCCAATCAGGCCCTGTTCGGTCTGTATCCGCTGGCTGGTATGGAAGTTCGCGCTGCGCTGCCGCAAGTCTACAGCCAGGCGTATCTGCAGGCGCTGGCTGCAGGAGAGACCATTCGCGCTGAAACCCTCGATGAGCCCGTGGTGACGCTGACCCTGGTGCGTATTGCCGGGCAGGCTGACGCCAGTGGGGTGGAAGCCCTGTTCCAGCTGGATGAACCTGCGCCGAGCCTGCGCATCGGCAATCTGCTGGCCTTGAGTGCCACCCGGCCAACGCGGGAAAACAGCGTTGCCCTGCCGCACAGTGCGCTTTACGGTAATGACACCATCTATGCCCTTGAGGATGGCCGCATGCAGCGGCTTGAGGTCGAGCGCCTGGGTGAAACCCGTGATGAGCAGGGCGAGCGGCGGGTGCTGGTCGGCTCGCCGGATCTGGTCGCCGGTATGCAGATCATCGTTACCCACCTGCCCAATGCCATGCAGGGGCTGAAAGTGGATACTGCCGCGGATGACGAGGAGCAGCCCTGATGAGCCGTTCGCGTAGCCCGTTGGGGTTCTTCGTACGGCACCCGGTGGCGGCCAACCTGTTCATGTTGCTGATGATCGGCGCCGGTGTGCTGGGCCTGTCGCGGATGAATATCCAGTTCTTCCCGACCTTTGAGCTGGATTTTGTCACCGTGCGGGTGGTCTGGAGTGGTGCCTCGGCCGAAGACATCGAGCAGGCGATCACCATTCCACTGGAACAACGCCTGCGCAGTGTGGAAAACCTCAAGTCGATGACCTCGACCTCGGCCCAGGGTGTGTCCAACATTACCCTGGAGTTTACCGAGGGCAGCGACCCTATTGTAGCGCTGGATGATGTACGCCAGCTGGTCGATGAGTTCCGTAATCTGCCCAGTGGCGCCGAAAGGCCGGAGGTGGCGCGGGTCGCCCGTTTTGATCCGGTGGCCAATGTGCTGGTCTATGGTCCCTATGCCGACCATGAGTTGCGCGCTCTGGCTTACCGGCTGGAGCGCGATCTGCTGGCACGCGGCATCGACCGCATCAATCTGGCCGGGTTGCCTGCGCAGCAGATCAGTATTGAAGTGCCCAATGCTCACTTGCAGCAACTGGGCCTGAGCCTGGATCAGATTGCCGACCGGGTGGCCGCCGAATCGCGTGACTTGCCGGCAGGGCAGATTGGTGACCAGGATGCGGCGCGGGAGTTGCGTGCGATTGAGCAGCGCCGCAGTCCAGAGCAGTTTGCCGAGCTGATTTTGCAGTCCGGTGCCAACCGCCATACCCGGCTGGGTGATGTCGCCAGTATCCGTCAGGAATCAATGCGCAATCAGGGCATGCTGCGCTATCAGGGCTACCCGGCGGTGGAAATGCAGTTGCAGCGCTCGGAAAATGGCCACTCGCTGGTATCGGCGCGCATTCTCAACGACTGGCTGGAAGAGGTGCGCCCGACCTTGCCGCAGGGCCTTAAGTTGCATGTCTATGATGAAGCCTGGCAACTGATCAACGAGCGTATCAACCTGCTGGTCAATAACGGTATTGGCGGCCTGGTGCTGGTGCTCTTGCTGCTGTATTTCTTTTTGCCCGCGCGCGTGGCCCTGTGGGTCGCGGTCGGTATTCCCACCGCCTTTATGGGTGCGCTGGGGGTGTTCTGGCTGATTGGCGGCTCGATCAATATGATCTCGCTGTTTGCCCTGATCATGGCACTGGGGATCATTGTTGATGACGCCATTGTGGTCGGCGAAGATGCCGATGCGCACTTTCGTGATGGCGAAAAACCCGAGTACGCCTCTGAGGGGGCGGCCAAACGCATGCTCTGGCCGGTAGTGGCGTCGTCGCTGACCACGGTTGCGGCCTTTATGCCGCTGCTGATGGTCGGTGGGGTGTTCGGCAATATCCTCGGGGATATTCCGGTGGTGATGATCTGTATCCTGATGGCTTCTTTGATCGAGTGCTTTGTGGTCTTGCCGCACCATTTGCGCAACGCCTTCAAGCCGCCGGCAGTCAACCTGCGCCAGTCCTTTCTGGCCCGTGCCGGGCACCGGCTCGACAGCACCCGCAACCGCTTTGATCAGGCCTTTGGGCGTTTTCGTGAAGGGCCTTTCCGGCGCTTTTCGGCGCGCACACTGGAGCACCGTGGCTCGACTCTGGCCTGCGCCCTGCTGGTGATCATGTTTGCCATTGGCCTGATGGCCAGCGGGCGCATTGGCTTCAGCTTTTTCCCTACCCCGGAGCCGCAGGTGATCTACGCCAACGCGACCTTTGTCGCCGGTACCCCGCGCAGCACCATGGAGCGCTTTACCGAGCACCTGCAGGACACCCTGAACGAGACCGAGGCTGCCCTGGGCGGTGACCTGATCGAAACTGCTGTTGTCCGCCGTGGGCAGATAACCGGCTCGGCAGGTACCGGGCGCAGCGGTGATCAGGTCGGCTCGGTAATGGTGGAACTGATTTCGCCGGATGACCGCACGGTGCGCAACCAGGCCTTTATTCGTGCCTGGCGGGAACGCATTGAAACCCCGGCCGGACTGGATCGCCTGGTCATGACCGAGCGCGTGGCCGGCCCGCCGGGCAAGGATATCAATGTGCGCCTGAGTGGCGAGGACGCCCTGCAGATCAAGGCAGCGGCGGACGAGCTGGCCCAGATGCTGGGTTCCATTGAAGGCGTGCTGACGGTAGAAGACGATATGGCCTGGGGCCGCGAACAGCTGATCTATTCGCTGACGCCTTATGGTCAGGCGCTGGGCCTGAGTACCCAGAGCCTGGGCAACCAGTTGCGTGCGGCCTACGATGGCCGGCTGGCACAGATCTACCAGCAGCAGTCGGATGAGATCGAGGTGCGCGTGCAATTACCGCGGGATGAGCGCGAACGCCTGGCCAGCCTGGGGTACCTGACGATCCGCCTCGATGATGGCCGTTTTGTGCCCCTGGAACAGGTGGCCAACTTCAGTACCCAGCAGGGTTTTGAAGCGCTGCGCCATGCTGAAGGGCGCCTGGCCGCCGAGGTAACGGCCGATATCGATTCGGCAATGACCACAGCCGGGGTGGTACTGGAGGCACTGGCGCCGGCCTTGCCCGATCTGGCCGCGCGTTACAACGTGAGCTACAGCTTCGAGGGTCGTTCGGCGGACCAACGCGAGACCATGGCCGATATGCTCACTGGCCTGATCATTGGTCTGCTGCTGATGTATGCCATTCTGGTCTGGGTATTCACTTCGTGGACTACGCCATTGATCGTGATGGCGGTGATTCCGCTGGCCCTGGTCGGCGCCGTGCTGGGGCATTGGGTGATGGGCATGAACATGACCATCATGTCGCTGTTTGGCCTGTTCGGGCTGTCCGGGATCGTGGTCAACAACTCGATTATCCTGGTGACCTTCTACGAGCAGCAGCGCAAACGCGGGCTGGCGATTACCGAGGCGCTGAATCAGGCCGTGGTGCAACGCCTGCGCGCGGTGCTGCTGACCTCGTTGACCACCATTGGCGGCTTGCTGCCGCTGTTGTTCGAAACCTCATTGCAGGCGCAGTTCCTGATTCCGATGGCGACCTCGATTGCCTTCGGGCTGGGGTTCTCTACCTTGCTGGTGTTGCTGGTCATTCCGGCACTGATGTCGTATCTGGAGGAGTACAAGGAGCGTCGGGCTACCAGGCAAGCGGTGGCGTCAGCCTGATACAGGGGGAGTGGTGTCCGGCACGCAGTGGTCTGAACTGCCTGCCGCCAAGTGCGGCAGGTTCAGGTGTATTTGATAAAGATCTTGCGCATCTGCTCGATGGCTTCTGCCGGGTCTTGTCCCGGTTCGAGCAGAACCTCTTCGATCAGGCAGGTCAGCATCATGCGGTAGGCCTTGTCCAGCGCACTGCGTGAGGCAGAGAACTGCTGTGCGATGGCTTCACAGGGCTCGCCACGCTTGATCATCGCCTGAATGCCACGGATTTGCCCTTCAACACGGGCCAGTCGCATCAGCATGGCTTTTTGCTGAGCGGCCTGCGTGTCGTTGAGCTCGTCTTGCGGTGCTATGGCTGACATGGTCAGTTGCCTCTGGGACTAAAGGAGAATTGACGGCAAGTGTATGACGGTTTGCCATCAGGGTAAAAGTCCGGATGCAAAAAGGGCGCCGAATGGCGCCCTTTCTTTCACCGCAAGTCAGCGGGTTTTGGTCGATTCCAGTGTCTTGGTAATCGCCGCTACCGCAGAGCCGATGTTGCTCAGCTCGGCTGGCAGGATCATGGTGTTGTTGGTCTGGGCGAGTTTGCCGAATTCGCGCACATACTGTTCGGCAACGCGCAGGCCGACCGCTTCCTGGCCGCCGTCGGTGTTGATCGCCAGGGCAACCCGGCGCAGACCCTCGGCGGTGGCTTCGGCAATCAGCTCGATCTCGCGCGCCTTGCCTTCAGCCTCGTTGATCTGACGCATCTTGTCGGCTTCGGACAGGTTGATGGTTTCCTGCTTCATACCTTCAGAGACGTTGATCTTGGCCTGACGCTCACCTTCGGACTGGGCGACCACAGCACGACGCTCCCGCTCGGCGCGCATCTGCTTTTCCAGTGCATCAAGAATGGTCGCCGGTAGTTCGATATCGGCGATTTCATAACGCAATACCTTGACGCCCCAGGGCTTGGCGGCTTCGTCGAGCACTTCAACCACTTGCAGGTTGATCGACTCGCGCTCTTCAAAGGTCTTGTCCAGATCAATCTTGCCGATGACCGAACGCAGAGTGGTTTGCGCCAGTTGCATGGCCGCGTAGGCATAGTCATGAATACCATAACTGGCCTGCTTGGGATCGACCACTTGCAGGTACAGCACGCCGTCAACCACGATCTGGATGTTGTCACGGGTTACGCACGCCTGGCGCGGTACATCCATGGCATTTTCTTTCAACGTGTGTTTGTAGGCAATCTTGTCAACGAAGGGGATCAGCAGGTGAAAGCCGGCCTCCAGCGTTTTCACGTATTTACCCAGACGTTCGACAATATAGGCAGAACGTTGTGGCACGATCTGTGCCGTTTTTGCCACGGTAATGACGACCAGGACCAGAAAGGCCAAGGCAATCATGGTTGCAATATCCATGCATTAGCTCCGTTGTTTACAGGGGGGTGTCAGGACGATTTGCCGGGCAAGGTGCTGCTGACGGTCAGCACTATGCCCCGGTGACTGATGACCCAGGCCGGATCACCGGCCTTGAGCGGGTCGCTGGATTCGGCATCCCATTTGGCGCCGCTGTGTTGCACCTGGCCGATGCCGTGAGCGAAGTCGGTCAGCACTCTGACGCGCACGCCGATCAGGCCGCTGTCATCCAGATCACTGTGCGAGCGGTTGCTGGTCGCGCCGGTCAGCCAGCGCTTGCAGTGTTTGCGCAGGCCAAACAAGGCCGCCAGGCTGACCAGGGCGAACAGGGTCAGCTGCGCTGGCAGGGTTTCGATGACGCCGAACAGGGTCAGCAGGCCAACGACCAGGGCGCCGATGCCAAAGAAGGCGGCAATCATGCCGGGGGCAAAAAACTCGGAAATCAACAGGATCAGGCCCAGCATCAGCCAGAACGGATAGCCAGTCATCAACACACTCCAGAGGCAACAGATAAAATCACCGGTGCAGGTTAGCAGATTGTGGCTTTGCCTGCCGGTTTGTCATGTATTTATCCGCGGCGTATTGCCTGTGACAAGGCATGAACTGCCGTTCATCGCATTTATTTGCTGAATGATGCTGCACCAGAGCCATTGCCTTGCCAGTCATAAAATAGCTAGCAGGTCATCACTGTCTCAATGGCGTCAATACCTGTCGCTTTGGCTCCGCGCCGTCTAGTCTGATTGCGCCCGGAGCCACCGCAGTCCCGGGCCAACAAAGACAACAACAAAGGATTCGCATATGCGTCGCACTGCATGGTTGCCCGCAACGGTCGGGCTGGTCGCCGGTATGGCGCTGACTACCCAGGCTCACGCCTTCTGGTTCAGCTCCTCCGGTTACACACAAACCAAATACCCCATCCTGCTGACCCACGGCATGCTCGGTTTCGACAGCCTGCTCGGGGTCGATTACTGGTTCGGCATTCCCAGCGCCCTGCGCAAGGACGGGGCCACCGTTTATGTCACTGAAGTCAGCCAGCTGGATACCTCGGAAGCCCGTGGCGAGCAGCTGCTGGCCCAGGTCGAGGACATTGTTGCTATCAGCGGCAAGCCCAAGGTCAACCTGATCGGTCACAGTCATGGCGGCCCGACGGTACGCTATGTGGCCGCAGTACGTCCGGATCTGGTGGCCTCGGTGACCAGTGTCGGTGCCCCGCACAAGGGCTCGAAAGCGGCTGACTTTATCCGCAACGTACCTGAGGGGTCGGCTGGTGAGGCCATGCTGGCGGGTATCGTCAACGGCCTTGGCGGGCTGATCAACTTCCTTTCCGGCAGCAGCTCGACCACGCCGCAGAATGCGCTGGGCACGCTCGAATCGCTCAACTCCGAAGGTGCAGCGCGCTTCAACGCACGCTTCCCGCAGGGTTTGCCGACCACTGCCTGTGGTGAAGGTGCCTATGTGGTCAACGGTGTGCGTTATTACTCCTGGAGTGGCACCAGCCCGGTGACCAATGTGCTGGACCCTTCCGATATCCTGCTTGGCGCAACCTCGCTGACCTTCGGCTTTGAGGCCAACGATGGTCTGGTTGGTCGCTGCAGTTCACGCATGGGTATGGTGATTCGCGATAACTACCGCATGAACCACCTGGATGAAGTGAATCAGACCTTCGGTCTGACCAGTATCTTCGAGACTAGCCCGGTGTCGGTCTATCGCCAGCACGCCAACCGGTTGAAGAACGCCGGTCTGTAACCATCCGCACGACCCGCCCCGGCAGTCGGCTGCCGGGGCAACAGGACTGCCCCGTGAAAGCACTCGTTATCTATACCCCTTTTGTGCTCAGCGCCCTGCTCTTGCTCGGCTGGCTGAGTAAAGACGATACCCCCATCGAGCCCACGGTCGCTACCGCGCCATTGCCGGTTAACACGGCTGCCCCGTCCGCCCCGGCGGCCATGCCCGGACGCCATTCGGTCGTGCCGGAAGCCTTGCCGGCCTCGCTGCGCGACACCGAGGTGGATGGTCAGCTGGAGGTGGATGCCCAGGGCAATCTGGTGATTACCGATCAGTTACGCCATCTGTTTGATTACTTTCTGGCTACCGTGGGTGAAGTGTCCCAGGAGCAAGCCGAGGCGCAGATTCGCAGCTATCTGCAGCAGAATCTGGGTCAGCCGGCACAGACCCAGGCCCTGGCCTTGCTGGATGACTATCTGACCTATCTGCTCGCCGTGGTTGAACTGGAGGCCGCGTATCCGCGCGCCGCTGACCTGAACGCCCTGCTGGCCCGCGAAGATGCGGTGCAGCGCTTGCGCGCGAGTATTTTCAGTGCCGAGGCGCATGCCGCTTTTTTTGCCAAGGAAGAGCTCTATCATCGCTTCACCCTGCAGCGTATGCAGGTCATGCAGGATGCCAGCCTGGATGCCGATGAGCGCGGTGAGCGTATCGAGGCCCTGCGCGAGGGCTTGCCAGAAGAGCTGCAGGCCTTGCTGTTGCCGCAACTGCATGCAGAACTGCGTCAGCAAAGTCAGGCCTTGCTGGCCGAAGGTGGCAGCCCCGACGAGCTACGCCAGCTTCGCATGCAGCTGGTCGGCCCGCGCGCGACCGAGCGCCTGGAAGCGCTGGATGACCAGCGCGCGCAATGGCAGCAGCGGCTGGACAGCTTTGCCAGCGAGCGCGAGCAGATCATGCAGCATCCGGGGCTGGCTCCCAGTGACCAGGCAGCCATGCTGGATGAGTTGCTGGCACGCAACTTTGCCGAGCACGAACAGCTGCGTGTACGCGCCTTGCTGGATATGCCCTGACATTCTGCAACACCCTCGGCAGGTGGTTTGTTGGATTCCGGCGCATACTCATTGGACAGCGAGTATGCGGAGGTGAGCATGCGGATTGACGAATTCAAGAAAAAGTACGGCCTCGATAAAGAGGCCGAGGATGACGACAAGGCCTGAGTCTCCCGGAAAGCTTACTTCGTCATCCACACCCCGTTGAGCTGGATATATTGCCCGCTGGCTGTGCGCTCGATGGCCTTCTTGCCAGCCCGGGCCTGAATGTCGCGAATCTCGACATTGTGTTCGTCAGCCAGGCGCTGGTACTCGGCGCGGCGAGCCTCATTGATCAGGCGGGCAATCTCGCGCGCCTCACCCACCGGGTTGACCACGCCCAGATAGCCGTCAGGTTGCTCGCCGAGATGGCCGGCTTCCTTGGCGGCAGGCAAGGCATTCATCGCCTGGTTCAGGTTCATGGCCAGGGCCGGCAGGCTGAACAGCAGGACCAGCCAGAGGGCGCTGAAACGAATGATCGGATGCATATCGGGGCTCCTTAGAACAATCCACTGGATTCACTGAACAGGGAATCCAGCTCGCGGTCGATCTTGACCAGAATCTCGTGCTGTATCTTTACGTTCAGGTTGATATTGATCGGCTCGCTGGGCGCGGCCAGCTGGACCGTAGGGGTGCAGGCTGACAGCAGCCAGAGGCTGGTCATGAGTACTGCAATGCGACGCCATGGCATGGACCAGGCTCCTCCGTCTCAGGGGTTCTGGCGCTGAAGCAGGCGCTGTTGAACCCGTTGTTGAATAATGTCACTGACCTGTCCGCTCAGTTGCAGGCTGGCCAGCAGCGCCGGAATATCTTCTTCCAGCTGTATGTTCAGATGCACTGGCCGGCCCTGCTGTAGTGCCGGGTTGTTGCCCTCCAGACGCAGCCCAAGTAGCAGGGTGCCGTCTTCATGATAGTCCAGCGTACTGCGCAGCAGGGTATAGCGGAAGTCATCCAGCGCTACTGCCAGCTCGCGCATCCCCGGATTGCTGGCCGCCAGCGTGTTGATGCGCTCCGAACGATACTGCAAGGTACCACCGGGATCACGGGCCTGGACCAGGCCGCCACTGATGCTCAGACCGCCAGCATGGAAGCGTAGTGGTAGCTGGCCATCCAAGGTGCCGCCGCCAATCAGCCCTTCTGTAGGGTAGACCTCAAGCAGGCGACCCAGTTCAAAGCCGCTGAATTGCAGGGGTAGCAGTTGTTCGCTGCTGGCCAGATCGATGCTGCCCGGCTCCAGCCAGACGCGCCCGCCCAGTATCTGCAGTTCGGCCTGGGCAATCTCGGCACGCCCGTTCAATACATCATCCAGCCGGCTTTGATAGTTGGCGCTCAGCTGCAAGGGGCCGAAGCTCAGGCCATGCTCGATCTCGTTGACGCGTAGCGGGGTACTGGCAAGCGCCAGCTGCTCGCCGCGCAGCTGTACCTGCAGTGGCAGGCTCAGCCCGCGAAAAGTGCTGCGGTCGTAGATGCCATTTGCACCACTCAGTTGCAGTTGGCCGTCAAGGCTGTCGAGTGCGCTGCTGCCCCGCAGCTCAAAGTCACCGCTCAGGCGGCCGGCAGACAAGCTGAGCAGGGCCGGCCAGTCGGTCAGGCTGTCGGCCAGCGGATTGCCAGCGCGAAAAAACAGCTCTTCCAGCCTGAGTGCGGCGCGCCAGTTACCGTCCGCCGCGAGGCTCAGGGTGTTGTGCAGGCTGAGGCCGGCGTTGTTGCCCGCCTGGCCCTCAGCGCTGAACCTATGGTCCTGCCAACGCAGCTGCCATTGGCCGTTCCAGGCCTGTGGCTTGAGCTGAGGATGGCTCAGTCTGCTGCTGCGCAAGGTGGCGTGACTGCTCAGACTGGGAGCATTATCCGCGGCCAGAGGCCAGTCCAGTCGGCTGTCAGTCAAGGTCACCTGCAGGTTGTTGGCCGCCAGTTCCAGAGCGCGGTTATCCAGCTGCCGGGCACGCAGATTGACGGCCTGACCGGGTCGCAGCTGCAGTGAGTGGGCGTCTACTTGCCCGGCGAGCGCAGCACCCTGCAGCTGTATGTCAGCTAGTTGCCAGTCATCCAGTTGCAGCCTGGTCAGGCTAAAGTCCAGTTCGCCTTGGCTAAACGCTAGTTGCCAGGCCGGTTCCAGGTCCAGTTGTACATGGCTTGTCCAGCTCAGTTGGCTGCGGCCATGGCTGCTCAAGGACAGCTCGGCGGCCAGTGCCTGTTGCCAGTCCAGCGCCTGATCCTCGCGCGCGCGCAATTGCACCTGCAGGCGTTGCGGGCGCAGCCAGTCGGGTAGTTTGGCCAGCGCCGGGTGCGCTAACTGATCCAGCTCAAGATCGGCCTGCAAGTGGGAGATTTGCCAGGCCTGTTTCAGGTGCGCCAGGCCCAGATGTGCTTCGCCCTGAACTCTTGCGTAGCCCGGTAGCTGCCAGGGTTCAGGGAGCGACAGATCAGCCTGCAGCGCCAGTTCATTGCGCAGCAGGTCGACCAGGGTTTGCGGCGGCTGCTCGCCCTGCCAGAAACCACTGGCATTGATACGGGCCCCCTGCGGTAACTGGTCAACCGGCCAGCCGTCGCGGTTCAGCCAGGGCGCCATGGCTGCCAGCAGACCGCTGCTGTCAGGCCAGCCCGGCACCTGCAGGTTGGCATGCCATTGGCGGCCACGGTCAGTGGATGACAGGCTGACCCGGGCCAGCGGTTGTTTGTTCAGCTCCAGGGCGCTGTGCAGCTGGGTCTGCTCGCGCATATCCAGTGCGCTCTGCCAGTGCAATTGCTCGCCGGCGTGCCGCACCAGCAGGTCCAGCTGCAGCTGTTCTGCACCAGTAGTCAGGCTGAAGTGACCCTGTAGCTGGCAGCGCTGGCTGGCGCAGGGCACATCCATGCTCAGCTGTTCAATGCTGACGTGCTCGGGGAGCTGCGCCAGCCACGCTCGGGTGTCGCGCAAGGCGGTGAAGGGCAGGTCAAAGGGGTTGATGGCCGGACTGGAGCTGTCCTGCTCGTCGCTGTCGAGATACAGCCAGAGTCGGGCGGCACTGGCCTGATGCAAGCGCCGCGCACGCCAGTCAGGCTGCAGTCGAAGTGCGTGGATCATCAGTTGCTGATGGCCGTCCTCATCCAGCCGGGTCAGGCTGAGCTGGTCAATATGCAGACTGCCGGCCTGCCAGTGCACGCCGGCGATGCCCAGATCATCAATGCCCTGCTGTTGCAGCCAGCGTTGCGCCTGCTGGGCGGCCAGCAGGCCGAGCACCAGCAGGAGCAACAGACCCCAGATAAGGACTCTGAGCGTCAGCGCCAGCGAGCGGCGCATCAGCAGCTTGCCTGCTCAGCCGATACCGCCGAGGCAGAGGTACTTGATCTCGACATATTCATCGATCCCGTATTTCGAGCCTTCGCGACCCAGGCCGGAGGACTTCATGCCGCCAAAGGGTGCCACTTCGGTAGAGATCAGCCCGGTATTGATGCCGACCATACCGTATTCCAGCGCTTCCGCTACGCGGAATACCCGGTTCAGGTTGTTGGCATAGAAATAGGCCGCCAGCCCGAACTCGGTGTCATTGGCCTGGGCGATCACGTCGGCTTCATCGGTAAAACGGAACAGCGGTGCCAGCGGGCCGAAGGTCTCTTCGCGGGCCACCTGCATATTGGCGTTGACCTCACTGATAACCGTGGGTTCAAAGAAGTTGCCACCCAGGCTATGCGGCTTGCCACCGAGCAGCAGCTTGGCGCCCTTGTCACTGGCATCCTGCAGATGCTGCTGTACCTTGCTCAGCGCCGCTGCATTGATCAGCGGGCCAGTGGTAGTGCCATCCTCCAGACCGTTGCCGACCTTGAGCTGGGCTACGGCAGCACACAGCTTGGCGGCAAAGGCATCATAGACGCCATCCTGCACATAGATGCGGTTGGCGCAGACACAGGTCTGCCCGGCGTTGCGGAACTTGGAAATCATCGCGCCTTCGACGGCCGCATCCAGGTCGGCATCATCAAAGACGATAAAGGGCGCATTGCCGCCCAATTCCAGCGAGAGTTTTTTCAGCGAGGGCGCGCACTGGCGCATCAACTGGCTACCCACCGCGGTCGAGCCGGTAAAGGACAGCTTGCGTACGATGGGGTTGGCGCACAGCTCGTTGCCGATCTCGATGGCCTGGGTTGCATCGGCTGTCACTACGCTGAACAGCCCGGCAGGTAGACCGGCTTCCTCCGCCAGTGCCGCCAGCGCCAGCGCGGAATAGGGCGTCTGCGGTGCCGGCTTGACCACCATGGCGCAGCCGGCGGCCAGCGCCGGGGCGGCCTTGCGGGTGATCATGGCCGCCGGGAAGTTCCATGGGGTGATGGCGGCGGTAACGCCAACCGGTTCTTTCTGCACCAGAATGCGCTTGTCGGCCTGATGGCCGGGAATAATGTCGCCATAGACGCGCTTGGCTTCTTCGGCAAACCATTCGATAAAGCTGGCGGCATAGCCGATCTCGCCCTTGGCCTCGGCCAGCGGCTTGCCCTGCTCGGCGGTCATGATCAGCGCCAGGTCGTCCTGGTGAGCAAGCATCAATGCATGCCAGCGGCGCAGGATGGCGCTGCGTTCCTTGGCACTGAGCGCGCGCCAGGCGGGCTGGGCTTGTTGCGCGGCGGTGATGGCGGCGCGGGCGTCGGCGGTACTCATGTTGGGTACGCTGCCGAGGGCGTTGCCATCAGCCGGGTTGGCGATCTGATAGCGTTGCTGGCTGCTTGCCTCGCACCAGTTACCGTTGATAAAGGCCTGTTGGCGGAACAGATCGGGGCGGGCAAGTTGCATCGGCAATCCTCATGGCATGGGTGTCAGGCAAAAGACACGCAAATGTTTGATATTTCAAACATGCTAAGAAATGCCGTGGGGTGCTGCAAGGGGAACTGTGGATTTAGTGGCAGAGCTGTCAAAAGGTGTGGGCGGGGAAGCGCTGATTAATTGCACAAATCTTTGACAGCGCGACTGTTGCTGACCGGTGCTGGACCGTTAGATGCCGGGGAGGCGTT
>JAMCWB010000050.1 GCA_023475025.1 Gammaproteobacteria bacterium
GCTGGCCAGAGCCAGGGAACCGTCAGCCTTTTTCACCAGCCAGGCCCAGCCTGAGCCGAAGGTGCCGATGGCCGTCTTGGTAAACTCTTCCTTGAAGGCGTCGAAAGAGCCGAACTTGGCATCAATGGCCTTGGCCAGTTCACCGGTCGGTGCGCCGCCGCCATTCGGGCTCATGCAGTTCCAGTAGAAGGTGTGGTTCCAGACCTGGGCGGCGTTGTTGAATACACCACCGCTGGAGGTCTTGACGATGTCTTCCAGGCTTTTGCCTTCAAACTCGGTGCCCGGAACCAGGTTGTTCAGGTTGACCACATAAGTGTTGTGGTGCTTGCCGTAGTGATATTCCAGCGTTTCGGCTGAAATCTGTGGCTCAAGGGCGTTTTTCTCGTAGGGCAAAGCGGGTAATTCAAAAGCCATGTTATCTCTCCATTATCAGGTTCAGTAGGCGGGTTACCCCGATCACTGTGCAAAACATGCTTGCCGGGTCGGCTACCGGCCACGGTCAACCGGGCCGCCCGTTACGCCTCTGATGTAAGGCAATGACGCCCGGGCGCTGCCTGTCCATAACCGACAGGAAGCGCCAAGCATAGCATTCAGCGGGAGTTCTATCCACGGAGCACTTGTGTGGATTTACAACAGCCAGCTCAGTTGCTGATGACCTGGCCGCGGTAGACGCGTACGCTACCACCGGGTTTGCGCGATTGCGGCTCCGGCTCCGCTACCGGCTTACGTTCAGCCTTGTAGGTACGTGACTCGATCGCGCCCTGGGCAAGGGTGACCTGCGGCAATACCGGCTCCGGCGCATCCGGCGTGAGCAGTTGATGCAGGCGCTGGCCCAGCTCGCGGATCTCCGCTTGCTCGCAGTCGCTGGCATGCTTGACCAGCTGCTCGGGTGCGTCTGGCTGACTGAGGCGGATATTGACCCCCAGTGTCTGCTTGAGCCGACGGCGTAGCAAGGTCATGCAGTCCAGCGTTGAGCGATTGAATTGACTTTCAGCAATCATGCTTTGCATCCCCCATGACAAGGCCTGAGATGAGGCGGGAACCTGGATAAGCTTGTCAGGTCCGATCCGGTGCAGGCGGTTAACACATGCAATATGCAGGATACGTACCAGATTGCGGTTGGCCGTAAGGCCCGTAAAATAGAGCACAACCGCTCTGATTCGGGTGTTAGACGCTTGTTGCCGGTGCGTCCGGACGTTTATTTGCCCTGCCAGGGGGCATTGATGAGGAGTTGTTATGGCTGCGGGTGACAATGATGAAGCATTGCCAAGTATTCGTGCCAAGCGGGATGAGCGCCCGCTGGAGCTGAGCGGTGAACCGTCTGCCGGGATGCGAGCGGTGGTGCGCGAGCAAGCCGTGCCAGCCAATACCGGCGCCTTGTGGGCCTTGACGGCCGCCTTGAGTGTGGCGCTGCTGGGCCTGGGTTATTGGAGTTATCAGCAACAGGATGCCTTGCGCCAACAGTTGATTGCTACCCAGGACAGTTTTGCGCGCATCAGCGAAGATGCTGCCGGGCGCATTGAACATATAACCGGCCAGGTGTCTGCGACTGAATCCCAGCTGTCGGCGACCGAGCAGGCGCAGCGTGATCAATTGCAGGCATTGCAGCAGCAGGTTGCCCAGCAACGTGAGCAGATTGATGGCTTGAGAGCCTCTGAGCAGCAGCAAAGCGAGCGGCTGGCCGAGCTGCAGCAAGCCTTGTCCGCGGCCACAGCCGAAGCAGCGGCAGCCCGTGAGGCTGCGGCAGAGTCGCAGGCTGAACAACGCGATGAATTCAACGAGCGCTTGCAGGCTGGCGCTGCTGAAATGGATGCCCTGCAGGCCCAGCTGGCTGGACTGGAACAGCAGCTGGCTGCGCTCGGCGCCATGTCTGATCAGCTGCTCAGCTTGCGCGCAGAGCAGGATGCGCAGGCTGTCGCGCTTGAGCGTCTGGCCAACCGGGATGTGCCTGATGTGGCGGCGGCTGAACAGGCCGTTCTGGCCTTGTCGGCACGGCTGGATCGTGAGCAGGAAGAGTCTGCCGAGGCCCAACGCGCCATCGACAGCTTCCGCGTGCAGGTTACGCGCAATATCAATACCCTGCAGAGCCAGGTGACCACCCTGCAGCAACAGCTGGATGCGCGCTGATGAACTTTCTCGCGCATCTGTATCTGGGGCCACAGGCTGCCGAGCCTGCTCTGGGTAGCGTGCTGGGGGACTTCGTCAAGGGCCCGGTCTGGGCGCTGGATTTGCCCGATGCGGTGCGCGAGGGTGTCTGGTTGCATCGCCGGATTGACGGCTTTACTGACCAGCACGATCTGGTAGTGCGCAGCAAGCAACGGATCAGCCCGGATCGACGCCGCTATGCCGGCATTCTGGTGGATATGTTCTATGACCACTTGCTGGCCAGGCACTGGTCGCGCTTTCATTCCGAGCCACTGGCTGACTACAGTGCCGGCATGTATCGGCATCTGCTCAGTCAGCGCGCGCTGATGCCGGAACGGGCCAGGCGGGTCATTGAGCGTATGGCTGAGTACGATTGGCTGAGTAGTTACGCCGAGCTGGATAACCTGCATCGTGCGGTAGATAACCTGGCGCGGCGGCTGACCCGGGATAACGCCCTGCCGGGCGGTGTTGCTGAGCTGGAGGCGGATTACGCCGGATTTGAAAGGGATTTCCTGGCATTTATGCCGGCAGTTGAAACCTTTGTGGCTGAGGAGTCCTTGCGTCTGCCCGCGGCAGCGGCGAGAGGCACCTCCAGCACCTGAGCAATCTGCTCGCGGGCTCTGCTGGCCAGTTGTTGCCGATTGCCGCTTGTGCTGCATATGGGCGTCAAGAAATGCACGCGCGCCTGAATCGGGGCGCTGCCGAGCAAGCGCCAGAGATGCTGGTGGAACTGCTCATCGCCAACAAAAGGCGCCAGTCTGTCCCGGTGACCGTGCTGGTAATAACCCAGGGCTATGGGTTGCAGCAGTGTCTGCTTGCCCTGCGCTGCGGACAGCAGGCGACCATGAAAGGGAGCGACCCGGTCGCCGCAGGTGGTGGTGCCCTCGGCAAACACAATGACCGAATGGCCCTGCTGCAACTGCGCCAGCAGGGCTTGTTGCAGGCCGGCTGCGTTTCCGCGCTGGATAAACAGGGTGCCGGCAGCGCGGGCCAGCGGACCAATTACCGGCCAGTCGGCAACCTCGGACTTGGATACAAAACGTTGTGGATAGAGTGCGGCGAGAATGACGATATCCAGCCAGGAGATATGGTTACTCAGCCACAGTGCCCGTTGCCCGGTCGCAGCACCGAAATAGCGTACTTCCACTGGTAGCACGGCGATCAGGCCGCGCATCCAGTGCTGTACCAGCCTGGCGCGCTGAGTTTCACCTTGACCTGGATGCATCCGGCTGTACAGGTTGTGCAGCAGCGCCAGTAACAGCCCCCAGGTCAGCCAGCAGACAATCGCCGGTATTCGCCAGCAGGCGCGTAGTGGCAATGATCTGATCTGTCTGCAGGTCGCGCACGAACAGGTGTTCGCAGAACAGGTCAAAGTGGTCATGGTCACGTTGGTCAGGCTGCTGGCCAAGGTCGGCACCGTAGGTATCCCGAAAGACCTGATAGCGCAGCTTCTGTGCTGCTGCAATCGTTGCCTGATTATGGGCCAGTTCAACGACGAAGCGGCGCTCGGCGTTTTCCAGTGTCTGGGCGTTTTGCAACATGGCGTACTCCCTGAGGGCAAGTGGCAGCTCCTATCCTCAGGTATTGCAATGTCAGTTCTGTGAAGCCTGCATGAATGCAAGATGACAACTGGCAGCAGCTTTGATGCAGGTCAGTACCTCTGATATTTGACTGGCTTATAAAGGGCGCATTGATTCTTGAGGAAGATGATGATGTCCAGTCCCCCGCGCGTTCTGTTTGATAATGGCAGCCACAAGGTGTTGTGCTTTGACCAGCTGGTAACCGGCGATGGCGTGCAATCAAACCAGTTTCTGATCATTGATCATGACCAGCACGCCTTGCTGGACCCTGGTGGTGATCTGACCTATATGCCCTTGTCCATGGCGGTCAGTCGGCATATCCCGATCCAGGACCTGACCTATGTATTAGCATCGCATCAGGACCCGGACATTATCGCGTCGCTGGACAAGTGGTTCTTGCATACCCGCTGTAAGGTCGTCTGTTCCAAGCTGTGGGCGCGTTTTCTGCCGCACCTGTCGGCGAGCTTCATGACGCAGCGCTCGGGTGGGGTAAGTACCACTGAGCGCATGATTGCGGTACCGGACCGCGGTCAGGACATCCCGCTGGGACAAACCGTGATCAAGGCCTTGCCGGCGCACTTCCTGCACTCAGTCGGTAACCTGCAATTCTTTGATCCGGTCAGTGGCATCCTGTTTTCCGGTGATATGGGCGCATCCATGCTGGATGACGCAGAACCGGTCAGTAACTTTGCCGAGCATGTGCCCAGTATGGAAGGTTTCCACCGCCGCTACATGGCCGGCAACAAGGTATGCCGCTTGTGGGCCAACATGATCCGCCAGCTGAAGCCGGCGATGATTGTGCCGCAGCATGGCCGTCCCTTTGTCGGGCCTGATATGATCAATCAGTTCCTCGACTGGATCAGCCAACTCGAATGCGGTATGGATCTGCTTGGTCAGGAAGATTACCGGATTCCCTAACCGGTGTAGCCAC
This sequence comes from Gammaproteobacteria bacterium, assembly GCA_023475025.1. Lineage (GTDB taxonomy): Bacteria > Pseudomonadota > Gammaproteobacteria > Pseudomonadales > Pseudomonadaceae > Halopseudomonas. Next base: position 4,657 of record JAMCWB010000050.1, read on the forward strand.
GGGGCAGAGCGCTGCCGGGTGCGGCTGCACCCCATGAGGCAGAAGGCACTGGATGGCTGGTCCAATCTACCCCTGGCGGGGCGACAATAACTTCTCTTTGTTGGTTGATGGCACCGCGTTCATGCCGCGCATGTTGCAGTGCATGGCGGCGGCACAGGAGGTGATCGATCTGGAGCTGTATCTGGTCAGCTCCGGGGAGACGAGTGCCGCAGTGATCGAGGTGCTGGTTGCGGCGGCCGGCCGCGGGGTGCAGGTACGTTGCTTGCTGGATGGTTTTGGCAGTGTCCAGTTGAACGGGGCAGAGCGGCAGCAGATGCAGCAAGCAGGCATTCAGCTGCGTTTCTATAACCCCTTGCGCTGGCTGGGCGGGCACGGCAATTTTCATCGTGATCACCGCAAGTTATTGCTGGTCGACCGGCAGCGCGCCTTCGTTGGCGGTGCGGGGCTGACCGATGACTTCTACCGTCCGGAGCAGCTGCAGAGTGATTGGCACGAGGTGATGCTTGAGGTCGGCGGGCCGGTGGTTGCTGACTGGCAGGACCTGTTCGAGCGTCAGTGGCGTATCAGTGGTCGTCATCTGCGCTGGCAGCCACCACGGCTGAAAAAGGTGCGTGTGCCGGCGCCGCCGGTGTCCGGCGCGCCAGCAGGTTTTGGCCGCGTCTCCTATACCGATGCCAGTGAGCACAGTGAAATCATGCAAGCCTTGTTGGCGGCCATCGCCCGTTCCGAGCGGCGCCTGTGGCTGGCTACGCCATATTTTCTGCCCAGTTGGTCGGTGCGTCGTGCACTCAAGCGCGCTGCCAGACGTGGTGTGGATGTGCGCTTGTTGCTCTGTGGCAGTATTACCGATAACCCGGCGGTACGTTACGCGGGTCAACGCTTCTACCGCGGCCTGCTCAAGACGGGCGTGCGCATCTTTGAATACCAGCCACGCTTTCTGCACCTGAAGATGGTGCTGGCCGATGACTGGGTCAGTATCGGCTCATGCAATTTTGACCACTGGAATATGCACTGGAATCTGGAAGCCAACCAGCAGGCGCTGGACAGCTCACTGACCACGGCGGTGACCGCCAGCTTCAATCAGGATTTTGCCCAAAGCCAGGAGTGGACCTATGCCGAGTGGTTGCGCTTGCCACTCTGGCACCGGGCAAAAATCAGTCTGTGGGCACAGCTTAACCGCTTGGTGATGCTGTGGTTCAACATCCGCCGTTAAGCCGTGCCGGCAGATTACTGATCCGCGAAGACCGGCTGGCGCTTTTCCATAAAGGCGGTCAGGGCTTCGCGGGCTTCCGGCCCTTGCAGCAGGCGGGCAAAATGCTCGCCTTCCGCGGCCATGACCTCGTCGGCATGGCGGCTGACGCCTTCCTTGATCAGTTGCTTGCTCAGCTTGATTGAGCCTGGCGGCAAGCTGGCAATACGCTGGGCGCTGGCCAGGGCCGCCTGGTAGACCGCATCACCAGCCGGTAACGCCTGATTAGCCAGGCCAATCTCGGCAGCACGCTGGCCGCTGACTTCTTCACCCAGCAAAAGCAGTTCGGTGGCCCGCAAGTGGCCGAGCAGGCGCGGCAGCAGGAAGCTGGAGCCAGCTTCAGGGCACAGGCCCAGATTGACGAAGGGCATTTTCAGGCGTGCATTGTCAGCCACATAGACCAGGTCGCAGTGCAGCAGCAGGGTAGTGCCAACGCCGACTGCCGGGCCGTTCACCGCCGCGATCAGGGGTTTTTCGGCGTGACAGATGGCCTTGAGGAAGCGATAAACCGGGCTGTCAGGGCCACTGGACGGGGTGTTGATAAAGTCACTGACGTCATTGCCACTGGTAAAGCAGCTGTCACTGCCGCGAATGATGACGGCACGGATGGCCTTGTCATCCTGTGCTGCGTTGATGGCATCGGCCAGGGCGCTGTACATATCGCGGGTCAGGGCGTTTTTCTTCTCGGGGCGGTTCAGGGTCAGGGTCAGCACGGCAGCCTGACGCTCGATCAACAGGTGTTCGGTCATGCGTGGTTTTCCATGGGTCGGGTCAGCGGCAGACTACTGGCTGCCGATAAAGGCTTCGTCGAGTATTTGCCGACGTGCAAGCCCGCTCATGAACAGGGGTTTGCGCTGGCGTTCGACAAAAGCCGGGCTGCCGCAGACTAGCGCCATCGCGTTGCGCGGGACAAGCCCTGTTTGCCGCAGCAGTTGATCGCCGCTGTTGTCGTTGGTGGTCAGGTAGCTTACCCCGGGATGCGCTGCAGCCCACTCGGTTAACGGCTGATGCCAGTACCCGGATGCGTCGCTGCGTTGCCAGACAATCAAGGTGATACCGCCTGTATGCCCCTGTTTCAGGGCGTCCCGCGCCACAGCATGGAGCATGCCGACAGCTGTGCCGCGGGCCAGCAGCAACAAGGGGCGGTCTGCCCACTCCGGGTCGTAATGACAAATACCGGAGACCCCTGACAGGTATAGGGTCTGGCCATTATCCATGTGCTGAATACGCTGTGAGAAAGCGCCCTGGGGATACAGACGCAGGTGAAATACCAGCTCACCCTCCTGCGGCAAGCTGGCGATCGAATAGCTGCGGCCAAGGTTTTCATCTAGCCACAGGCTGACGTGCTGGCCGGCCTTGTAGCGCAGGGGCGCGCGTGGTTGCAGGCGTAATTCCAGTACATCATCAGCCAGCCGGGTCAGGCCGCTGATCTGCGCTGGCAGGGCGCTGTGTTGTGGGTCAAAGTGCGTCAAGGCGAGGTCGTGGCTGACCTGACATTGGCAGGCGAGCAACCAGCCATCGGCCTGTTGTTCAGGGCTCAGGCTGCTGCTGGCCGGGTCATCAGGCGCCAGTGGCTGGCTGTTCTGCAGCAGGCAGGTCTGGCAGTGACCCGCGCGGCAGGAGGAGGGCACCTTGACGCCAGCAGTCAGCAGGCCGTCCAGCAGGTTGCTGCCGGGCGGCAGGCTGAGTTGTCGCCCGGCGATATGGATTTCAGGCATCGCTGTTGTCACTGAACTGGCTTTGGTTGCGTCCGTTGGCCTTGGCAGCATAGAGCGCCATGTCGGCCTGGCGGATCCTGACATCCAGTTTGTCACCCGGACGAATCAGGCTCAAGCCTGCTGACAGGGTGCAGCGATAATCTTCCGGCAGGCCGGCAAAACAGGTTTCAGCAAAACGCTGGCGGATACGTTCTACACACTGCTGTAGCAGGTTGGCATCGGCTTGATGAATCAGCAGTATGAACTCCTCACCGCCAAAGCGACCCAGCAGGTCGTGGTCACGCAGGCTTTCGCGGGCAATCTGGGCAAAACTCTGCAGCACCTTGTCACCCACGGCATGTCCGTAGGTGTCGTTGACCTGCTTGAAATGGTCCAGGTCGATCACCGCCAGCCCGGCAGTCTTGCCTGGCGTCAGCAGCGTCAGGCGGCGCTCGGCCTCCTGATAAAAGGTACGGCGATTGAGCAGCCCGGTCAGTCCGTCCGTGGTAGCCAGGCTTTCCAGTTGGCCCATCATGCCCTTGAGCGTTTCCTGGTGAATCTGCAGGGTACTATGGCGCTTTTGCAGGCGGTCGCGCAGTTCGCGGATGTAGCTACAGAACATGGTCACCCAGGCCAGAAAGCAGGCTAGCAGGAACCACTGCAGCAGCATGCGGTTGATGGGGGCGGGTGACTCGATCAGTAGCGGGTCCAGCATTATCAGGCTGCCAAAGCAGATCAGTGCGAAACTGCAACAGGCAATGAATGCCCGGCGGCTGAGCTGGAAAACGCCGAACAGCAGAATGATGGCGTAAATGGTGGTCATGCTGCCGCGCAGCTCGCCAACATAGACAAGCATATAGGTCAGCAGCAGGCAGGCGACGACGATCTGCGCTGCTGTCATGCTCGGGTCGCGGAATTTGAGGTTCTGGTTGCTGATCAGTAGCCAGAGAAAGACGCCTTGCGTGCTCAGTCCGAGCAGGATGTGGCTTATGGCTTGCAGTTCAGTGCCATGGTATTCGCCGAAAATCCAGGTAGTCACAATAACCACATAGGTAATGACGTAGTTCAGCTGCGCCATCAGAAAGCGTTGCATACGCAGGCGCTGAAACTTGGCTTGTGTTGCTGTATCCGTGTTGCTCACGAGATGCCCTCTTCCGGGTGATGGCATTTTGGTGTCAATCTAACCTGAATCAGTGTTCTTGCCTAGCCTTTGGTCGCGGTTGAATAAATGCGGGTTTGAAGGCAGGCCAGCTTGGGTATAATGCTTGCCCTGTTGCCGGGGCGTCGATCCAGCCGCGCAGTATCACTGATCCAGCAGATAAATTCTGTGAACCAGTGCACAGTTCCCGGAAAAAAAAGTCCTGAAAAAACCGTTTACTCGCAAGAGAAAGGGTTTGACTGGCGCAGCGCAACCAGCGGCTGCCCGCTACCAACCAGAGGAGTCAGTTCCAGCATGGCTGTTATCAAACAAGATGATGTGATCCAGAGTGTAGCGGACGCGCTGCAATACATTTCCTACTATCATCCGGTAGATTTCATTCAGGCTGTGCATGAAGCCTACGAGCGCGAAGAGTCCCCGGCGGCTCGCGATGCCATGGCCCAGATCCTGATCAACTCGCGTATGTGTGCGACCGGTCACCGGCCGATTTGCCAGGACACCGGTATCGTGACCGTATTTGCCCGGGTCGGTATGAACGTGCAGTGGGAAGGCGCCACCATGAGCCTGGATGACATGATCAATGAAGGTGTGCGTCAGGCCTACAACAACCCGGATAACGTGCTGCGTGCCTCTATCCTGGCTGACCCGGCCGGCAAGCGGACCAATACCAAGGACAATACCCCGGCAGTCATTCACTACCAGGTGGTGCCGGGCGACAGTATCGAATTTGATGTCGCAGCCAAGGGCGGCGGTTCCGAGAACAAGTCCAAAATGGTCATGCTCAACCCCTCTGACTCCATTGTCGACTGGGTATTGAAAACAGTGCCGACCATGGGGGCTGGCTGGTGCCCGCCAGGTATGCTGGGCATTGGTATTGGTGGCACCGCTGAAAAGGCGGCCGTACTGGCCAAGGAATCGCTGATGGATTCCATTGATATTCACGAATTGCGTGCCCGTGGCCCGCAGAACCGGGTCGAAGAACTGCGTCTGGAAATCATGGACAAGGTCAATGCGCTCGGCATTGGTGCTCAGGGCCTGGGCGGCCTGACCACGGTGCTGGATATCAAGATCAAGGATTACCCGACCCACGCCGCCAGTCTGCCCGTATGCATGATCCCCAACTGCGCTGCGACCCGTCACGCTCATTTCGTGCTGGATGGCAATGGCCCGGCCGTGCTGGAAGCGCCGCCGATGGATGCCTACCCGGACATCACCTGGGAAGTTGGCACCGGCGTGCGTCGCGCCAATATGGATACCTTGACCCCGGAAGAGGTACAGACCTGGAAGAGCGGTGAAACTGTGCTGCTGTCAGGCAAGATGCTGACCGGTCGTGATGCCGCGCACAAGCGTATGGTCGACATGCTGAACAAGGGCGAAGAGCTGCCGGTTGACCTCAAAGGCCGCTTCATCTACTACGTCGGTCCGGTTGATCCGGTGCGTGAAGAGGTAGTTGGACCGGCTGGCCCGACCACTGCAACGCGGATGGACAAGTTTACCCGGCCGATTCTGGAGCAGACTGGTCTGCTGGGCATGATCGGCAAGGCTGAGCGTGGCCCGATTGCCATTGACGCAATCAAGGACCATAAGGCGGTCTATCTGATGGCAGTTGGTGGTGCAGCCTATCTGGTCGCGCAGGCGATCAAGAAGGCTGAGGTTGTGGCCTTCCCGGAGCTGGGTATGGAAGCCATCTACGAGTTTGAAGTGGAAGATATGCCGGTCACGGTTGCTGTGGACAGCACCGGCGAATCAGCCCACATCACTGGCCCGGCGATCTGGCAAAAGAAAATTGCCGAAAGCCTCGCGGTAGAGGTGAAGTAAGCAGGCGAGATAGTGCGGCTTATCGAGCTGGCTGACGTCCCTGATGTCTTCGTGAGGATCAGGGAGTGGTCGCCAGTCGATGTGGCAATCCAGATGCTGGTGCAGACCCGCACCAGCGTATGGATCGCCACGGGCTTTGCCCTCGCGATGACGGAAGTGCTAGGTCAGAGCAGCGCGTCACTGCGTGCGGCCATGATCAGGTCGTTGTGATGAACGCCGCCGAGTCCGTGACTCCACCAGCTCAAGGTGACCTTGCCGTACTCGGTCAGGATGGCCGGGTGATGATCAACTTCGTCAGCGAGCTTGCCGACACGATTGGTGAAGGCCAGTGCTGCAGTGAAATCCTCAAGCGCATAGCTCTTTTCCAGGCGCAGCACGCCGTCCACCAGGCGCAGGTGCCAACCTGGCATCTCCTTCAATAGCACGGCCAGATCGCTCTCTGCCGGCATGCCGCTCTTGTCAGCGTTGCTGTTCAGGGTTTGTTCGGCCAGGGGCTGTTGCATGGTGTCTCTCCTGTCGGTGGCTATTGGTACCAGCCTAGCAGCTGTGACGACTCAGGTGCCGGCTGACTTGTAACCACCCTTGGCCATTACGACTTAGCCTAAGGTCTAAGCCCTTTCCGACCTTGGTCGTATGGCTGTCAAAGCGTTCAGCGGCAAGACTGTGGGCCATAACAAAAGACAGCCCGAGGTTTGAAGCATGAGCAACGCGACACTGTATCCGGTTCCGGAAGATTTTGCCCGCAATGCCCTGATCGATCAGGATGCCTATCAGCGCCTGTATCAGGCATCCATCGAGGATCCCGAGCAGTTCTGGGCCGAGCAGGCCAAACGTCTTGACTGGATGCGCCCGTTCCGCAAGGTCAAGCAGACCAGCTTTGACGATCACAATGTATCGATCAAGTGGTTCCTCGGCGGTCATCTCAATGTATCGGCCAACTGTCTGGACCGTCACCTGGCCGAGCGTGGCGAGCAGACGGCGATTATCTGGGAAGCCGATGAACCGGGTCATGCCAGGCACATTACTTACCGTGAATTGCATCGCGACGTCTGCCGTTTTGCCAATGCGCTCAAGCACCAGGGCGTGGCCCAGGGTGATGTGGTCACTATTTACATGCCCATGATTCCTGAGGCAGCTGTCGCCATGCTGGCCTGTTCCCGTATCGGTGCCATCCATTCGGTGGTCTTTGGTGGTTTTTCACCCGAAGCGCTGGCCGGGCGCATTCTGGATGGTCGCTCGACCATTGTCATCACTGCCGATGAAGGCCTGCGTGGCGGACGCACCACGGCGCTCAAGGCCAATGTCGATGAAGCCCTGACGCATCCAGAGATCAAAACGGTCGAGAAGGTGATTGTGGTGCGCCATACTGGCGCCGAGATTGCCTGGCACGAGCATCGCGATCGCGATTACGCCGAGCTGATGGACGAGGCCGATGATGTCTGCCCGCCGGAGCCCATGGACAGCGAAGATCCTCTGTTCATTCTTTACACCTCTGGCTCGACCGGCAAGCCCAAGGGCATCCTGCATACCACAGGTGGCTACCTTACCTATGCAGCGCTGACCCATCAGTACGTCTTCGATTACAAGGATAAGGAAGTGTTCTGGTGCACCGCCGATATTGGCTGGATTACCGGGCATACCTATAGCATCTATGGCCCGCTGGCCAATGGTGCTACCACCGTGATGTTCGAAGGCGTGCCCAACTACCCGGACGTCACCCGCATGGCCAAGGTGATCGATACCTACAAGATCAATATTCTCTACACCGCCCCGACCGCCATTCGCGCCATGATGGCCATGGGTGATGCGGCTATGGATGGGGCTGATGGCAGCAGCTTGCGCTTGCTGGGGTCGGTCGGTGAGCCGATCAACCCGGAAGCCTGGAGCTGGTACCACCAGACTGTAGGCAAGGGCCGTTGCCCGATCGTGGATACCTGGTGGCAGACCGAAACCGGCGCCTGTCTGATGACGCCGCTGCCGGGTGCGACACCGCTCAAGCCGGGCTCGGCTGCCTGGCCCTTCTTTGGTGTCCAGCCGGCGCTGGTGGATAACGAAGGCAACATTCTGGAGGGCGCAGCGGAAGGCAACCTGGTACTGCTGGACTCCTGGCCCGGCCAATCACGCTCGATCTTTGGCGACCACGAGCGTTTTGTGGATACCTATTTCCGCACCTTCAAGGGCACCTACTTTACCGGCGACGGCGCGCGTCGCGATGAAGACGGTTACTACTGGATCACCGGCCGGGTGGATGACGTGCTCAACGTATCTGGTCACCGGATGGGCACTGCGGAAGTGGAAAGTGCACTGGTTGCCCACAAGGATGTCGCCGAGGCCGCTGTGGTCGGTATGCCGCATGACATGAAAGGGCAGGGCATCTACGTCTATGTCACCTTGAACGAGGGTGTCGAAGCTACCGAGGCTTTGCGTCAGACACTGCGTCAGTGGGTACGTCATGAAATCGGCCCGATCGCCACGCCGGATGTCATCCAGTGGGCGCCGGGCCTGCCAAAAACCCGCTCCGGCAAGATCATGCGCCGCATCCTGCGCAAGATCGCCGTCGCTGAATACGACGGCCTGGGCGACATCTCCACCCTGGCTGATCCGGGTGTGGTCGAACACCTGATCAACGAGCACAAAAGCATGATGGCGATCAGCGCCTGAGATAGCTCCCCCAACAACAGCCACGCTCTGTTGTCTTCGGGCCGCCGGAATCATCCAGCGGCCCTTTTTTGTGCCTACATGCGGTTAAGGTTAGTTTCGGTTTTGGCGCCATGTCTGTGTTGTCGAGCAGAAGCTCGACATTCCCAGCAAACCCAAACCCAGCGCCACCGGGAAGGACGGCGTCCCCGCCGTCCATCGCCCAGCGGCCCTTTGTGCCTGTATGCAGTTAAGGTTAATGTCGGTACTAGCGCCATGCCTGTGTTGTCGAGCAGAAGCTCGACATTCCCAGCAAACCCAAGCCCAGCGCCACCGGGAAGGACGGCGTCCCCGCCGTCCATCGCCCAGCGGCTCCTTTTTGGTGCCTGTATGCGGTTAAGGTTAATGTCGGTACTAGCGCCATGTCTGTGTTGTCGAGCAGAAGCTCGACATTCCCAGCAAACCCAAACCCAGCGCCACCGGGAAGGACGG
>JAMCWB010000045.1 GCA_023475025.1 Gammaproteobacteria bacterium
GACCGACTCATTGAGATCCGCAGCAAGCAGACCCGGCGCCGACAGACTGCACAGAGACACCCCCTCACTCAAGCCATAGCCACGCTGCACGACAGCCCTGGTTTTCAGCAAGCGCCGACAGAGCTCGGTACCGGGACGCTCAGCGATCAGCACAATACGCCGCAAGTTACTCACATCCGCTTGCGACCACTGCTTGTCAGCTAACAGGCGGGAAAACCAGGCAGGCACCCCGATCACTACTGAAACCGCCTGCGAACTCAGAGTTGCCAGCACACTCGCTGGCTTGGCATCCGGCTGAAAAACCAATCGCCCGCCCATCAGCTGAGTAGCAGCACAGGCATCGAGCAAGCCACTGAGATGCCCCATCGGCAAATGACAAAGCATCCTCGACGCCGCCGATAGCTCCAGCCCACGACCAATCGCAGCCGCCATACGCAACAAGGCGGCCTCACTGTGCAGCACGCCCTTGGGCTCACCGCTCGAGCCCGGGGTAAACACCAGCAACCGCGCATCGCGGGTATCCAGCAAACGATTCTCCGGATGCGGTGTTTGCGCAGACCGACAGCGCAAGGCCGCAAGGTGCGCAGCCAACTGATCCAGCGCCACCTTGCCAGTCGCCCAGCGCAGCAACCCCGGCTGCTCAGGCAAGCGTGGCTCAGACAGCAGATCCAGTAGCAAAGCCGGATCAGCCTGCTCAACCTGCTTCGCCAGCGTCGCATCCCGGCACACAGGGTCCAGCGCAACATAGATGGCATCACACAGACAACAGGCCAGAAACAGCGCCCACGGCTCCGGACGCGCAGCCGCCAACACCCCAACACGATCACCCGAACCAACCCCCGCCTGACGCAACGCCTTCGCCAGCGCCTGCACATCCCGCCAAACCTGCGCATGACTCCGCACCTGCCCAGCCAGTGTCCAGGCAACAGCATCCGGACTATCCAACGCCTGCCTCTGCAACAACTCAGCCCAGCGAGAGGGCACCATCGCATGCTCCGTCACCACAGGCGCCGGCATCGGTTGGCGGTAAAATAGCCAGTCAGCCGCCAGAACCACATTGCCCTGATCATCCTCCAGCTCAACCGCCAGCTTCAGCCGGATACCACCGCGCGGATGCGGCGTCTTCTCACGACTCAACACCCGCACCCGCACCGCACGCCCCACCACCAGCGGATGCAGAAAACGCAAGCGGTCAAAACCGTAATTCAGCGAATGATTGATATCGTAGTGATCATCATCACCCACGTCCTGACACAACTGGATCAGCAAAGCCACCTGCAAAAACCCCTGCACAATAGCGCCACCATAAGCCATCTCGCGCGCCGCACGCTGATCATCACAATGCACCCACTCCGCATAGCCATCACCGGTCGTCAGCGCATGCTGATTGACCATTTGTTGGGTGACTGTCAGCCAGCGGGATTGTTCAGTGGCGCTCATTGAATACTCCGTTTTATTATTTGTCCGGGCGTATGAGTCGGATCACTGCACGGAGTCTGGCAGAGGTGCTGGTGGTCTCCCGGTTGCAGACCATCGATAGCCAAGGATGGCTATCGTCGAGCCCCATGGATGGCTTGTTGCGTGTCTGCAACCGGGAGATCACCAGCGCCTCCTCGCACGAAAATACCCACTGGCTATTCAGAGCCCTGATTTTGGCACGGAAAGCCAAGGCCCCTCGACCTCTGCAATCACTATACTCAGCACAGGTAACTGGCAGTACCCCTATTGATCAGAAGAATAATCAGGACTCAGCCATGGCACACTTGCGCGCACCACTGTTGCTGCTCACCGGCCTTTTAGCCAGCTTCACCCTGCAAGCAGACGACCGCCCCAACATCCTGCTGATACTCGCCGACGACCTCGGCTTCAGCGATACCGGCGCCTACGGCGGCGAAATCAACACACCCAATATCGACATGCTCGCCGCCGAAGGCATGCAATTCACCCACTTCAACGTCGCCGCCACCTGCGCCCCCACCCGCGGCATGCTGCTCACCGGCGTCACCAACCACAAAGTCGGCATGGGCAACATGAAAGAGATAATGGCCGACAACCAGAAAGGCCAACCCGGCTACGAAACCTACCTGAATGACCAGGTCGTCACCCTGCCCACCCTGCTGCGCGACCATGGCTACCGCACCTACATGGCCGGCAAATGGCACCTCGGCGACCGACCGCAGAGCCTGCCCGGCGCCCGCGGCTTTGAGCAATCCGTCACCCTGCTGGAAAGCGGCGGCGATAGCTGGGAAGCCAAACATTACCTGCCCGGTGGTAGCGCCACCTACCTGGAAAATGATCAACCCATCAGCCTGCCAGATGACTTTTACTCATCCTTTTTCTTTGCCGACAAGCTGATCGACTACCTGCAAGCCGACCAGCACCGCGAAGAACCCTTTTTCGCCTACCTCTCATTCCAGGCCGTGCATGCCCCACACCATGCCCCCGAGGAATACATCCAGCGCTATGCCGGCACCTATGATCAAGGCTGGGACGAGATCCGCCGTCAACGCTATGAGCGCATGACCACCATGGGTGTTGTTCCTCGCGCTGTTGACTCAGTCGTCACCAGCGACTGGGGCACCTTCTATGATGCCAAAACCATCGACTGGAACAGCCTGAGTGACCAGGAGCAGGCTTACCGGGCAAGACAGATGGAAGTCTATGCCGGTATGGCCGAAGCCATGGACGACAGCATTGGCCGCGTATTCGACTACCTGCGCGAGCAAGGCCAGCTGGACAACACCCTGATCATCTTTCTCAGCGACAACGGCGGTGAATCAACCGAACTGGTCAATATCGCCCCATTGTTCTATCGCTGGCGTTACAACCTGGAGCGCGATCAGCTCGGCGCACCCGGCAGTTACAGTGAGTATGGCCCTGGCTGGGCCTACGCCTCAAATACGCCGTTTTTCTCCTACAAGGGCTCACCCTTCAATGGCGGCATGCGAGTACCCTTTCTGATCCGCCACCCAGGGCTGATCCCTGCCGGCACTCGCAGTAATGCCTTCGGTTACGTGACCGATATCACACCGACCCTGCTCGAACTGGCCGGTATCGAGCAACCCGACGGCAGCTACCAGGAACGCCAGGTGCATCGGATCATGGGCAAGAGTCTATTGCCCTTGTGGCGTGGTGAAGCTGAGCGGATTCATGGCCCGGATGATGTAACCGTCTATGAACTGGCGGGCGGGATTGCGGTCTGGCAAGGGGATTACAAACTGGTAGTCGCCTCCGATGCCATCAATGACCGTCAGGGTAAGCTACTGTTCAACCTGGCCGAAGACCCCTTCGAGCGTAACGACCTGGCCGCCAGCAAGCCAGAGCTGACCGCAGCCATGTACCAGCATTACCGCGATTACGTCGAGACCAACAACCTGATCGAAGTCCCCGCCGATTACGATGCCTGGCAGCAACTACGGATGAATGGTCGCGAACAGTTTATTGCCCGCCACCGCATGCCACTGCTGTTATCAAGCTTGCTGATCCTGTTTCTCAGCGGCGGACTTATACTTTATATAATCAAATGCTTACGCAGCAAAAGATAACTCTTTTATAACCAGCCCCGCCGGCGAAACGCCCATAGCAAGCCGCCGGCAATGGCCAACATGAGCAGCAAAACCGCCGGATAGGCCCAGGGCCAGGCCAGCTCCGGCATATGCTCGAAATTCATACCGTAAACCCCGGCCAGGAAAGTCAGCGGCATAAACAGGGTAGCGATAATGGTCAGCACCTTCATCACCTGATTCATTTTGTGACTGACACTCGACAGATAAAGGTCCAGCATGCCAACCAGCAGTTCACGCAGGGTATCGATGGTATCCATGACATGGATACTGTGATCATAGACATCACGCATGAATATCTGCGTTTCCGGCTTGATCAGCTTGCTGTCATCGCGTGACAGACGCAGCAGCACCTCACGCAAGGGCCAAACCGACTTGCGCAGCAACAGCATTTCACGTTTGAAATGATGGATCCGGCCCAGGGTCTGGGGCGTTGGATTGCTGATCAGCTCATCTTCCAGGTTTTCAATTGCCTCACCGAGATGTTCAAGAACAGCAAAGTAATGATCAACGACCGCATCCAGCAAGGCATAGGCCAGATAGTCGGCCTGCAAGAAACGAATTCTGCGGCCAGCCTGCAAGCGCTCCCGAACACTGTCAAACACATCCCCCGGCCGTTCCTGCAATGACAGCACATAGTTGTCGCCCAGCACCAGACTCAATTGCTCAGACTGTATCTGCTGACTGACCGGATCAAAACGCAGCATACGCATCACCAGATACAGATAGCCCTGGTATTCATCTACTTTTGCGCGCTGATCCGTATTCAACACATCTTCCAGCGCCAACGGGTGCAGCTTGAAACGCTCACCCAGGGCTTCAATAACCGCACCCTGATGCACACCATCAATATTCAACCAGGTCACCTGATCCTGCTTCAGGTCTGGCAGGGCTTGAATAGCATTCAGCGGTTGATCATGCAGCGCATGCTGATCGTAACGGATCAATCGCAGGTGCGCCGGGGCATCGCTGGGCGCACCGATATGCACCAGGCTGCCTGGCGGCTTGCCTTTTTTCGAACTGCGTTTGACCACCAACCTGCGAGCCATCAAGCATTCTCCTGTTAACTGTCGGCCTTGGCCTGATACATGGCCCGGTCAGCCGCATTGAACAACGCATCGCTGTCTGTTGCGTCGCGTGGAAACACTGCCAGACCAATACTTACCCCTACTGCAACCTGGTGCCCGCCAGGCAAAGTCACATTGCGCGTCACCAGTTGCTGCAGTTTTTCCATTAACGCCGGCAATGTGGCAGCGTCTTCAATCTGCTCGACCAGCACCACAAATTCATCACCACCGACCCGCGCAACGGTATCCATTTCCCGCAACCCTTCCCGCAGTCGCCGGGCAATCTGCCGGAGCAACTCATCACCCGCGCTATGGCCATGTTGGTCATTGACCAGTTTGAACTTGTCCAGATCCAGCACCAACAAGGCAAAGGGCTTGCCAAGGCGCCGGGATCTGGCCATAGCGCTGTCCAGCCGGTCCGCCAGCAGCTTGCGATTGGCCAGCCCGGTCAGGTCGTCATGGCTGGCTTGCTGTTCCAGTTGTACCTGACTCGCCTTAAGGGCCGCATTGGCTTGCTCCAGTGCCTCGGTGCGCTGCATCACCCGGGTTTCCAGCACCTGCTCGCTCTCCCGCAGCGCCTTGACCATACGACGATTTTCCTCCAGCGCCTGCTGCTGCAGCTGGTCCTGCTCACGCTGGATAGCATTGATACGATCACCCAGCGCCAGCGACAGCAAGACCATTTCCAGCCCAGAGCCAATCAGCATGGCATTGGTCGTCAGCAGGTTGCTGGGCAAAAAACCCAGGTTATGCAACTCCAGTACCACCATACCGACCAACAGGGATATCCACGCCAGTACAAAGAAGCGAGCTCCCGGCCGGCCCTGATAGAAACTGACCACACCCAGCAGCAAGGCAACGACGGCAAAGGTCAATGCAGCCAGGTTGACGGCCAGAGCAGCCAGATAGTACGACCAGAACAGGGTACAGAGGAAAATCAGCACGAACAGGCCACCCAGCCCCGGCATCAGCCAGTGCAGGCGAATGCTGCGGGGTGTATGGCCGAGAAAACGCTGTTGGCCCTATTGGGACAAAACACCCCGTGACTTTTCCACCACCTGATCCGGAGCAAACCATTTGAGCTTGTCGTGCAGCTGCACCACCTCACCCACAATCAACAGGGTCGGTGGCTCTACCGGGGTATTGGCTACCAGCTCAGGCATGCTGGACAAGGTACCGATCAAGACCTTCTGGTTGCTGGTCGTGCCCTGCTGAATCAATGCAATCGGTGTATCCGGACTGCGCCCGTGACTGATCAGGCCCTGGCAGATTTCCGGCAAGCCGACCAGGCCCATATAGAACACCAGCGTCTGGCCCGGTGCGACCAGGTCGCGCCAGGGCAAATCCGTGGTGCCGTCCTTGAGGTGGCCGGTCACAAAGCGGACCGAGAGCGCATGATCTCGGTGTGTCAGCGGAATGCCGGCATAGGCTGAACAGCCATTGGCTGCGGTAATGCCCGGGACGACCTGGAAAGGCACGCCATGGGCCGACAGCTCCTCGATTTCCTCACCGCCGCGGCCAAAGATAAAGGGGTCACCACCCTTCAACCGCAATACCCGCTTACCCTCTTTCGCCAGCTTGACCAGCAGATTGTTGATCTGATCCTGCGGCACCGCATGCTCGGCACGACGCTTGCCAACATAGATACGCTCGGCATCGCGGCGGCACAGGTCGATGATTGCTGGTGCCACCAGACGGTCATAGAGCACCACATCCGCCTGCTGCATCAAGCGCAGGGCACGAAAGGTCAACAGGTCCGGATCGCCGGGGCCAGCACCAACCAGATAGACCTCACCCTGGTAATCCTGCCCGGCTTGCTGCTCAAGCCGTTCAGCCAGCAACGCCTCCGCCTCGGCTTCCTGACCGGCAAACACGCGCTCGGCAATATCACCCTGAAAAACATTTTCCCAGAATACCCGACGCTGATTGATGCCCGGAAAAGCGGCTTTGACCTTGCCGCGAAAGCGTTTGGCCAACTGTGCCAGGGTGCCGTAGGTATGCGGGAACAGGGTCTCGATGCGTGCGCGCGTCAAACGGGCCAGTACCGGCGCATGACTGCCACTGGAAATGGCAATCATCAAGGGCGAGCGATCAACGATAGCGGGGAAAATCACGGTACACAGATCAGGCGCGTCAACCGCATTGACCGGCAGATTGCGGGCCTGGGTATCAGCCGATACCTGCGCATTCAGGCTGTCATCATCGGTTGCCGCGATAACCAGAACCACGCCATCCAGGTCGTCAGGATGGTAGCCACGCTGGATACACTCACCATTGTTCTCGGCAACCAGCGCCTGCAACTGATCCTCGATCTCAGGGGCAACCACCTTCAGCCGCGCGCCCGCCTCACTCAACAGACGCGATTTGCGCAAGGCAATTTCACCCCCCCCGATGACCAGCACCCAGCGTTGCTTGAGGTTGTGAAATAGCGGTAAATAATCCATGGGGCTTCAACCAATCCGCTCGATGCCACCCATATAGGGACGCAATACCTCAGGCACGGTCACCGAACCATCCGCCTGCTGGTAATTCTCCAGAACCGCTACCAGGGTGCGGCCAACCGCCAGACCCGAGCCATTCAGGGTATGCACCAACTCCGGCTTGCCGGTTTCCGGGTTGCGCCAGCGCGCCTGCATGCGCCGGGCCTGGAAGTCACCGCAGTTGGAACAGGAAGAAATCTCGCGGTACTTGCCCTGGCTCGGCACCCAGACTTCCAGATCATAGGTCTTCACCGCACCAAAGCCCATATCGCCAGTACACAACGCCAGGGTGCGATACGGCAGCTCCAGACGCTGCAGGATATCCTCGGCATGCTCGGTCAGCTCTTCCAGCGCCTGCATGGAGTCCTGCGGACGCACCACCTGCACCATTTCCACCTTGTCGAACTGATGCTGGCGGATCATGCCGCGGGTATCGCGGCCGGCGGCACCGGCTTCACTGCGAAAACACGGCGTATGCGCCGTCAGACGCAGCGGCAGACTGGCAGCATCGACAATGGACTGGCTGACAATATTGGTCAGCGACACCTCAGCGGTAGGAATCAGGTACAGATCGCGCTGGTCTTCACGCTGGATACGGAACAGATCTTCCTCGAACTTCGGCAACTGACCGGTGCCCTGCAGGCTGTCGGCATTGACCAGATAGGGGGTATAGACCTCCTCATAGCCATGCTCGTTGACATGCAGATCGAGCATGAACTGCGCCAGGGCGCGATGTAGCCGGGCAATCGGCCCGCGCATCAGGGCAAAGCGGGCACCGGACAACTTGGCCGCAGTTTCAAAGTCCAGATAGCCGTGCTGCTCACCCAGCGCCACATGGTCCTGTACCGCAAAGTCAAACTCACGCGGCGTGCCCCAGCGACGGACCTCGACATTGTCTTCCTCATCCTTGCCGACCGGCACCGAGGCGTCCGGCAGGTTGGGAATGCCCAGCATCACCTGGTCCAGCTCCGCCTGAATAGTTTCCAGCTCCTGCTTGGCCTGGTTCAGCTCTTCGCCCATGCGATCCACTGCCGCCAGCAGCGGCTGGATATCCTCACCCTGTGCCTTGGCTTTGCCGATGGCCTTGGAGCGGCTGTTACGTTCGGCCTGCAGGCTTTCGGTGCGCGTCTGCACCTCTTTGCGCCGGGCTTCCAGTGCCGCCAGTTGGTCGACATCCAGCACAAAACCGCGGGTCGCCAGACGCCCGGCAATCTCTTGGGTTTGGTTACGAACCAGTTTGGGATCAAGCATGGGGGCATCATCTTCAGCTAGAGGCGAGTGTAAGGCCCGTCCGGGGCCGCCAAAGCTGCTGAGTATACCCGTTTTGGCCAATCTTCGCCCAGCCTGCTACCCCGCAATGGATCGCCACGGCCTACGGCCTCGCGATGACGACAGTGTTGACGAGAGGCACCCAACCTTGAAGCGTCATTGCGAGGAGCGCAGCGACGTGGCAATCCATAACGGTCAAGAGAAACTTATGATCGCCGCTTGCGCCCACTCTGCTGATCCAGCCCGCGCAAATGCTCAAGCTTCTGGCCGATCTTCAGCTCCAGCCCGCGCGGTACCGGTTGGTAATACTGCCGAGGCTCCAGGTCTTCAGGGAAGTAATCCTCACCGGCCGCATAGGCCTCCGGCTCATCGTGGGCGTAGCGGTAACCTTCGCTGTAGCCCAGCTCCTTCATCAGCTTGGTCGGTGCATTGCGCAAATGAAGGGGCGGCTCGTGCGAGGGTTGCTCGGCGACATCGCGCATGGCGGCATTGAAGGCTTTGTAAACGGCATTACTTTTAGGCGCACAGGCCAGATAGACGATCGCCTGGGCCACCGCCAACTCGCCTTCAGGACTACCCAGACGTTCCTGCACATCCCAGGCATTCAAGCACAAGGTCAGCGCGCGCGGATCGGCATTGCCGATATCCTCACTGGCCATGCGCACCACCCGACGGGCGATATACAAGGGATCACAGCCGCCATCGAGCATACGGGCAAACCAGTAGAGCGCAGCATCAGGATTGGAGCCACGCACGGACTTGTGCAGGGCTGAAATCTGATCGTAAAAGGCCTCACCGCCCTTATCGAAACGTCGCCGACTGTCGTTCAGCAGGTCAGCCACCTGCACCTGCTCAATAGTACCGCCATCGTCCACCAGGTCGGCGGCAATCTCCAGCAGGTTAAGTAGCCGCCGGGCATCGCCATCAGCGGCATCCAGCAGCAGACGCCGCGCAGCAGGCTCCAGACTCAGCCGATGCTGACCCAGCCCCCGCTCTTTGTCCGCCAGCGCCCTGTCCAGCAAGGCCTCTAACGCAGACGAATCCAGCGACTTGAGTACATAGACCC
Organism: Gammaproteobacteria bacterium; assembly: GCA_023475025.1. Lineage (GTDB taxonomy): Bacteria > Pseudomonadota > Gammaproteobacteria > Pseudomonadales > Pseudomonadaceae > Halopseudomonas. The sequence goes on from JAMCWB010000045.1 coordinate 9,446, forward strand.
GTGCCCGCGAGAGCAAGGCATTGTTCAACTCAAAAGAGGGGTTTTCCGTAGTCGCGCCGATAAACAGCAAGGTACCGTCTTCAACAAAGGGCAAGAAGGCATCCTGCTGCGCCTTGTTGAAGCGGTGCACTTCATCGACAAAGAGAATGGTCTGACGGCCGTTCTGCGCCGCATGCTGGCGTGCCTGCTCAACCGCCTGGCGAATCTCCTTGACCCCGGCGAGCACCGCAGAAATGGTCACGAAATGCGCATCAGCCAGGGTCGCCAGCAGCCGCGCCAGGGTGGTTTTACCCACTCCTGGCGGGCCCCAGAAGATCATTGAATGCAGCGCGCCCTGCTCCAGCGCCTGACGCAAAGGCCGCCCTGGCCCCAACAGATGTTCCTGCCCCGCATACTCATCCAGATTACGTGGCCGCATGCGCGCGGCCAGGGGCTGATGCTGTGGCGCCTGGGCAAACAGATCCATGTTATTCGCTGATCACATCAACCCCATCGGGGATATCAAAGGTGAACATATCAGCATCAATCTCAGGGTTGATCTGCACATTGCTGAACAGGATATTGGTGCGCTGACCAATGGGGTCGTTCAGTTGCATGTCATTGATCCTGCCATCCCAGAAGGACAGGCGCAGCTCCTCGAACATGGTGTCACTGGCCTTGGGCGTCAGGGTGAAGTCCATCACGCTGCCGCTGTCTTCAAGATAAATCTCGAAATTCTCTGCCAGGGTGCTGACATCGCCCGACAACAACAGCGCCGGGGTATGGGTCAGGCGCGGATCCATCTGCTGCACAGTGACCTGCATCAGATCCGGGTCATACAGCCAGATCTGCTCGCCATCAGATACCAGTACCTGCTCCAGCGGTGGCGCGGTATGCCAGACGAACTTGCCCGGGCGCTGCAGGGTCACTTCCCCTTTGGTTTCTTGCAGGTTGGTGCCATTGGCACTGCGGGTCATCTGCGAGAAGTCCGCCGACAGGGTTTCCGCCTTGGACAGCAAACGGTTCAATTCAGCTGCCGCTTCCGCCTGGCCATCGGCCTGGGCCAGCGTAGCAAAGCTGCCAACGGCCACGGCCAGCGCAGTCAGCAGGGGTTTAACAACAAGGTGGTGATAGGTGCGGGGCAAGGTGTGGCGCATTCAGGCCGGTCCTCTCAATCTCGTACAGGGGGTGGAGCAATCACTTCGCGACTGCCGTTGGTGTTCATAGAGGTTACGACACCGGCCATCTCCATTGATTCAATCATGCGCGCGGCGCGGTTGTAGCCAATCTTGAGTTTGCGCTGCACCGCAGAAATCGAGGCTCGACGACTCTCGGTAACAAAACGTACCGCTTCGTCATACAAAGGGTCATCCTCCTCGTCACCACTGCCGCCGCTGGTCGCGGGGTCAATACCCGGAATCGCCTCATCAACGCCATCGACAATATCCTGGATATAGTCCGGCTCACCCCGCTGTTTCCATTCATCAACCAGGCGATGGACCTCGTCATCCGAGACAAAGGCGCCATGCACCCGCACCGGCAGACTGGTGCCCGGCGGCATGAACAGCATGTCACCGTGGCCCAGCAACTGCTCGGCGCCACCCTGGTCAAGAATGGTGCGCGAATCGATCTTGCTGGATACCTGGAAGGCCATACGCGTCGGGATATTGGCCTTGATCAGGCCGGTAATCACATCCACTGACGGTCGCTGGGTTGCCAGGATCAGGTGAATACCCGCAGCCCGCGCTTTCTGCGCAATGCGCGCAATCAGCTCTTCGACCTTTTTGCCGACAATCATCATCATGTCGGCAAACTCATCGATTACCACCACAATGATCGGCAGGGTTTCCAGCTTGGGTGGCTCGTCTTCCGGCGATTCACGGCGGAACAAGGGGTCATTCAAGGGCTCGCCGGCTTTCTCGGCATCGCGCACCTTGCGGTTGAAGCCGGCCAGGTTACGCACACCCATGGCTGCCATCAGCTTGTAGCGGCGCTCCATCTCAGCGACACACCAGCGCAAGGCATTGGCCGCCTCCTTCATATCGGTCACCACCGGCGCCAGCAGGTGCGGAATGCCTTCGTAGATCGACAGTTCAAGCATTTTCGGGTCGATCATGATCAGGCGAACTTCGTCCGGCCCGGCCTTGAACAGGATCGACAGCAACATGGCGTTAACGCCCACCGACTTACCCGAGCCTGTAGTACCGGCCACCAGCAAGTGCGGCATCTTGGCCAGATCAGCCATCACCGGGTGCCCGCCAATATCGTGCCCCAGCGCCAGGGTCACCGGTGAAGAGGCCTCGTCGAATTCGCGGGTTTGCAGCACCTCGGACAGGCGCACAATCTCGCGATCCTCGTTGGGAATCTCGATACCCACCGTAGTCTTGCCCGGAATCACCTCGACTACCCGTACACTGATTACCGCCAGTGAGCGCGCCAGATCCTTGGCCAGGTTGGAGATCTTGCTGACCTTTACGCCAGGCGCCGGCTGGATTTCGAACCGGGTAATCACCGGACCAGGCTGCACCTTCTCGACCACAGCCTCGACACCGAAATCCTTCAGCTTGATTTCCAGCAGCCGCGACATGCCCTCCAGCGATTCAGCAGAGAAGCCCTTGGTCTTTTTCTGCGGCGCATCCAGCAGGCCTATCGGCGGCAGCGAGCCCGGCTCAACTCCCGCGAACAGGCTGGTTTGCTTCTCTTTCTGGGTACGCACGCTGGCTTCCGCGGGCTTGCTGTCCGGCGGCACAATTTCTGGTGCCTTGCGATTCTCCTGCTCGGCACGGTGTCGGGCCAGGGCTTCCTGCCGTTGGGCCCGCGAGGCTTCCGCCTGGCGTTTGGATTCGGCACTCTCGACCGGCTCGCGCCGGGCTGTTGTCGGTGCAGCAGCCACCTTGCGCCGCTCGCGACGCGCCAGCCAGGCCGCCCAGCCACGGCGCAGCAAGTCACCCAGATCAAGCACAATGCGCCCGGTCAGGTCCATCACCTTGAACCAGGACAGGTTGGTAAAAATAGTCAGGCCAAACAGGAACAGCGTCAGGTACAGCAAGGTACTACCCTGCATGTTCAAGACCGGGTAGCTCAGCTGACGCAGCAACTCACCGAGAATACCGCCCGCGCCTGCCCCATCAGGAAAGCTGGTGGGTGCAGTGCCATGCAAGGCTGCCAGCGCAGTACCAGCCAGCAGGGTCAGCACAAAGCCAATCAACCGCCATGAAAACAGCCACCCATTCCATACCAGAGGCTGATGCCGACGGCGAAACATTTGCCAGACCTTGACCGCAACAATCAACGGAAACAGAAAAGCCAGATAGCCCAGCGATAACAGCAGAATATCTGCAATCCAGGAGCCCATGCGCCCACCCGCATTCTGCACCTGGCTGACATCACCACTTCGCGTCCAACCGGGATCTTCCGGGCTGTAGGTAAACAGCGTCATGCTCAGATAGATGCACAACGCTATCATCGCCAGCAAGGCACCCTCACGCAGACGCAGGCTGAGTTGCTCGCGCCAGGCCGGATGCGGCGGATTGGATTTGGCTGTCTGTGATGCTTTCAAAACCTGATTCCCTGCCTTGGGTCAGTGGCTATTGTACGGCGACTCGGGTGAATTCTGCATGCATTGCTTGGCGCACGCACAGCCCAAAACTATTTATTTGCAAGACAATAACTTATAAGCTCTTCTTTATAAACCGTGCAACCCACCCTGGCAGCAGCAAAGCCCATGTCCCGACAGCAAGTGCAGCGCCTGACCTGGCTCGACCCCGCCGATCTGCGCTTTCCGCCACCCGAGCGCGCCCTTGACGACCCCAACGGCCTGATCGCCCTGGGCGGTGATTTGCGCCCTCAGCGCCTGATCAACGCCTACCGCCAGGGTATCTTCCCCTGGTATCAGGATGACCAGCCACTGCTCTGGTGGTGTCCGGACCCGCGCACGGTAGTAACCCCTGACAGCCTGCATGTATCGCGTAGCATGCAGAAATTTCTGCGCAAGACCGATTTTCAGGTCACTTTTGACCAGGATTTCCCCGCGGTCATCCGCGCCTGCGCCGCCCCGCGCAGCTATGCCGACGATACCTGGATCACCGATGATATGCAGGCGGCTTACATTGAACTCCACCAGCGCGGCATCGCCCACTCGGTTGAAGTCTGGCAGCAGGCAGAACTGGTCGGTGGACTCTATGGTATCGCCCTGGGCCGGGTGTTTTTTGGTGAGTCCATGTTCAGCAGGCAGACCAACGCCTCAAAAACCGCCTTTATCCATCTGGTTCGCCAACTGGGTGACTGGGGCTTTGCACTGATTGACTGCCAGATGCCAACCGACCACCTGTTCAGCCTGGGCGCCCAGTCCATGTCACGCCGGGATTTCCTGCAACACCTGGCCCAGCTGTGCCCGCCCGAAGCGCCCAGTGCCTGGCCGGCAACCTGAGCACAAAAAGCCGCCCGAACTTTGTCATCCCCCGCCAGCCAGCTCTATACTGATGCGACATCCTTATCAACGCCCGACGCATCATGACCAACCTGGCCCAGCTCAAGTTCTTTGCTACCCAGCCGCATACCTGCAGCTACCTGCCGGATGAGCGGGCAACGACCCTGTTCCTTGACCCACAGCAACCCATTGATCTGGGCACCTACAGCCGGCTGTCCGACCTTGGCTTCCGACGCAGCGGAGACCACCTCTACCGCCCCCACTGCGAGCACTGCAATGCCTGCATTCCGGTGCGTATACCGGTCGCGCGTTTTACCCCCAACAAACAGCAAAAACGCATTCTGCGACGCAACCAGGATGTTAACATCAGTGAGCACCCGGCGACATTCAATGCCGAGCACTATGCCCTGTTCGCCCGTTACATCGAGCAGCGACACGCCGACGGCGATATGTACCCGCCAAGCCAGGAACAGTTCGAATCCTTTCTCGCCCGCGAACACAGCTTTACCCGTTTTTTTGAATACCGGCTGCAGGACGAACTGCTGGCCGTCGCCGTCACCGACATCATGGAAAATGGCCTCTCGGCGGTCTATACCTTTTTCGCGCCGGAACAGGAACGGCGCAGCCTCGGACGCTTTGCCATTCTCTGGCAGATCGAGGAAGCCCGCCGGCGAGGCCTGCCCGCGCTCTATCTCGGCTACTGGATCAAGGCCTGCCGCAAGATGAACTACAAAACCGAATACCGCCCCCTGGAGATGCTGGTCAATCAGCGCTGGATCGCCATTTAACCCCTGGCAGCCCACTATCCCGCTATCAACGGCAGCGTGAATATAGATTAATTGGCGCTGAAACTTGGCGCTGGGCGGCTTTTCAGGCACAATTGCTCACCTTTTTCGCGGGCAAAGCCTGTCAACGGCCGCTTTGCTGGCCCTGATCAGCCCGCTACTTGATTGAATTGACGTGAGGTTTCTGCTTAATGGCAAAAGAAGACAGCATTGAAATGGAAGGCACCATCATCGACACACTGCCGAACACCATGTTCCGTGTCGAACTGGAAAACGGCCATGTCGTGACTGCTCATATTTCCGGCAAAATGCGCAAGAACTACATCCGCATCCTGACCGGTGACAAGGTACGCGTTGAATTGACACCCTACGACCTGACCAAGGGTCGCATTACCTACCGCGCCCGCTGATCTGCCCTGCCTGCGGGCAGCCTGTCTGCCCTCTCCTGCACTGCCTCAACTGAATCCCGCGCACAAAAAACCCGCTCAGCGGGAGCGGGTTTTTCGTATCTCGCTGTCTTAGCGGCTCGGCGGCAACATGCGGCCCAGCTCGATCTTGCCGATAGACGCACGATGCACTTCGTCCGGACCATCAGCCAGACGCAAGGTGCGCTGCATGGCATACATGTAGGCCAGCGGGAAATCTTCCGACACCCCGGCGCCACCGTGCATCTGGATCGCCCGATCGATCACGCGCAGCGCGACGTTGGGAGCAACCACCTTGATCTGGGCAATCTCGCTCTTGGCGACCTTGTTACCCACGGTATCCATCATGTAAGCAGCATTCAGGGTCAACAGGCGAGCCTGGTTGATCTCGATACGAGAATCAGCGATGTGATCGATGTTGCCACCCAGACGGGCCAGCGGACGACCAAAGGCTTCACGCTCGGTAGAACGCTTGCACATCAGCTCCAGCGCACGCTCGGCACAGCCGATAGAGCGCATGCAGTGGTGAATACGACCTGGCCCGAGGCGACCCTGGGCAATTTCAAAACCACGGCCTTCACCCAGCAGTACGTTGCTGTAAGGCACGCGCACATTGTCAAAGCTGACTTCGGCATGGCCATGGGGTGCATCGTCATAGCCGAATACGGGCAGCGGGCGCTCAACTTTCAGGCCGGGGGTATCCATGGGCACCAGAATCATCGAGTGCTGCTGGTGACGCGGCGCATCGGGATTGGTCAGGCCCATGAAGATCATGATCTTGCAGCGCGGGTCACAGGCACCTGAGGTCCACCACTTGCGACCATTGATCACCCATTCGTCACCTTCACGCACAGCGCGGGCCTGCATGTTGGTGGCATCGGAAGACGCCACACCCGGCTCGGTCATACCGAAGCAGGAGCGGATCTCGCCAGCCAGCAGTGGTTTGAGCCACTTCTCTTTATGCTCTTCGGTACCGTAACGCACCAGCACTTCCATATTGCCGGTATCCGGCGCGCTGCAGTTGAATACTTCGGAGCCGATATGCGAACGGCCCATCAGCTCGGCCAGCGGCGCGTACTCAACGTTGGTCAGGCCAGCGCCCAGCTCGGACTCAGGCAGGAACAGGTTCCACAGGCCAGCTGCCTTGGCCTTGGCCTTCAGTTCTTCGACAATAGCCGTGGGCTGCCAGCGGTCACCCTCGGCAACCTGCTGCTCAAACACATGTTCATTGGGGAACACATGCTCCTGCATGAACGCATCAACGCGCTCGCGCAATTCTTTAACTTTGGGGGAATATCCGAAATCCATGATGACCGCCTTTTTTGAGTATCGTGCAAATGGTAAAACGTGTTTTTACACCGTCGTCAGAAACTCTAGATGAGGCGCCCCGATTTATCTAACCTATTTTTGGCGTGTATAAAGATTCATAAGCGATATATACTTGGCCACTTGCCACCCCGTTAAGGAAGTTGCGATGAACCTCAGTAAAGTAGACCTCAACCTGTTTATTGTTTTTGATGCTATCTATACCGAGGCCAACCTGACGCGCGCTGGACAGATTGTCGGCATTACCCAACCAGCCGTCAGCAATGCCCTGGCCCGCCTGCGCGAAACCTTCAATGACCCGCTTTTCGTGCGCACAGCCCAGGGCATGGTGCCGACGCCGATGGCGCAGAACATCATTACGCCGGTGCGCAACGCCCTGCAATTATTGCGTGTGTCCGTTCAGGAAAGTCGCAGCTTTGTGCCTGAGCAAGCCACCAAAACCTACCGCATCAGCATGACCGACCTGACAGAGGCAGTGATCCTGCCCCACCTGGTCGCGCGTATCCGCCGCATGGCGCCGGGCATCAACCTGGACAGTTTCCTGACCAAACGCCGGGAAACCACCAAGGAACTGGCCGCCGGCCGCCTTGACTTTGCCATTGACGCGCCCTTGAACACCGATACCCAGGTGCGTCACGTCAAGCTGTTCGAAGATCGCCATGTCTGTGTCATGCGCAAGGACCACCCACTGGCCAACAAAGACAGCATCAGCCTGGATGACTACCTGGCTCAATCGCACATCCATATTTCCAGCCGCCGCAACGGCCTCGGCCATGTCGACCTGGCCTTGGGTAAAATGGGCCTGCAACGGCGCGTCATGCTGCGTTCACAGCACTACCAGATGGCACCGCTGGTATTGGAGTCCACAGACATGGTAATGACCGTGCATGAGCGTTTTGCCCGCCGGCATAACCTGCATTGGGTCAGTCTGCCGATATCCGATGTCCCGGCCATTGAAACCCACCTGTTCTGGCACGAAAGTACCGACCAGGACCCGGCCAACCGCTGGATGCGCGAGCAGATCATCGAACTGTCGCAACAGGTACAGCGCACCAGCATGCGCGAACAGGAAGCCGCTGCAAACAGCAAACACTGAGGCTGCACAGATACTTCAGCAGCTGTCAGCCTGCCAGGGGCCGCTTTCGCGGCCCATTGCCATCTACCCCGCCAACTGTCTGATCAATCTCGCGGTATCCTCCCAGCCCAGACAGGGATCAGTCAGCGAACAGCCGAAGATCAACGCATCGCCGTCGTTCTGCCGCCCCGGCTGCAGAAAACTCTCCAGCATCAAACCGCGAATCGCCGTATTGCCCGCACGACGCTGGGCAACCACCTGCGCGGCAATGTCCAGCTGCCGTTGATGCTGCTTCTGCGCATTGTCATGACTGCAGTCGACCATGATGGCAGGATTTGCCCCGGCTGACGCCAGTGCACTAGCCGCTGCATTGAGGCTGTCAGCATCGTAATTGGTAATCCCGCGACCGCCCCGCAACACCAGATGCGTATCCGGATTCCCCGGCGTCTGCAGCATGGCTGGCATGCCCTGCTCGCACAGCCCGAGGTGATGATGACTGTGCGCCGCGGACTGCATGGCATGGATCGCTGTCTGCACGCTGCCGTCCGTACCATTCTTGAAACCGGTCGGCATCGGCAAGCCACTGACCATCTCGCGATGAATCTGCGACTCTGTGGTGCGCGCACCGACCGCCGTCCAGCTGACCAGGTCATCCAGGTAATGCATGGCCAGCGGATTGAGCGCCTCTGTGGCCACCGGCAAGCCCATGGCCGCCAGTTCCAGCATCAGCTGCCGTGAACGCCGCACCCCCTGAGCCATATCACCGCTGCCGTTGCGTTGCGGATCGTAGAGCAGCCCTTTCCAGCCAACGGTGGTGCGCGGCTTTTCCACATAGGCACGCATCACCAGCAGCAGCTCATCACTGACATCTTGCGCCAGCAGCGCCAGGCGCTCGGCGTAGGTCAACGCAGCCTGCTCATCGTGAATCGAACAGGGCCCGACCACCAGCAGCAGGCGATTATCCCGCCCATGCAAGGTATCGCGCACCTGCTGGCGCTGCTGGCAAATCTGTTCAGCCAGCGCCGGCATCAAGGGCAGCAGTTTGCGTATCTGGGCAACGCTGGGCAATGGCTGGCTGGTACGCGTCGGTTCCGCTACTGTCTGGGCCGCACTGGCGCCATGGGCTTGCAGTACTGTCGCAGTTGTTGCTGTCATCGGTATTTTCCTTGGGTCCGAACATGAAAAAGCCCCGGCTGGGCTACCAGTCGGGGCTTTTCACTCCGGTGGCAGCCTGGTAAGTCCGGGCTGCCATCCTGTTAAACAGGGTTAACTAAAACACAGGCGGCCCGAACTCTGGCGATAATAAAAGCCAAAGCCAAACCAGGCCCACAGCGCAGCCACTGCCACCGGTTGCATCCGGGCAAGTGATTCTGGGCGAGTGTCGGGCTGTGTCGTCGTCATGTGTTCCATAATAACCCGATCAGGCGATCCTGCAAGCCCTTTGCGACCAGGTTATCCAGCCGTTGCGACAGATGACTGAAAGCATCCAGCAGGTCATCGATTAGCCGTGAAGGCCGCTTTCGTGTATGGTTGTTAGTGACTATTCGCGGTCATGACGCTGTTGCTACAGCGCACATCACGCTTTTCTTCAGGGGTTCGGTTGATTCGGCCCGCTGACTGATCCAATGCTTTTCAGCCAGTCTCGCACGCCACCGCCACCCTGTTATTGCCTATAACGGCAACGCGCATGATCCCATTCGCCATCCTCTGGAGGCACCACATGCAAAAAGATTCCAACAAGGGCTTCATCGCCCTCCTCGGCTGGGCGCCCAACGCCGTTGAAGCCGCCGAAAAATTCGATCGTCGTTACGTCGTCGTCGCCCCGGACTGGGCGCAAGAGTATTGCGAAAACCACAAGATCCCCTACGTGCCGTGGAACTTTGAGCGCCTGAACGACCGCTCGATGGAAATCGCCCAGACCCTGAAAGACATGGGTGTTGATGTCGCCATCCCGCTGTTCGAGGAAACCGTCGAGTGGGCCGGTGCGATCAATTCGGTACTGCTGGACAACCCGCGTCTGCTGGGTCACTCCATGCTGATGCGTGACAAATCGCTGATGAAACGCCGTGCCCAGCTGGGTGGTATCCGCGTAGGTATTTTCGAGGAAGCCCATGACCGGGAAGACGTCATCCGCTTCCTCAAGCGCGTCAACCAGACCCTGCTGAAACTGGACGGCGACCCGAATGACCCGATCCACTTCAAGGCCTTTGATAAAGCGGGCTGCCTGGGTCATCGAGTCATCCGCACCCCGGACGATGTCGATGGTATTCCGGATGATGAGTTTCCCGCCTTGATGGAGTCGCACCTCGATGGCTGGGAGTTTGCCGTCGAAGCCTGGGTGCACAATGGCAAGATCTGTTTCCTGAACATTTCCGAGTACGTCACCCTGGGTTATTCAGTGCACGTCCCGGCAACCCCGGAACTGGAGAAATACCGCCCGCAGATCACCGAGCAGATCAACAAACTGATCAAGACCTTCGATATCGAATTCGGCATGATCCATCCGGAGTACTTTGTCACCAGCGATGGTGAAATGTACTTTGGCGAAGTCGCCTACCGGCCGCCAGGCTTCAAGGTGTTCGAATTGCTCGAGCGGGTATACCCCGGCTTCAATGCCTATCAGGCGACCTTCCTGGTGTTTGACCCCAAGAGCACCGAAGAGGAAATCAAGGCCTACTTCCCGAAGGAAGTGGAAGATGCCACCGGCTATGCCGGCTGCTTTGGTGTCTACCCCCGTCGCCGGGTGGTCAGCAAGCTGGAAATCCCGGAAGAGACCGAAGACCACCCCTACTTCGAGTCACATGAACTGACCGCGCCGATGGAAGAGATAGTCACAAAACGCACAGCCTTTGGCACCCATTGGGGCCTGGTGTACTTCGTAGGTGATGATCCGCACCAGCTGCACGACCTGCTCAAGCGTCAGGAAGAGCTCGACTATTATGTATAATGGTCAGCACATAAGCCTGAACCGGAGTGTGTGTGGTAGATACTGAAAGCAGTAATGACGACAAACTGACGTTGCTACTGGCCCGCCTGGACAGTGCCATCACGGCACTGGACCAGGCGCCTGACTTTGCCAAACCCGGCAAGCTACCGCGCGTTTTCGACATCGCCCGCCGGGTGATGCGTATTGATGGCGGCTGCGCCGCCATTCAGGCTCGCGCCCAGACGATCGAAGCCGCCGGCCTGTTCAGTGGCACCGACTGGGCAGAACCGCAAAACCTGCTACCCGCACTGACGCCCAACACCTTTCGCACCCCGAACGGGGACACCCTGGCGATCGAGATTATCAGCCAGCTGCGCCTGCTGGCCGTTGCCCAGGGCGAGTACCTGCATCCCTTGATCGCTGCCGAACAGGCGCACCACTTCCTGACCCAGGTCCTGGCCGTCAATCTATCGCTGCTGTTCAGCCCACCTGGTGAAGCCGAGCGCGAACAGATGGGTCGCCTGGCGGACTTGCCGCACTGCCTGCTGGAGCAACTGGCCAGCAGCATCGGCTACGAGCATATTATCGATCAGTTGATCGGCGAGATCTGGCGCATCCTGCAGCAGCGGCCCATCCAGGTGGACCCGGTCAAGCGCATGATCACCCAGATTGCCATTTGCCAGACCAATCCGGATATCGACCTGGGCCACAGTGGCCAGGGTGCCGATCGACTGGTTGGCAGCCTCTTTGGCCCGACTCAGGCCTGCCGCGAAGATCCGGGTATCGAGGTCTACCAGCAACGCCTGGACTATATGGACACCAGCGCGCTGCAAAGTGAAGCCACCGGCATGGCGCGTGCCATGCACGATACCGGGCTGGTCTCCCCCTACCACAGCACCCTGGTACGTCACCTGCTGGATAACTGCGAGCAACTGCTGGCGGAAGCCTTTGGCCTCTCCTCCACCGGACGCGACTGCTTGCTGTGCTACCGCGAACTGGTCAATGAACTGATTCGCGCCAGCATTTTTCCCGCTACCTGCCAGGGCGTCTATGGCCTGGCATTGATGCTCGAGCGCGGCATTCTCTATCAGCCACCGGTCGCTCCGGCCATGTGGCGCCAGCTCGGCTTGCCGCTGGCGCCGGCAGCGCGGGAACGCTTGCAATTGGCCTTTGGCACCACGATCAGTGCCGAAGCCCACCTGCTTGAAGGTGCGCTCTGCATGCTCGGTCTGCCGCTTGGCGTCGGTCAGGGCAACAACCCCACCTGTCAGTCGGCACGCGCCCTGTCCATGTGGGCCTATAACGATCCCGACTACCTGCTGCAGATGGTGGCCTGGGCCGCGCGTGATGATGAAATCGTTATGCACTTTGAAGGTCAGCCCATCTCGTCGCAGGAAAGCCTCAGCGGTGTGGCCAACACCGCGCCCATCGACCTGGACCCGGTATCGCTGATCGTGGTGCCGCATCTGGACCGCATCTATGCCGAAATGGGCCGGCGTTGTATTGGCCGTGAAGGCGACCCGCATCGTTGGGTGAATCCGGAATTTCATGGCTGGTGGTCCGGCCGGGGCTTTCGTATCTGTGTCGATGTGGCTACCGGCAACCTGATCAATCTGGATGATTTTATCGGCCATTTCTATGCCACCTACCACCCTTACTACAATGGCAACCAACCGCTGATTCATCCGCAGCCAGCGGGCATTGCCGTCACCGATAGCGCGGCACGCTTTATCGGCTGGCATGCCATCACCATCCTGCGTGTCTCACTGGACCCACAGGAATGCATGCGGGTGTATTTCTACAACCCGAACAATGACAGCGGCCAGAACTGGGGCGATGGTGTCACCGTCAGCACTGCAGGCCATGGCGAACGCTTCGGTGAGGCCTCGCTGCCCTTCGAGCAGTTTCTTTCACGCCTGTATATCTACCATTACGACCCTCTCGAGCGCGGTGAAATCGCCAATGTCAGTCGTGACGACCTGGACCAGGTCATGGGCTATATCCGCCGCAGCTGGGGAGAAGGCCGGCTGCCAGCAGTAGAGCTGCAAGCCGACTCCGGCCTGCTCAGTAGCCACTGATAACCGCTCAAGCCCGCATAACCTGTCATAAATTTTGCGCGCAAGACATTTGCCAGTTGCGCGCAAATCCACTACCTTGATGCTGTTCAACATCACGGCGGCAGAAGCCGCCCATCCAGCAAAACAGGAGTCATTATGTCCAGCGTAACCCTGCGTGGTAACCCCGTTGCCGTCTCCGGCCAACTGCCAAAAAAAGGCGACAAAGCCCCCGAATTCTCCCTGGTCAACAAGGATATGGCCGACGTCACCCTGACCAGCCTTGCCGGCAAGCGCAAAATCCTCAATATCTTCCCCAGCGTCGATACTCCGGTATGCGCCACCTCGGTACGCAACTTCAACCAGGAAGCCGGCAACCTGGAAAACACCGCCGTGCTTTGCATCTCCGCTGACCTGCCATTTGCCCAGGCCCGTTTCTGCGGCGCCGAAAACCTGAACAACGTCATGACCCTGTCCACCCTGCGTGGCGCCGAGTTCATGGAAAACTACGGCGTCGCCCTGGCCGAAGGCCCACTCGCCGGCCTGACCGCTCGCGCCGTCGTGGTGCTGGATGAAAACGACACCGTCCTGCACAGCGAACTGGTCCCGGAAATCGGCCAGGAGCCCGACTACACAGCCGCCCTCGCCGCGCTGAAGTAATAGCATTCAACCAGTGGCAGCACCGGTAATACCTATCTGGTCGATGGTGACTTTACCGCTCATTGACCAGACAGAGCACCGGAGCCGTATGCTCCGGTGCCTGTTCAAAACCCCAACCACAGCAACCAGAGCGTCAGGCTCAGGGTAGCCAGCAGGGTCGACAAAAAGATCACCGAGCCGATACTGCGGTTGTCCTCATGCCCGAGGGCAAAGGCCAGCACGTTTACCCCGGTCGGGCAGGCCGCCATGATGGTCAGTACCGTCCGCGCCTCGCCACTCAGGCCCAGCCAGGTGGTGCTGGCAAACACCAGCAAGGGAAACAGCAGCAACTTGCTGGCGGTGACCAACCCCATGCCGACCGATAGTTGCAAACGATAGCGGGACAAACTCATACCCAGCACCAGCAGCGCACTGGGCAAAGCTGCCGCCGCCAGCCAATCGGCTGCGCGCCAGAGTGCAGCGGGTAGACCCAGACCAAGCAGATTAAAGGCCGCCCCGAGCAACAGCGACAGGATCAATGGATTACCCAGGCTGGTCAGCAAGCCTTTGAGCTGCAGACCACGCGGCCCCTCGCCAAAGGTATCGCGATAGAAGCTCTGCGCAGTAAACAGGATCAGGCTGTGTACCATCAAAATGGTGAACAGATGCACCAGGGCCTCGGTTCCCAGCAGCACACTGATCAAGGGAATACCGACCAGCACGTTATTGGAATAACTGGCCGCCAGCCCCAGAGTACCCGGGCGCTGCAGGCGCCGATGAGCGACCAGATTGACGCCGACAAACAGCAACAACGCCGGCCCGAAATAGGCCAACAACAACAAGGGCGACAACCCCTGCTGCAGATCTGCCCGCGCCAGTGCGGTAAACAGCAGCAGCGGAATAAACACCTTGAAGGTCACCGCCGCCAGACCGGTACCACTTTCCGCCGGCAACCATTGCCGCCAGGCCAGCACATAGCCCAACAGGACCAGGACAAAGATAGGGATCAGGGCTTCAATGACCAGCATGGGCTGATGATTACCCCAAGCGCCAGGTCGTCACACCCTGCTTGTCCTCCAGCACCACACCCATCGCCTGCAGCTCATCACGGATACGGTCGGACTCGGCCCAGTCCTTGTCCGCCCGCGCCTGCTTGCGAGCGGCAATCAGGGCTTCAATCTGCTCGGCATCCACCTCACTGCCAGCTTGCAGAAAGGCATCGGCTTCCAGCTGCAGAATACCCAGCACCTCGGCCAGCTCGCGCAAACGCGCCGCCAGAGCAGCAGCGGCATTCAGGTCGCTCTCGCGCAGACGGTTGACCTCACGGACCATATCGAACAGCACCGCACAGGCTTCCGGGGTGTTGAAATCATCATCCATGGCCGCAGCAAAGCGGGCAGCAAAGTCCTCACCTCCGCTCGCAGGAACTGAAGGTAAGCCCTTGAGTCCATTGTAAAAACGCTCCAGCGCAGACTTGGCTTCACGCAGGTTATCTTCGGAGTAATTGATCGAACTGCGGTAGTGGCTGGCGACCAGCAGGTAGCGCACTACTTCCGGGTGGTATTTCTCCAGCACATCGCGAATGGTGAAAAAGTTACCCAGACTCTTGGACATTTTCTCGCCGTCCACACGCACTGCACCGGCATGCATCCAGGCCGCGGCATAGGGTTTACCGGTGGCCGCTTCACTCTGCGCAATCTCGTTTTCATGGTGCGGAAACACCAGGTCCGGCCCACCACCATGGATATCGAAGGTATCACCCAGGCAGCAGGTCGACATCACCGAGCACTCGATATGCCAACCCGGACGCCCATCACCCCAGGGTGACGGCCAGCTGGGTTCGCCGGGTTTCACGCCCTTCCACAACACGAAATCCAACGGGTCTTCCTTCGATTCATCGACCTCGATGCGCGCGCCGATGCGCAAGTCTTCGATCTTCTTGCGCGACAGCTTGCCATAACCCTCGAACTTGCCGACCCGGTAATACACATCGCCATTACCCGGCGCATAGGCATAGCCCTTGTCGATCAGGGTCTGGATCATCCGGTGCATACCCTCGACGTGCTCGCTGGCACGTGGCTCCTGATCCGGCGGCAGCACCGCCAGCTTGCGCTCGTCCTCGTGCATGGCCGCGATCATGCGCTCGGTCAGCACCTGAAAGGTTTCGCCGTTTTCCTGCGCGCGCTTGATGATCTTGTCATCGATGTCGGTGACATTGCGGATGTAGGTCAGCTCATAGCCACTGTGGCGCAGCCAGCGGGCAATAACGTCAAAGGCCACCATGACCCGCGCATGACCAATATGGCAGAAATCGTAGACCGTCATGCCACATACATACATACGCACATGGTTGCCTTCCAACGGCTTCAAAGGCGCTTTCTGCTTGGTCAGGGTGTTGTAGATCGACAGTGCCATTTATTGCCCCCAGGAGTCGCGCAGGGTAACAGTGCGGTTGAACACCGGACGCTCGGCCGTGCTGTCCTTGCTGTCGAGACAGAAATAGCCTTCACGCTCGAACTGGAAGCGGTCATCCAGGCTGGCACTGGCCAACGAGGGCTCGGCTCGGCAGCCAGTCAGGGTAATCAGCGACTGCGGATTGATGTTATCCAGGAAGCCACCACCCGTTTCGCTCTTGTCCGGGTTGGGCGCAGTAAACAGACGGTCGTACAGACGCACTTCACATTCAATGCTTTCAGCCGCTGGCACCCAGTGAATCACACCTTTGACCTTACGCCCCTCCGGATTCTTGCCCAGGGTGTCCGGGTCATAGCTGCAGCGCAGCTCGGTAACATTGCCGTCAGCATCGGTGATCGCCTCGTCAGCCCGAATCACGTAACTGCCGCGCAGGCGCACTTCACCACCGGGTACCAGGCGCTTGTAGCCCTTGGGCGGATCGACCATATAGTCGCCGGCATCAACATACAACTCGCGACTGAACGGCAGCGTGCGAGTGCCGATATCCTGCTTCGGGTGGCGCGGCAATTCGAGGTTTTCCACCTGCCCTTCCGGGTAATTGGTGATCACCACCTTGAGCGGCTTGAGCACACACATGGCCCGTGGCGCATGGGCATCCAGGTCATCGCGAATACAGAATTCCAGCATGCCCATATCCACCACCCCGTCTGAACGGGTCACGCCGATGCGCTCACAGAACTCGCGGATGGACGCCGGCGTGTAACCACGGCGACGGAAGGCACTCAGGGTCGACATGCGCGGATCATCCCAGCCACTCACGTGCCCTTCATCAACCAGTTGCTTGAGCTTGCGCTTGCTGGTCACCGTGTAATTCAGGTTCAGGCGGGCAAACTCGTACTGACGCGGCTGGCATGGCACCGGCAGGTTCTGCAGAAACCAGTCATACAGCGGGCGGTGGTCTTCGAACTCCAGCGTACAGATCGAATGGGTAATGCCTTCGATGGCATCCGACTGGCCGTGGGTAAAGTCATAGCTCGGATACACGCACCACTTGTCGCCTGTCTGGTGGTGGTGGGCATGACGAATCCGGTAGATGATCGGATCACGCAGGTTCATATTGGGTGCTGCCATATCAATCCTGGCGCGCAGCACCTTGGCGCCATCGGGGAATTCGCCGGCGGTCATGCGCGCGAACTGGTCCAGGTTCTCCTCGACACTGCGCTCACGGAACGGACTGTTCTTGCCCGCCTCGGTCAGGCTGCCGCGATACTCGCGCGCCTGCTCCGGCGTCAGCTCACACACGTAAGCCTTGCCCGCCTTGATCAGCTCGATCGCCCAGGCATGCAACTGATCAAAGTAATCCGAGGCATGGCGCACCTTGCCCGCCCACTGAAAGCCCAGCCACTCCACGTCCGCCAGAATGGCGTCAATGTAGGCCTGTTCTTCCTTGGCCGGGTTGGTATCGTCAAAACGCAGATGACACTCACCCCCGAACTCGGCCGCCAGACCAAAGTTCAGACAGATCGACTTGGCGTGCCCGATATGCAGGTAACCGTTGGGCTCCGGCGGGAAGCGGGTAACGATCTTGCTGTGCTTGCCGCTGTCCTGATCAGCCTTGACGATCTGACGCAAAAAGTGGGCGGGAGGTGTACTTTCCGGTTTGCTCATGGGATCTGCGAACTCACTGTGTGTGCATTGGATAAACCCGGCCGTGCAAGTGATTTGCGCACAACTCTAGGTCTGATCGGCCAAAACGCTTATCATACAGGAAAGTGTCATGCGCCTGAATCAATGGCCAACACATCAACGACTTAGGTTCTCCCACAACGCAAGGACTCTGTAATGGTCAAGCTGCATACCAACTTTGGTGTCATCACGCTGGAACTGGACGCGGAAAAAGCGCCCAAAACCGTTGAAAACTTCAAGCAATACGTCCGTGACGGCCACTACGACAACACCATTTTCCACCGCGTGATCAGCAACTTCATGATTCAGGGCGGCGGCTTCGAGCCGGGTATGAAGCAGAAGAGCACGCGCGACCCGATCGAGAACGAAGCCAACAACGGCCTGGCCAACAAGGTCGGCACAGTCGCCATGGCACGCACCAGCGATCCGCACTCTGCCAGCGCCCAGTTCTTTATTAATGTCAGCGACAACGACTTCCTCAACCACAGCGCACCCACCATGCAAGGCTGGGGTTATGCGGTATTCGGCCGGGTAGTTGACGGCCTGGATGTGGTCGAGAAGATCAAAGCGGTCAAGACCACCAGCCGCGCTGGCCATCAGGATGTTCCTGCAGAGGATGTGATCATCGAACGTGCCGAGCTGAGCGAGTAATCCAGCCCATGCGCAGTCTGTTTATTTCGGATCTGCACCTGGAACAGAAACGCCCGGACATTACCCGGGCGTTTTTGCACCTGCTGACCGGCGCTGCTGAAGAAGCCGACCACCTGTATATTCTCGGCGACTTCTTTGAAGTCTGGCTGGGTGACGACACCAGCGACGAGCTGTCTGAGAGCGTCATCAGCGCGCTCGC
Source organism: Gammaproteobacteria bacterium (assembly GCA_023475025.1). Classification (GTDB taxonomy): domain Bacteria; phylum Pseudomonadota; class Gammaproteobacteria; order Pseudomonadales; family Pseudomonadaceae; genus Halopseudomonas. The sequence continues at coordinate 28,035 of JAMCWB010000045.1, forward strand.
CGCCCGCGCCGATCGTGGCGGCAAGACCTTTATCATGCACGGCAACCGGGATTTCCTGTTGGGCCGGCAATTTTGTCAGCGCGCCCGCTGTACCCTGCTGTCCGACCCCTGCGTGATCGACCTGCACGGTGAGCCGGTGCTGCTGATGCACGGCGACAGCCTATGCATCGACGATATCGACTATATGCGCATGCGCCGCCTGCTGCGCAACCCCCTCAGCCGCTTCATCCTGCGCAACCTGCCACGCAGCACGCGGGAAAAGATCGGCCGCAAGCTACGCAGCGAAAGCAGCGAGCGCACCCGCATGAAGCCCAGCGAGATCACCGACGTCAATCCCGGCATGGTCGCCGACGTCATGCGCCAGCACGGCGTCAAACGCCTGATCCACGGCCACACTCACCGCCCCGACCGCCACCCACTGGTCATCGACGGCGAACCCGCAGAACGCATAGTCCTCGGCGACTGGGACCAACACGCCTGGACCCTCTGGGCCGACCCAAACACCCTGCAACTCACCTCCACCCCCCTCTGAAATCGGGGTCAGGTCTTGCCTTTTGCCCCGGACAGAGGCCCATGGACGACGGGGACGTCGTCCTTCCCGGATAAGGCACGCTGACCAGGTGTAGAAAGCGATAGTCGCTTGTTCTGGGTTATGTTTTGCTGCAACATCTGTCTAATGCTTCTATGTAATGTTGGTAGACATAATGAACACAGCCCAGCTTGAAAGCATCACTAACGCCGCGATGACCTTGCCTGAGCGAGAGCGGGCCAAACTTGCACATGACTTGGTCGCAAGCCTGGATGGCCCTGCCGAGCTGGATATTGCAGAGGCTTGGGACAAAGAAATCTGCCGCAGAATCAATGATATAGAATCCGGTAAAACGGAGCTCCTGGATGCAGATGAGGCTATTGCACGTGCACGAGCTCGGATAAGGAGCTGATCTTGAAGATAAAGGTAAGCACGGATGCTACCGAAGAACTGATCGAAGCTGCTGCCTGGTATGAACTGGAAGTCCCTGGCCTGGGAAATCAGCTGATCGATGCCTTTGAACAGGCGACCCAAAGGCTCAGCGAGCCAAACCCTCCGCTAGTATTCCTTGCTGGCAATTCTGCCAAGCTGGGGGCAAAAAGATTAATCCTGCAACGATTCCCCTTTTCTCTGGTTACTGTAGCAAGTAGTGAAACAATCACCGTTGTTGCTTTAGCGCATCACTCGAGAAAACCAGGTTATTGGCATGGACGAATCACCTCCTAATTCAGTAATTCAGGGTCAGGTCTTGCCTTTTGCCTAGGACAAAGGCCCATGGATGACGCCGACGTCGTCCTTCCCGGGCACAAAAAAACCCCGAGCTCTGACGAACTCGGGGTTTTCGTAATATGGCGCAGTGGACGGGACTCGAACCCGCGACCCCCGGCGTGACAGGCCGGTATTCTAACCAACTGAACTACCACTGCGCGTAGCTGCAAACTCTTGGCAAGCTGCCAATCTGTCTGAACTGGCGCGCATTCTAACCGGATCCCTTGGCAAGTCAAGAACTTGCGTAAGAATTTGTTCGAGCCAGGTTTGCGGACACGGCATGCCGTGTCCCTACGCCGAAGATTGGCCAGCGTAGGGTCTTCACGGCCGGTACGAAACCGCTTCAAGCTTGCACGGTCACCGGCTTGAACATCAACCGGCACAACGCCGGGATAACCAACAAGGTCAGCAGGGTCGAGGCCAGCAAGCCGGAAATGATCGCCCAGGCCATTGGCGGCCACAGCGTCGACGAGGACAGCGCCAGCGGCAACAGGCCCGCCACTGTCGTCGCCGTGGTCAACAGAATCGGTCGCGTACGACGCTGCACCGCTTCGGCCACGGCATCTTCCACACTGGCCCCGGCCAACAGCCGCTGATCAATCAGGTCAATCAACACGATGGCGTTATTCACCACGATACCGACCAGCGCAATCACCCCGAGCAGCGACTGGAAACCAAAGGGCGACCCACTGATCACCAATCCTGGAATTACCCCGACCGCCGCCAGCGGCACCGTCAGCAGGATAATGCCCACGCGTCGGAAGGAATTGAACTGCCAGAGCAGGAAGAACAGCAACAACAGCATACCCACCGGTGCCGTGGTAGCGATGGCGCTGTTGGCATCACCGGAGCCTTCACTGTCGCCACCCACTTCCATGCGCGTACCGGCCGGTAACGGGTTGTCGGCAAGATAAGCCTGTAAGGCATCCTGCACCTGACTGAAGGCATAGCCCGGCTTCAGGTTGGCCGTGACCGTAGTCACCCGCACACCATTGCGCTGACGCACATTGGCCACTTCCCAGATCGGCTCAAAACGCGCAACGGCGCTCAGCGGTACGCTTTGCCCGGCCGGATTGATAAGCAGCCCCGAGGCCAGTTGCTGCACCGATTGCAGACTGCCTTCCGGAGTGCGCAGTACCAATGGGATGGGCTCCCGTTCCTGACGATACAATTCAACCCGGGTCCCCAGACTGCGACCAAACAGGTCCTGCGCCACCGCCGCCCGGCTCAGGCCGAACTGCTCTGCGCGGGCATCGTCGACGATTACCTGCAAGGCCGGCACACCCAGATCGATGTCATGGCGCACATCCACACTACCCGGAATATCACGCAGCGCGGCAAACAGCTGCTCTGCCGCCGCATGGCGCTGGCTATCATCGGCGTGATACAGACGCAGCTCGACCGGCGCCAGACGTGGCGGCCCCTGCCCCAGGGTGCAGGGCACCAGATCCAGCTCCGGGTAATCAGCCGCATACCCACGCAGGGCATCCATCACCGGGCGAGTAGCTGCCAGATCCGTAGTGTGGACCACCAGGCGTCCGCGATGGGGCGATTCCGGCGCACGCATCAGGTTATAGAAAAAGCTCGGACCGGCATAACCGGCAAAACGCTCGATCCGGACCACATCATCGCGCTGACGCAACCAGCCCTCGACCTGTTCAGCCACCGCAGCGGTATGCGCCTGATCCGTACCGACCGGCAAGTAGATTTCCGCTACCACCAGCGGCCGGTCAGCATTGGGGAAAAACTGGGTTTTCAGCAAAGGCGACAGCCCCAGACTGACCACCACCATCACGGCGCCCAGAATCACCAGCGGCACGGGTGCCCGGCGACTGGCCAGAGCCAACCATCCGGACACCGTGCCCATCACCCGACCCTGCACCCGCTTGCCTGGCTTGAGAAAGCGCCCCGCCAGCATGGCACTGACACTGACCGCCAGCAGATAACTGATCAGCAAGGTCAGCATGATCATCACCGGAATCCCACGGGTAAAATCCGCGGTACCGCCCCTGGCCAGCAGCAAAGGGGTAAAGGCCGCCAGGGTGGTGGCGGTAGAAGCACCCAGCGGACCAGCCATTTCAGCGATCGCCGATTGCACCGCCATAGCGCGCGACTCACCACTGCTCAGGCGATGCTGCACGTTTTCCACCATCACAATAGCGTTATCAATCAGCACCCCAAGGGAAATGACCACCCCGGTCACCGCAATCTGATGCAAGATGCCGCCGCCGATGTTGTAGATACCCAGGCTGATCAGCACCACCAGCGGCAGCATGCTGGCCACTAGCAAACCCATGCGCCAACCCATACCCAGCAGGACCACACCAACGATGATCAGCACACTGCCCAACAGACTGCGCTCCAGCCCATTCAAGCGGGCCTCGACGTTATCCGGCTGAAAGTAGACCTCATCAATCTGCAACGGCGCAAAGCTCTCCTCCAACTGCGCCAGACGCTCGCGCACCGCAACCCCAAAACTGACCGTATCCAGCTGCCCGCGCCGCGGCACCAGGCCCACCATCACCGCTTGCTCGGCATCAAACCAGGCCCGCGGCTGATGCGGCTCGACCGGTCCGCGCCAGACATCGGCCAATGCCGACAGCGACACACTGCCCCCTTGCGGCAAGGCAATCTGGGTCGCCGCCAACTCGTCCAGACTGACAAACTCACTGTTTGGCAGCAGCCCCAGACGCTGCTCGCCCGCGACGACAAAACCACCCGGCAGCACCTGATTGCGTTCACTCAAACGCTGCAACAACTGCCCCCGTGACAGGCCATGACGGCGCAACTCGGTATCGCGCAGCGCAATGGTAATCTGCTCATCGGCGTGGCCATCGATCTCGATACGCGACAGACCGGGAATATCCATCATTGCCCGCTTCAACCGCTCAGCCTCGTTGCTCAGATGCACCAGCGAGGCATCACCACGCACCGCCAGCACCACTGCCGGAATATCAATCAGCCGATCATCCAGCGTCATGCGCTGGATACCAGCAGGCAAATCGACGTCAGCCCGTTGCATGGCCTGACGCACCCGTTCCCAGGCCGCGTCCGTGTCATAGATCACATCGCGCAACTGGATGGTGATCAGCGCCACCCCACTACGTGCATTGGCGGTGAAATAGTTGATCTCATCAACCTGTAATAACTCATCGGACAAGGGCCGTAGCACCAGGCGCTCAATACTTTCGGCATTGGCACCGGGATAGATCACCGTCAACAAACCAGCCCGATACGGAAAGCTCGGGTCTTCCTGTCGCGCCATATTGAAATAGCTCGACAGCCCCAGCAGGCACAGCATGGTCACGACCAGCCCTACCAGACGCGGGCGCGCCGCCAGCCAGCGGCTCATGGTCTTACCTCCACCCGATCACCATCCAGCAAACGGCTAAGCCCGGCATACACCACCTGGTCATCCGCCTGCAGGTCATCGGTTACCAGCATGGCCCATTCACCGCGCATGGCACTGATCTGCACCGGTAGCTGCTCGGCACGCCCATCGCGCACACGAAAAACTGCCTGCCCATTGGTCTGACGCACCCCGGCCTGGGCATTCTGCAGCGCCGCGCGCAAACTGGCTGCGGTGGATTCGAGCTGCTCGCGTTGCTGGGCCGAGATCACCCCACGCTGATACAGGGTCTCTGCACGCTCGGCTTCCCGTGTTGCCTGCTCCGACTGGCTGCGCAACTCATTCAACCGCGCCTGCGCTGATGCCAGCGCCGGTTGCAGCTCCGGATTGTAGACACTGGCCAGCACCGCGCCCTGCTCTACCGGTTGCCCGACCAGCAGTTCCCCGCGGTTCAGCACCCCGCCTACCTGGAAGGTCAGATTGGCACGTTGCGCCGCCATCGCCAGCGGAAAAAACGGCCTGGAACAGATCGGTAACATTGGTCGCGCCTATTTTCGCTTCAGCGAAGAACAACCCAACTACTTCGACGCCCTGACCCAGGTCAGCGCCTTTATCGACACCAGCAACCCGGATGAACTGACCATGGAACTGGCCACCAGTGGTGACCAGATCATGCGCAGTATGGTCAGCAGCCTGGAAAAAGGCCTGGCTGATGGCAGCCTCAGTCCCGAGCGCGTCGCCAACCCGGCCAAAACCGCCTATTACCTGCGCGGCGCCCTGCATGGTGTGATCATGCAATCACGCCTGCGCACCCCCGTCGATAGCGACTACCCGGAGCCGGCCGAAATGGTCGAATACACCTTGCAGATGCAAAAACGCGCACTGGCGCCCTGAGTCGCATTGCTGCAGTATGCAGGAACAGCCATAACGCCCCGCGTGAGGAAACTGCAATGCCCGCCATCGGTTGGATTTTCATTGTGCTTGCCGTCGGCATGGTCCTGAGCAGCTTGCTGCTCCTGCGTGATACCGCGCATGCCATGCCGATCAGCAAGGAAAAGATGGAAAAAATCAAAGAACGCAAAGCCGAACTAGAAGCCGAAGAGGCCCGCAAAGAAGAACAAAAAGACCCCTGATTGCGCTAGAATACCGTCAGATTCACCTATTGACGGAATAGCTCATGGTCAACTCATTGCAAGCGCAATTGCTCAAGTCTGGTCTGGTTGACGAGAAAAAGCTCAAACAGGCCCAGCGGGCAAAGAAAAAGGCCGCCAAACAAGAGCCGGATAATGCCAAGAGCACCGCTGCTGCGATTGAAAAAGCGCGCGCGGAAAAGGCCGAGCGTGACCGCCAGCTGAACCAGCAAAAGCGTGAAGAGGCCGAACGCAAGGAACGCGAAGCCCAGGCCAAGCAACTGATCGATCAGCACAAACTTGACCGCGCCGGTGGTGAAGTCGCCTATCAGTTTGTCAGCAAGAAAAAGATCAAACGTATCTACGTCACCCAGGAACAGTTCGACAAACTCAGCCGCGCCAAGCTGGGTATTGTGCGGGTGTCCGGCCAGTTCGAACTCATCCCGCTGGAGATCGTCGACAAACTGGCCGAACGGGTACCCCATTGGCCAGTGGTTGTCGCCGAGATTGAAGAGGTCAGCGAAGACGATCCCTACGCCGCCTTCAAGGTCCCTGATGACCTGATGTGGTAACGCACGGCTTTCAGAACCCCGCGGACACGGCATGCCGTGTCCCTGCGCAAGGGGTGAGATCAGTGCAAGACTTAAAGGATGTATCCGGTATTCCTTCCGCGTAGGGGCACGGCATGCCGTGCCCGCCAAGCACAAAGCCAGCAATCACTCCAGACAATCCCCCGGCACCCGCACCCAACCTTCCATCAGGATGCGCGCACTACGGCTCATGATCGCCTTGGTGGCAACCCAATCGCCATCCACCTCGGCCACTTCCGCACCAACCCGCAAGGTGCCGGAAGGATGCCCGAAAGTAACCTGCGAACGCTCGCCACCTCCCGCAGCCTGATTGACCAGGGTGCCGGGAATGGCCGCTGCGGTACCAATGGCCACCGCCGCCGTACCCATCATGGCATGGTGCATCTTACCCATCGACAAGGCCCGCACCACCAGATCAATCTCACCGGCTTTGACCGCCTTGCCACTGGATGCCTGATAATCGGTCGCCGGCGCCACAAAGGCCACCTTGGGCGTATGCTGACGCTTGGCCGCCTCGCTGACATCATTGATCAGGCCCATTTTCACCGCACCATGGGCACGAATCGACTCGAACATGGCCAGGGCCTTGGCATCATTATTCAGCGCATCCTGCAGCTCCGTACCGCTATAACCGATATCCGCCGCATTCAGGAACACCGTAGGAATCCCCGCGGTAATCATGCTGACCTGCAAGGTACCGACACCCGGCACCACCAGCTCATCGACCTTGTTACCGGTGGGAAACATGGCGCCATCGCCATCGGACGGGTCCATGAACTCCAACTGGATTTCCGCCGCCGGAAAGGTCACCCCGTCCAGCTCGAAATCACCGGTTTCCTGCACGGCGCCGTTGGTCACCGGCACATGGGCAATAATGGTCTTGCCGATATTCGCCTGCCAGATGCGCACCGTGCAGATGCCATTCTCCGGCACCCGCGCCGGATCAATCAGCCCCGCATGAATCGCAAACGCCCCCGCCGCCGTCGACAGATTGCCGCAGTTACCACTCCAGTCGACAAAGGCACTGTCGATCGACACCTGACCGTAAAGGTAATCGACATCATGCTCCGGCTGCTCACTGCGCGACAGGATCACACATTTGCTGGTGCTTGACGTCGCCCCACCCATACCATCGGTGTGCTTGGCATAAGGGTCCGGGCTACCGATCACCCGCAAGAACAACTGATCACGGGCCTTGCCGGGTACCTGAGCGGCTACCGGCAGATCCTCCAGGCGGAAAAACACGCCCTTGCTGGTACCCCCGCGCATATAGGTCGCCGGGATGCGGATTTGTGCTGCATGTTTCATTCTATAACTCCTGTGGGTCATGCCTGCTGCTGAACAAAGCGGCCACTTCGGACTTCACACCCGAAGTGGCTGACTCATCAAGCAACCGCCCCCTCTAGAAAGTCCTGCGCAAAGCGCTGCAACACGCCACCCGCTTCGTAGATGGACACCTCTTCCTGGGTATCCAGTCGGCAGGTCACCGGCACCTCCAGTTGCTCGCCATTCTTGCGGGTGATTACCAGCGTCATGGTCGAGCGCGGGGTGATGTCGCCGCGCACATCGAACACCTCGGTACCATCAATCCCCAGCGTCTTGCGCGTGGTGCCCGGCTGGAATTCCAGTGGCAACACGCCCATACCGATCAGGTTGGTACGGTGAATGCGCTCGAAACCTTCAGCGGCAATCGCCTCGACCCCGGCCAGACGTACGCCCTTGGCGGCCCAGTCGCGTGAACTGCCCTGGCCGTAGTCGGCGCCAGCAATGATGATCAGCGGCTGCTTGCGGTTCATGTAGGTTTCAATCGCTTCCCACATGCGCATCACCTTGCCTTCCGGCTCGACGCGGGCCAGTGAGCCCTGCTTCACCTTGCCGTTCTCGTCCAGCACCATCTCGTTGAACAGTTTCGGGTTGGCAAAGGTGGCGCGCTGGGCGGTCAGGTGATCGCCGCGGTGGGTGGCGTAGGAGTTGAAGTCCTCCTCCGGCAGGCCCATCTTGTGCAGGTATTCACCGGCGGCGCTGTCCATCATGATGGCGTTGGACGGCGACAGGTGGTCGGTGGTGATGTTGTCCGGCAACACCGCCAGCGGACGCATCCCCGTGAGCGTACGCTCGGCCGCCAGGGCACCTTCCCAGTACGGCGGGCGACGGATATAGGTGCTTTGCGGGCGCCAGTCATACAGCGGGTTGACGTTCTGCGCCTCGCGGGTGATGTCGAACATCGGGATGTAGACTTCACGGAACTGCTCCGGCTTGACGCTCTGCTTGACGATGGCATCGATCTCGTCATCGCTCGGCCAGATATCTTTCAGGGTCACCGGGTTGCCATTCTGGTCATGCCCCAACACATCCTTCTCGATATCGAAACGGATGGTACCGGCAATAGCATAGGCCACCACCAGCGGCGGCGAAGCCAGGAAGGCCTGCTTGGCATAGGGATGGATACGGCCATCGAAGTTACGGTTACCGGACAGCACCGCGGTGGCATAGAGGTCACGGTCAATGATTTCCTGCTGGATAACCGGGTCCAGCGCACCGGACATACCATTACAGGTGGTACAGGCAAAAGCCACCACACCAAAGCCGAGGCTTTCCAGCTCCGGCAACAGATTGGCTTCCTCCAGATACATCTTCACCGTCTTGGAGCCGGGTGCCAGCGAGGATTTGACCCAGGGCTTGCGGGTCAGGCCCAGCTTGTTGGCATTACGCGCAATCAAACCGGCGGCAATCATATTGCGCGGGTTACTGGTGTTGGTGCAGCTGGTGATGGCAGCAATGATCACTGCACCATCGGGCATCTTGCCCGCTTCTTCGGCCCAGGCACCGGCAATACCGCGCTTGCTCAGTTCAGATACTGGCAGCAAGGCATGCGGGTTGGACGGCCCAGCCAGGGTGCGGGTAACTGTGCTCAGGTCAAAGCGCAGCACGCGCTCGTACTCGGCGGTTGTCAGGCTATCGGCCCAGAGGCCGGTGTGTTTGGCGAACTGTTCTACCAGCGCGACCTGCTCGTCATCGCGGCCAGTCAGCTTGAGGTAATCGATGGTCTGGCCGTCGATATAGAACATGCCCGCAGTGGCGCCGTACTCGGGCGTCATGTTGGCGATGGTTGCGCGATCACCCACGGTCAGGCTGTCAGCACCTTCACCGAAGAACTCCAGGTAAGCACCAACGACGCGCTCGCGGCGCAGGAACTCGGTAATCGCCAGCACCATATCGGTCCCGGTAATCCCCGGCTGCAGCTTGCCGGTCAGCTCGACACCGACGATATCGGGCAGGCGCATCATGGAGGCACGGCCCAGCATCACGCTCTCCGCTTCCAGGCCGCCAACACCGACAGAAATCACCCCCAGGGCATCGACCATGGGCGTGTGACTGTCGGTCCCGACGCAGGTATCTGGGAAGGCCACGCCTTCGCGCACCTGCACCACCGGCGACATCTTCTCCAGATTGATCTGGTGCATGATGCCGTTGCCCGGCGGGATCACGTCGACGTTCTCGAAGGCCGTCTTGGTCCAGTTGATAAAGTGGAAACGGTCATCGTTGCGGCGGTCTTCGATGGCGCGGTTCTTCTCGAAGGCATCCGGATCGGAACCGGGCGCTTCCACCGCCAGCGAATGGTCGACAATCAGCTGGGTCGGCACCACCGGATTGACCTTGGCCGGGTCACCACCCTTCTCGGCAATGGCGTCGCGCAGACCGGCCAGATCAACCAGTGCGGTCTGACCCAGGATGTCATGACAGACCACCCGCGCCGGATACCAGGGAAAGTCCATCTCGCGCTTGCGCTCGATCAGCTGCTTGAGCGCATCGGTCAGGATCGCCGGGTCGCAGCGGCGCACCAGCTGCTCGGCCAGCACCCGCGAGGTGTAGGGCAGTTTGGCGTAGGCACCGGGCTGAATGGCGTTGACCGCCGCCTCGGTGTCGAAATAGTCCAGGTCGGTGCCCGGGAGTTTTTTGCGGTATTCAGTATTCATGATTCAACCTGTTGGTTACTTACGCTGCTCAATCGGCACAAATTTCACATCTTCCGGCCCGACATAATTGGCGCTCGGGCGGATGATCTTGCCGTCGATGCGTTGTTCGATCACGTGGCTGGCCCAACCCGAAGTCCGTGCAATCACGAACAGCGGGGTAAACATGGCCGTGGGCACGCCCATCATGTGGTAGCTGACCGCGCTGAACCAGTCGAGGTTGGGGAACATCTTCTTGATCTCCCACATCACGCTTTCCAGCCGCTCGGCGATGTCATACATCTTGGTGTTGCCCTGCTCCTGCGACAGCTCGCGGGCCACTTCCTTGATCACCTTGTTGCGCGGATCGGAGACGGTATACACCGGGTGACCAAAGCCGATCACCACTTCCTTGCGCCCTACCCGCTCGCGGATATCGGCTTCAGCCTCGTCCGGATTGTCATAACGCTTCTGGATCTCGAACGCCACTTCGTTGGCGCCGCCGTGCTTGGGCCCACGCAGTGCGCCGATGGAACCGGCAATGCAGGAGTGCATGTCCGAGCCCGTGCCGGCAATCACGCGACCGGTGAAAGTCGAGGCATTGAACTCATGCTCGGCGTACAGGATCAGACTGGTATGCATGGCGCGCACCCAGGAGTCACGCGGTTTTTCACCGTGCAACAGGTGCAGGAAGTGACCGCCAATGGAATCGTCATCGGTCTCGACATCAATGCGCTTGCCGTTGTGGCTGTAGTGGTACCAGTACAGCAGCATGGAACCAAAAGAGGCCATCAGCTTGTCGGCAATATCACGGGCACCCGGATGGTTGTGGTCGTCCTTCTCCGGTGCCATGCAGCCGAGCACCGAGACACCGGTGCGCATCACATCCATCGGATGAGCCGAGGGTGGCAGTTGTTCCAGCGCGGTTTTTACTCCGGCTGGCAGGCCGCGCAGGGCCTTGAGCTTGGCCTTGTAACCAGCCAATTCAGCTACCGTCGGCAGCTTGCCGTGAACCAGCAAGTGAGCGATTTCCTCGAACTCGCAGGTGGTCGCCACATCCAGAATATCGTAACCGCGGTAGTGCAGGTCGTTACCGCTGCGACCCACAGTACACAGGGCAGTGTTACCGGCCGCGGTGCCACTCAGGGCAACGGATTTCTTTGGCTTGAACGTCGGCTGTTGATTGTCAGTAGTGCTCATGCGTTCGTCTCCTGTCAGGCAATCGGGTTATTTTTTCGCGGCAAAGAGCGCGTCCAGCTTGTCTTCAAAGGCATGGTAGCCGATGCGGTCATACAGCTCGGCACGCGTCTGCATGCTGTCGACCACATCTTTCTGGTGGCCGTTTTCACGGATAGAGGTATAGACGTTTTCCGCCGCCTTGTTGGCCGCACGGAAAGCGGACAGCGGATACAGTTGAATCGCCACACCCACTGACGCCAGCTCCTCGCGACTGAACAGGGGCGTCGCGCCAAACTCGGTGATATTGGCCAGCACCGGCACATCCAGCTCTTTCACAAAGCGCTCGTAGGTCGGCAGGTCGTAGGCCGCCTCGGCAAAAATGCCGTCCGCGCCAGCCGCCACATAGGCCTTGCAACGCTCAATAGCTGCATCTACACCTTCCGCCTGGATCGCATCGGTACGTGCAATCAGGAAGAAGTCCGGATCCGTCTTGGCATCCACCGCCGCCTTGATACGGTTGACCATTTCCTCGCAGGAAACGATTTCCTTGCCCGGGCGGTGACCACAACGCTTGGCACCGACCTGGTCTTCAATATGCGCAGCAGCGGCGCCGGCCTTGATCAGGCTTTTGACCGTACGCTCGATGTTGAAAGCGCTGGGGCCAAAGCCGGTATCGATATCCACCAGCAGCGGCAGATCGCAGACATCGGTAATGCGGCGCACATCGATCAGCACGTCTTCCAGCGTATTGATACCCAGATCCGGCAGACCCAGGGAGCCGGCAGCCACACCACCGCCTGACAGGTAGATCGCCTTGAAACCAGCCCGCTGGGCCAGCAAGGCGTGGTTGGCATTGATCGCACCGATGACTTGCAAGGGGCTTTCGGCCGCCAGGGCCTGACGGAATTTCTTACCTGCGCTCATTCTTATCCCTCCTGAGGATCCTGGGGTGCGTCGGGCTCTTGCATACGACGCTCGATATTGCGGCGTGAGGCGCTGATATGCCGGCGCATCAACATTTCCGCGAGTTCACCATCACGGTCGGCAATGGCTTCAATGATTCGGTGGTGTTCGGCAAACGCCTGCTGCGGGCGTTTCGGGGTGGTGGAGTAGCGATAGCGGTACATGCGCACCAGGTGATAGAGGTCACCACAGAGCATGTCGCTCAGTGTCTGATTCTTGCTGCCCTGAATGATCAGGTAGTGAATATCCAGATCACCTTCCTGCTGGTAGTAGGATTCGTTGGCCTTCAGGCCACTGTGCTTTTCATGGGTGGCCAGCACTTCACGCAGCCCGACAATTTCCGCGTCAGTCATGTTTTCAGCGGCCAGACGGCAAGCCATGCCTTCGAGGGCTTCGCGCACATGGTACAGCTCGATCAACTCTTTATAGCTGAGCGAGACCACACGCACCCCGGCATGCGGAATCCGCACCACCAGCCGCCGCCCCTCCAGCCGACGAATCGCCTCACGCAAGGGCCCGCGGCTGATGCCGAAGGTCGTGCTCAGGTACTGCTCACTGATCCGCGTACCCGGCTCAATCTCACCTTTGACAATAGCCGTCTGGATGCGCTGGAAGGCACCATCAGACAGCGTTGTCGCCGGAGTGTCCTGTTCTGCAGCAGCCAATTGTTGACAACCTTTGGGTGTAAATGGGCTTTTATCGCTTTAATACCAGTATTCTGCGCCCCAGCGACACAGATTGTCAACAATCCAAGCCACCCTAGAACGTAGAGCCGCACTCAACTTACGGGATCGCCGAGTTGCACTCGGCATAGCAGACCGCCAGAGCTGCCGATTTTTAACCCAGGCAGCGCTTCGCACTGCAATGCCGAGTACAACTCGGCGCTCCATAAAGACCGGGGTCAGGTCTTGCCTTTTGCCCCACACGGGCACAGTTATCGGCCAGAAGGTACAACAACTGCGGGGGCACCGTCTTTCCCGGTGGCTCCGGGTTGGGGTTGCTGGGAATGTCGAGCTTCTGCTCGACAAAAGATCGAAACAACAACACCCATTGTCAACAATCACGCCCTGTGTGCCTTAACCAACACGTGCTAATATGCAGACACCTCTGCGCCCGGCACTCTGGCAGTGCCTCGCGCGGTCGAAAGACATAGCCCTGAGAACAATATGCACGCCATCAACCTGCACCTGAAAATCCTTATTCTGCTTCTTGTTGTCGCCGGTCTGGGCACCACTGCCTACCAGATCTACGTCCTCGACATGCCCCTGACCGAAGATGAGACCGATGACATCTGGAGCCTGGATGCACGCCTGGAGTTCCAGGCGCGCGATGGCGTCCCGGTCAAGGCGCAGATGTTTATCCCACCGCTGAACCAGGATTACATCAGCCTTAATGAAAGCTTTATTTCCAGCAACTATGGTGTCAACGTCAACCAGGCGCAGAACAACCGCCGGGTGACCTGGTCCGCGCGCCGCGCCCAGGGCCAGCAGACCCTGTATTACCGCCTGGTGCTGACCCAGCGCTATGCCGGTGAGCGTGACCGCGTACCGCCCTTCCCGCAGCGCACTCCGGTCCCGCTGGAAGGCGCAGAAAAAGTCGCAGCCGATGCCCTGATCAACCCGATTCGTCAGCAATCGGCGGACATCGAAACCTTCATCAGCGAGACCATCCGCCGGGTCAACGACATCACCGACGACAACGTCAAACTGTTGCTCGGCGGCAGCAGCAGCGCGCATGACAAGGCACGGGTCATCGACCTGCTGCTGTCACATGCGCGCATCCCGCTAGAACTTGTGCACACTATCCGCCTGGAAAGCTCGAGCAGCCAGGAACCGGAGCTCTGGCTGCGCAGCCATAACGGTGACAACTGGATGTACTTCCATCCGGAAACCGGTCAGCGAGGCATTCCGCCCAACCGCCTGGTCTGGTGGACTGGTAATGAGCCACTGTTCCTGCTGGAAGGCGGCCGCAATCCCCGCGTCAGCTTCACCGTGAATAACAGTGAGATGAACGCAATACGTCTGGCGCGTATGGCCGATGACACCCGCGCCTCCGCCCTGCTGGAGTATTCCCTTTACGGCTTGCCGCTGCATTCCCAGCAGGTCTACCAATTGATGATCATGATCCCGATTGGCGTGCTGGTGATCCTGATCCTGCGCAACCTCATCGGCATGCAGACCCTGGGCACCTTTACCCCGGTGCTGATCGCCCTGGCATTTCGTGAAATGGATATCGTCTGGGGCATTGTGCTGTTCAGTGTGATCACCGCACTGGGTCTGTCCCTGCGTTCGTACCTCGAGCACCTGAAATTGCAGATGCTGCCCCGGCTGTCAGTAGTGCTGACCTTTGTTGTCCTGCTGATTGCAGTGATCAGCCTGTTCAGCCACAAGCTCGGCTTTGAACACGCGCTGGCCATCTCGCTGTTCCCCATGGTGATCCTGACCATGACCATCGAGCGTCTGTCGATCACCTGGGAAGAACGCGGCGGTGTGCATTCCTTCAAGGTCGCCGTTGGCACCCTGATTGCCGCCACCCTCGCGCACCTGCTGATGAGCATTCCTGAGCTGGCCTACTTCGTGTTTACCTTCCCCGGCATTCTGTTGGTGGTGGTGGCCTTTATGCTCGCCATGGGCCGTTATCGCGGTTACCGCCTGACCGAGCTGATGCGCTTCAAAGCCATGCTGAAGAAGAACGGGGAGTCCTGAGCCATGTTCTTCTGGAAGACCTGGAAGGAACTCAAAGCCCAGGGCATCATGGGCATCAACCGGCGTAACGCGGACTATGTACTCAAGTACAACAAGCGTCACCTCTATCCACTGGTGGATGACAAGATCCTGACCAAGGAAAAGGCCATCGCCGCGGGTATTGATGTACCGCCGCTGTATGGCGTGATCGATACCGAAAAGGACATCGACACCCTGGACCGGATCACCGAAAAATACACCGACTTCGTTATCAAGCCGGCGCAGGGTGCCGGCGGCGACGGCATCCTGGTGATTGCCGACCGCTTTGAAGGGCGCTACAAGACAGTCTCCGGCAAGATCCTTACCCATGAGGATATCGAGCACCACATTTCCGGCATCCTGTCAGGCCTCTACTCGCTCGGCGGTCACCGCGACCGGGTGCTGATCGAGGCGCGGGTGATTCCCGACCCCCTGTTCCAGAGCATCAGCTACGAAGGCGTGCCGGATATCCGCATTATCGTGCTGCAAGGCTATCCGGTGATGTCGATGGTGCGCCTGCCCACCCGCCAATCCAACGGCAAGGCCAACCTGCATCAGGGCGCCATTGGTGTCGGCGTCGACCTGGCCAGCGGCCTGACCATGGGCGGCACCTGGCTGAACAACAAGATCAGCAAACACCCGGACACCACCAAACCCGTCGCCGGCGTACAGATACCCGACTGGCGCGGCAGCATGTTGCTGGCCGCCTCCAGCCACGAACTGACCGGGCTGGGTTATATCGGCGTCGACCTGGTGCTGGATGAAAAACGCGGCCCACTGGTCCTGGAACTGAACGCGCGTCCGGGTCTGAGCATCCAGATTGCCAACGACGCCGGCCTGACCCACCGCTGCCATACTGTTGAGCGCCATATTGCCGCACTGAAAAAAGCCGGTAAAAAGGAAACGCCCGAACAGCGCGTCGACTTTGTCATGCAGCATTTTGGTCACCCCATGCCGGTCATGTCCGCCGAAGAAGCCGGCCCGCCTGCCGGTGAAGCGGTGACTACCGCAGCAGAGCCGACGCAACCCGAAGCCACCGACGGTCCAGCAGCCGAGCGCACTGACCAGTCTGCAGGTGATGCCAAGCCGTGACTGCCCCGGCCCACACAGCCTACCGGCTGACTAACCTGCCCTATCAGACATCGCCACTGCCGGCTCTGCAGGCAGTGCGTGACCTGGGCTATCCAGTGGTGCTCGACTCAGCCAGTCACACCTACAGCCGCTTTGGTCGTTACACCCTGCTCAGTGCCGGTCCAGACCACTTGATCGAACCCCGTATCGGCGAATCCGGCCACCAGGTGCTGGCCCGTCTGCGCAGCGCATTGGGCGACTTGCCCGCTGCAGACTGGCCGGAAGATGCACAACTGCCCTTTGGCGCCGGCGCCCTCGGGCATATCAGCTATGATTTCGGACGTCTGCTGGAAGCCCTGCCCAGCCTCGCCGACAACGACCTGAAAGTGCCCACCCTGCGCTTTGGTATCTACGCCTGGAGTCTGATCACCGACCACAAACAAAAACAGACCTGGCTGGTCTGCCACCCCAGCCTGGCCGAACAGCGTGAAGCCGCCTTACTGATGCGCTTGCAGGCACTCACTGACGCCAGCAGCGATCCCGCCCTCGACGATTTCAAGCTGACCGCCCCCTTCCAGCCCGAACAGGATCGCGCCCGCTATCAAGCCTCCTTTCAGCGCGTGCAGGGCTATATTCACGCCGGCGACTGCTACCAGATCAACCTGGCCCAACGCCTCAGCGCCCCCTGCGCCGGCGACCCGCTGACCGCCTGGGCCGCCCTGCGCCGCGCCTGCCCCACGCCCTTTGCCGCCTACCTGGAAGGCCCGGCCGATGCCCTGCTGTCACTCTCGCCCGAGCGTTTTCTCAAGCTGGTCGACGGCGACGTGGAAACCCGTCCGATCAAGGGCACCCGTGGGCGCGGCAAAACAGAGACTGAAGATAAGGCGCTGGCAGACGACCTGCTCAGCAGCGAAAAGGACCGCGCCGAAAACCTGATGATTGTCGACCTGCTGCGTAATGACCTCGGCCGCAGTTGCCAGTCCGGCAGCGTCCGCGTGCCTGAACTATTCAAGCTCGAGACCTACCCCAACGTCCATCATCTGGTCAGCAGCGTCACCGGCAGCCTGTCCACCGACAAGGACGCCCTCGACCTGATCGCCGGCGCCTTCCCCGGCGGCTCCATCACCGGCGCTCCCAAGGTCCGCGCCATGCAGATCATCGAAGAGCTCGAACCCGTTCGCCGCAGCCTGTATTGCGGCAGCATCGGCTACATCGGCTGCGAAGGCCAGATGGACCTCAACATCGCCATCCGCAGCCTGGTCCACCAGCAAGACCGCCTCCACGTCTGGGGCGGCGGCGGCATCGTCGCCGACTCCAAAGCCGAAGCCGAATACCAGGAAAGCCTGACCAAAGTCCGCGTCCTCATGGACACCCTGCAAAACCTCTAACCCTTGCAGAAAGAACAACGCCCCCTGGGAACGCCGAGTTGTATCCGGCAAACCGGAACGCCGAGTTGTACTCGGCAAACCAGCCCACCAGGGCTGCCGGGGTTAGCTAACCTTTAAACAACACCAGCGCTGCTTCGCAGCGCCAGCCGAGTGAAACTCGGCGCTCCCATAAAACAACCCACACCGACTTGGGAACGCCGAGTTGCACTCGGCAAATTGGACCGCCGAGTTGTACTCGGCAAACCGGAACGCCGAGTTGCACTCGGCAAAGCAGCCCGCCAGGGCTGCCGGGGTTAACTAAGCCCCATCACCAAACGCACTCCCCCAACGCCACAACTCTGGCCTCTCAACCAGGCCAGCCTTCACCGGATTGTTCTCAATGTAATGAACCACATTCAGCAAATGCTGTTCACCCCGAATAAAGCGATCCCAGTAATCCCGATGCCACAACTGCCCGGCAGTAGAAAAGGCCAAGCGACCAATCTGCCGACTGCTATAACGCTTCCAACTTTGCACCACCTTACTCAATGACCAGCCGGGCAACTGTTCAAAAAGCACATGCACATGATTTGGCATCACCACCCAACACATCAGCCGGTAGCGTGAACCATCACCGAACAGCAGTGTTTCCTGCATGACCGCCGCAGCCTCTGCGTTGGCCAGCACGCAGCTGCCATAACCCGCATCCAGCAAGTCATCGAGTTTGCGCAAACGCTGTAGATTTGAAGACTCTGGCAAGGCCGCGCGCAAACGCAGAAGCGCTTCCCGCGGCAACGAATCTGCCAGATGGAAACAGACATGCTGCACCGTACCCGGTGCATCGAAGTGCGGAATGTACCCGCGAGAGTGCCAACCATCCGTAGACATAATTCATCCTTGTGAAACTTTTATCCTTGCCGAGTTCAACTCAGCGTTCCCAGAACAACCAAACACATGCCGAGTACAACTCGGCGATCCTGAAACCCAAGTTCCGGAGAATACCAAAACCAGCAACGCCGAGTTGCACAAGCCAAGATAATCGCACAATCTTGGGAACGCCGAGTTGTACTCGGCAAACCGGAACGCCGAGTTGCACTCGGCAAAGCAGCCCGCCAGGGCTGCCGGGGTTAGCTAACCTTTAAACAACACCAGCACTGCTGCGCAGCGCCAGCCGAGTGCAACTCGGCGATCCCAAAAACCACATCCTGTACAAATATCCTAAAGCAGCCCACACAAGCCCAGGAACGCCGAGTTGTATCCGGCAAACCGGAACGCCGAGTTGCACTCGGCAAAGCGGCCCGCCAGGGCTGCCGGGGTTAACTAACCTTTAAACAACACCAGCGCTGCTTCGCAGCGCCAGCCGAGTGCAACTCGGCGATCCCCAACACCAGCGCTGCACCCCAACGCCAGCCGAGTGCAACTCGGCGATCCCAACACACCCCAACCTGACCTGCATCATGGGCATAGACGCCCAAGCGCGATATATTGGCCGCAGATACTCAGCCAAGGCGAAATCATGCACAAGGACCAGCAAACCACTCTCCCCGCTTATCAGCTCAGCCCGGAAGAAGCCCTGCAGCAGCTCGACGCTGACGCCAACGGCCTCAGCCAGCACACTGCCGAGCAGCGCCTGGAGCAATTCGGCCCCAACCGCCTGCCACAAACGGCCAAAGAAGGCCTGCTAAAGCGCTTTTTCAAACACTTCCACGACCTGCTGATCTACATCCTGCTGGTCGCCGCCGGTGCCACTGCACTGCTTGGGCACTGGATCGATACCGCTGTCATCCTCGCCGTGGTGATCATAAACGCTACCATCGGCTTTATCCAGGAAGGCAAGGCCGAAGAAGCCCTGGAAAGCATCCGTAAAATGCTCTCGCAGCGAGCGACCGCCAAACGCGATGGCGAGTGGCAGGAGATCGACGCAGAACATCTGGTCCCCGGCGATATTGTCCGTCTGCGCTCTGGCGACCGCGTGCCTGCCGACCTGCGCCTGCTCGACAGCAACAACCTGCGCATCGAAGAATCTGCCCTCACCGGCGAATCCGTGCCTGCCGACAAGAACACCCAAGCCGTTGAGTTCGATACCAGCCTCGGTGATCGCAGCGGCATGGCCTATTCCGGCACCCTGGTCGCTGCCGGACGCGGCCTGGGCGTGGTCTGCGCCACCGGCGCCGACACCGAACTTGGCCGTATCAATCGCCTGATCGCCAACGTCGAAACCCTGCAGACACCGCTAACCCGCCAGATGGCCGACTTCAGCAAGATCCTGTCCGTGGTCATCGTCGGCCTCGCCGCGCTGATGTTTCTGATGGGTTACCTGCTCCACGACACCGCCTATGGCGACCTCTTTCTCGCCGCCATCGGCTTTGCCGTCGCCGCGATTCCCGAAGGCTTACCGGCCATCCTGACCATTACCCTGGCCCTGGGCGTGCAAAGCATGGCCCGCCGCAACGCCATCACCCGCAAACTCAATGCCGTAGAAACCCTCGGCTCGGTCACCGTGATCTGTTCCGACAAGACCGGCACTTTGACGCGCAATGAAATGACCACCCGCCACGTCATTACCGCCGCGCACAGCTACCACGTCAGCGGCACCGGCTATGCACCCGAAGGCGAGATCAAATGCGATGACGACACCATCAGCAGCGGCCACCGGGTAGACCTCGACGCCCTGCTGGAAACCATCGCCATTGCCAACGATAGCCGCGTCGAGCAAAAAGACGGTCAGTGGCAAGTCGTCGGCGAACCCACCGAAGGCGCGCTTTGCAGCCTCAGCCAGAAGGCCAGATTTGACCGCGACGGCTACCAGCGCATCGCCGAAGTCCCCTTTGAATCCGACAACAAGTTCATGGCCACCCTCGCCGACACGCCCGATGGCGAGCGCCGCATCCTGCTCAAGGGTGCCCCTGACCGGCTGCTTGATCGCTGCCAGCTACAGCTAGATGCCAATGGCGACACCCAGCCGCTGGACCGTGAGTGGTGGGACGAACAGCTCGACAAGCTTAGCGCCGAAGGCTTGCGCGTGCTCGCCGCCGCCGCGCGCACCGTTTCGTCAACCAAGGACGACCTGAGCATCGACGACCTGAACGAACTGGTGTTTCTCGGCCTGATCGGCATTATCGACCCACCGCGCCCGGAAGCCATCGACGCGATCGCCACCTGCCATGCCGCCGGCATCCGGGTCAAAATGATCACCGGGGATCATGCTGGCACCGCCGAGGCCATTGGCCTGGAAATGGGCATCGGCAAAGAGGGCGAACTCAAGGTCATCACCGGCGCCGAGATCGAGGCTGCCAGCGATGAAGAACTGATCAGACTGGCCCAGGAATGCGACATCTTCGCCCGCACCAGTCCTGAGCACAAACTACGCCTGGTCAGCGCCCTGCAAAGCGCCGGCGAAGTCGTCGCCATGACCGGCGACGGGGTCAATGATGCCCCGGCGCTGAAACGCGCTGATGTTGGCGTTGCCATGGGCATCAAGGGCACCGAAGCGACCAAGGAAGCCGCTGAAATCGTCCTCGCCGATGACAACTTCGCCTCCATCGCGCGCGCCGTCGAAGAAGGCCGCACCATCTACGACAACCTGCGCAAGGCGATCCTGTTTATCCTGCCCACCAATGGCGCCCAGGGCCTGGTCATTCTCGCCGCCGTCGTGCTCGGCATGGTCTTACCGATCACCCCGGTGCAGGTGCTCTGGGTCAATATGATTGTCGCCGTCACCCTGGCCCTGGCACTGGCCTTTGAACCCGCCGAGCCCGGCCTGATGCAACGACCACCCCGCGACCCTGGCGCCGCCATCATATCGCTGGCGTTTCTGGTGCGGATTGGCCTGGTCTCAGTGCTGATCGGCGGCGCCACTATTATCGTCTTCCAATGGCAGCTGCAGCAGGGCACCGACCTCGACATGGCACGCAGCATCGCCATCAACACCCTGGTCATCGCCCAGGCCTGCTACCTGTTCAACAGCCGCTTCCTGACCACCCACAGCCTCAACCCCGCCCTGCTATTTACCAACAAGGTGGTCTGGTTGACCGTCGGCATACTGCTACTACTGCAATCCGCCTTCATCTACCTGCCCTTCATGAACACAGCCTTCGGCACCACACCGCTCGCGCTGCAACACTGGCTGCTGCCACTGGCCGTCGGGATTGGGGTGTTTCTGGTGATAGAAGGCGAGAAATGGGTGTGGCAGCGGGTGGGCTAAACCCAGGCATACGCACTGAGTTGTGCCTTTGCCGGGAGTGTCGAGCTTCTGCTCGACAGCAG
>JAMCWB010000008.1 GCA_023475025.1 Gammaproteobacteria bacterium
CCGGGGCAACATGGATGGCCACAGGCCTATGGCCTTCGCAATGACGGTGGGAACGGCTGGTGGCTTGGTCGCACCCTCTGCGTCATCGCGAGCCGCGCAGCGGCGTGGCGATCCATTCTTGCGTACTCAACCCAAGGCAACATGGATTGCCGCAGGCCTATGGCCTTCGCCATGACGCAGAGAAAGGCCAATGCACCGGAGCCGACAAATCCGCTTTGCGGGTAGCTTGCTGCTTGGGGCTGGCGGCTTGCTATACTGCCCGGCCTATCCATCATTGAGCATTGCACCCCATGACACTGCGCCACGAGTATGACGTTCTGGTAATTGGCAGCGGAGCCGCTGGTCTGACCCTGGCGCTGGAGCTGGCTGACCACATGCGGGTGGCCGTTTTGAGCAAGGGCAAGCTGTCCGAAGGCTCGACCTATTGGGCTCAGGGTGGTGTGGCTGCGGTGCTGGATGACAATGACACCGTGGATGCCCACGTGCAGGACACCCTGGATGCTGGCGGTGGCCTGTGTCATGAAGACGCGGTGCGCCAGATTGTCGGTGACAGCAAGGCCGCCATCGGTTGGCTGATTGACCAGGGCGTGCCCTTTACCCGCGACCGCCATGCCGACGGCAGTGAGAGTGAAGACTTTCACCTGACCCGTGAAGGCGGCCATAGTCACCGCCGTATCATCCATGCCGCCGACGCCACCGGCGCGGCCATCTTCAACACCCTGTTTGCCAAAGCCGTTGCCCACCCGGGCATTGAGCTGCTCGAGGACCGTGTTGCTGTCGATCTGATTACCAGTCGCAAACTCGGCCGTGACAGCCAGCGCTGCCTGGGCGCCTATATTCTCAACCGCCAGAGCGGGCACGTGGAAACTTTTGCAGCCCGCTTTACTGTGCTCGCTACCGGCGGTGCCAGCAAGGTTTACCTGTATACCAGCAACCCGGACAGCGCTTCCGGCGACGGCATTGCCATGGCCTGGCGCGCCGGCTGCCGGGTCGCAAATATGGAATTCAACCAGTTCCACCCGACCTGCCTGTATCACCCGACAGCCAAGAGCTTTCTGGTGACCGAGGCGCTGCGTGGTGAAGGCGCGCTGCTCAAGCTGCCCAACGGTCAACGTTTCATGCCGCGTTTTGACAGCCGCGCCGAGCTGGCCCCGCGTGACATTGTGGCGCGCGCCATCGACCATGAAATGAAGCGCCTGGGCCTGGACTGTGTCTATCTGGATATCAGCCATAAGCCGGCGGACTTTGTCCGTGAACACTTCCCGACTGTGTATGAACGCTGCCTGAGTTTTGGTATAGACATCACCCGCGAACCCATTCCGGTAGTCCCCGCAGCCCACTACACCTGTGGCGGGGTCATGGTTGACAGTGCTGGCCAGACCGATGTTGCCAGCCTCTACGCGATTGGCGAAACCAGCTTTACCGGGCTGCACGGTGCCAACCGCATGGCGAGTAACTCACTGCTCGAATGCATCGTCTACGGCCGTAGTGCCAGCCGGGATATTCTCGCCAAAACAGACAGGGTGCAGATGCCCAGCCAGCTACCGGACTGGGACGAGAGCCAGGTTACCGACTCGGATGAAGACGTGATCATTTCACACAACTGGGATGAGCTGCGGCGCTTTATGTGGGACTACGTCGGCATCGTGCGCACCAGCAAACGCCTGCAGCGGGCCAAGCACCGGGTGGATCTGTTGCTGGGGGAAATTCACGAGTTCTACAGCAATTACCGCGTGACCCGCGACTTGCTGGAGCTCCGTAACCTGGCGCTGGTGGCGGACCTGATCATTTGCTCGGCGATGCAGCGCCGCGAAAGCCGTGGCCTGCACTACACACTGGACTACCCCGAGCAGCTGCCCAGCCCGGAGGATACTATTCTGCAGCCGCCCAGCGTTGACGACTGAAGCGCAGCCGCAGCCGCAAACGACGCAGGGCATCTTCCGAGGCGGCATCAGCCGGCAAGACCACTGACAGGGACCACCAGCGCCCAGGTTCGCGCAAGCGCACCACGGTCAACAGCGCACTGACGTAGGTATCACCGAGGAGGCTGGCACTGGTTTCGCTGCCATCACGGCGCAGCACGTGCCAGCCCTGGCTGTCAAAGCGCAGCCCGGTTACCGAGTGGGCGTGGCGCAAGCTGACTTGCCGCGGCCATAGCCAGCAGCAAAAAAACATCATCAGCAACATACCCGGCAGCGCCGAGAGCAGCGGCAAGCTGCTGCGATACAGCGCCAGACAGCCCAGCGCAGTCACCAACAGCAGCAGCGCGCCCAGCCAGCGCGAAGGCTGGCGTTGCAACAGAAGGAACTCAGTCGGGTTGGACACGGTCGAGTATTATCCTGACGATACGCTTGAGATCGGGATCTTCCGGCTCGGACCTTTGCATGAACCAGCCAAACATGTCTTGATCCTCACACTCGAGCAATTGGCGATAGCGGGCCTGGTCATCCTTGCTCAGGGCGGAATAGGCTTCTTGCAAAAAGGGCACCAGCAATACATCAAGCTCCAGCATGCCGCGTCGGCTATGCCAAAACAATCGCTTCAGTTCTACATCATCAGCCGACATCTAATTCTCCGCCCGGGGTTGAAACAGCAGTATTAGCACTCAGATACTAGTATAACCCTATCCACCGGCTCTGCGGAGCTGGTCGGCATGCAACCTGTAACTACCGATAACGAGCCTGCTGCTTCATGAGTGACGCCATAGATACCCAAACCACCCTGAGCCGCCTGGCCAGCAATGACGAACTGCTGCTGCCCGCGACGGCTGTATGCCTGCTCGCCCATGAAGCCGTACTGCAGGTAAAAGGGCCTGACAGCGAACGCTTTCTGCAGGGGCAGCTGACCTGCGACGTCAAGCAATTGCCTGCCAACCAGAGCACCCTGGGCGCACGCTGCAACCCCAAGGGCCGCATGCAGTCGAGTTTCCGCCTGCTGCGCGATGCTGCTGACGGTTACCTGCTCAGTCTGGATGCCGCGCTGGTGCCCGCGCAAATTGCCGACTTGAACAAGTACGCAGCCTTCTTCAAGGCCGATGTCAGCGACGCCAGCGAGCACTGGGTTCGCCTTGGCCTGTGGGGTGAGCAGATTGCTGCCGCCCTCGACGCAGTAGATCTTGCCTGGCCGGAAACCGATAGCCAGATCACTCGCCAGGCGGCCGGTCTGGTGGTGCGCCTGGCGGTGGATGCGGCCGAACTCTGGCTGCCGGCAGACCAGGCCGCCGCTCAGCTCGAACGCCTGCTGCAGGCGGCTGAGCCTGCTCACCTGAACCAATGGCTGCTGCGTCAGCTGCGTGCCGGTACCGGCCAGGTCAGCGCACCGACCTTCGAGCACTTCATCCCACAAATGCTCAACCTGCAGGCACTGGGCGGTGTCAGCTTCAAGAAGGGTTGCTATACCGGGCAGGAAATCGTTGCCCGCATGCAGTATCTGGGTAAACTCAAACGCCGCATGTTCCGCCTCTTGTTGGCTGGAACCCAGTGCCCACCTGCCGGGGCCGAGATTGTTGCGACTGACAGTGGCCGCAGTGTCGGCGAGGTGGTGATGGCGGCACGCAGTGATAAGATGGTGGAAATACTGGCGGTGTTGCAGACAGATGCGGCACAATCAGAGGCATTAAGCCTGGCCGATAGCGAAGGGCCACTACTGACCCTCGCCGATCTGCCGTATCAACTGGAAAGTGAAGCCCGCCCGGCCTGATCCGGCGGCATAAGGGAGCGCCCATGAGTGATCTGGCCCAACGCGTCCAGGACGAGCTGCTGGAACTGCTGAAAAAAGACCAACTGGTTTTACCTACCCTGCCGGAAGTGGCCTTGCGGGTACGTGAAGCTGCAGAAGATCCGGATGTCAGCATCCCTCACCTGGTCAAGGAAATCAGCACCGATGCCGCCTTGAGCGCGCGCCTGATCAAGGTCGTCAACAGCCCCCTGCTACGCACGCGCAACGAGATCACCGACCTGAGTATGGCGGTAGGCCGTCTGGGTATTACCTACACGGCCAACCTGGCCACCGGCCTGGCCATGCAGCAGATGTTTCAGGCTACCTCCGAGCTGATCGACCAGAAAATGCGCGCGGTCTGGAACCGCAGTATCGAAGTCGCCGGCATCAGCCATGTACTCTGCCGCCACTACACCAAGTTGAAGCCCGACCAGGCCACTCTGGCTGGCCTGGTACACCAGATCGGTGTGCTGCCGATCCTCAGCTATGCCGAAGAGCATGATGAACTGCTGGCTGACCCGGCTAGCCTGGATAATGTGATCGACAGCATCCATGCCACCATTGGCGACCGCATCCTCGAGGCCTGGGACTTCCCTGCCCCTATCCGGCATATCCCTACCGAGCATCTGGATTTCTACCGCAACACCAAGGACATTGACTACGCAGATATCGTCCAGGTTGCCCTGCTGCAAAGCATCGCCGGCAGTGACCACCCGTTGGCCAGCATTGACTGGAGCCAGGTACCGGCCTTTGCCAAGCTGGGTCTGGAAACGGACCAGGATGAGGAAGATGAAGACCTGTCAGCCGAGATGGAAGCGGCGATGAAACTGCTCGGCTAAGAAGCTGATGCGGCCCACTCAGGGGGCCTCAGGCAAGGACCAGTCAATCGGCGCCTTGCCCTGCTCCTGCAAGTAGGCATTGGCTGCCGAAAAATGCCCGCAGCCGATAAAACCGCGATGTGCGGACAAGGGTGAAGGGTGTACCGACTTCAACAGGCAATGCCGCGCCGGATCAATATGCGCGGCTTTTTTTTGCGCGTAACTGCCCCAGAGCATAAACACCAGCCCTTGCTGCTGCGCCGCCAGGCGCTCGACCACGCAGCTGGTAAAGGTCTCCCAGCCACGCTTGGCATGACTGCCCGCCTGACTCTGCTCTACGGTCAATACCGCATTCAGCAGTAACACACCCTGTTCGGCCCAGGTTTGCAGACAACCATGTGCGGGGATGGGCAAACCCAGATCACGCTGCAATTCCTTGAAGATGTTCTGCAGCGAGGGTGGCGGCCGGACACCTGGCGGTACCGAGAAACTCAGACCATGGGCCTGACCAGGGCCGTGATAAGGGTCCTGACCCAGAATCACTACCCGCACCTGATCAGGACGGGTACTGTTCAGGGCATTGAACATCTGCGGCCCCGGCGGGTAGATGCTTTTACCGGCCGCCTTTTCTGCCTGTAAAAAGGCCCTGAGCTCGCGCATATAGGGCTGTTCCAGCTGATCACCGACCAGCTGGAGCCAGGCATCATCCAGGGTACCCGCACGCTCCGGCATATTTACTCCGGCAGGGGCGCCTGCGGCAGATTCTGCGCGCGGTCACAACCGAGCATACGGTTGTTGCCGTCCAGCAACACACCGGACAGGGAGTTGTGCCGCGTGCCATGCACAACCAGCAGCCCATCAACACATTCGGCGGCATAGTCCGAGGGCTGGCTGCGAAGCACCTCACCATCACCGGCGGTAACCAGGCGGAAATCTTCAATGGTCAGCCCGTCCTGCGGGCTGACATGATTGAGATAACCGTAATAATGCAATGCCAGCACTGTACAGATAATGGTCACGATCGCCGTCAGGGCAATCACCTGCTTGGTATTGAGTTGCTGCTGTGCTGTGTCAGACATGGTAGATCCCCGCTGAAGGCTGAGTTATCAGTCGTGCTCTGGCCGCATATGCGGAAACAGGATGACGTCGCGAATTGATGGTGAGTCGGTCAACAACATCACCAGACGATCGATGCCGATACCCTCACCAGCTGTTGGCGGCATGCCATATTCCAGCGCACGGACAAAGTCGGCATCATAATGCATGGCTTCATCGTCACCGGCATCCTTCTCTTCAACCTGGGCCATAAAGCGCTGGGCCTGGTCCTCGGCATCATTAAGCTCCGAGTAGGCATTGGCAATCTCGCGACCACCGATAAAGAGCTCGAAGCGGTCGGTGACGCTGGGGTCATCGTCGCTGCGACGGGCCAGTGGCGAGACTTCGAAGGGATAACGGGTGATAAAGGTCGGCTGCTCCAGCTGATGCTCGACCAATTCCTCGAAGATCATCGTCTGCAACTTGCCCAGCCCTTCATAACCCTTGACCGCAGCGCCAGCCTTTTTCGCGATGGCACGGGCACGCTCCAGGTCATTCAGATCGTCAGCGCTGATCTCCGGGTTGTACTTGAGGATGGCATCAAACACGGACAACCGGGCAAAGGGCTCGCCGAAATGGAATACCTTGCCCTGGTAGGGCACATCCGTGCTGCCCAGCACCTGATTGGCCAGACCACGCAGCAGTTCCTCGGTCAGGTCCATATTGTCCTGGTAGTCGGCGTAGGCCTGATAGAACTCGAGCATGGTGAACTCGGGATTGTGCCGGGTCGAGACGCCTTCGTTTCGGAAGTTGCGATTGATCTCGAATACCCGTTCGAAACCACCCACGACCAGGCGCTTGAGGTACAGCTCCGGCGCAATGCGCAGGAACATATCGATATCCAGCGCATTGTGATGGGTTTCAAAGGGCTTGGCCGCCGCACCGCCCGGGATGGTCTGCAGCATCGGCGTTTCCACCTCGAGGAAGTTGCGCTCGAGCAGGAACTGACGGATATAGCCGATGACCCGCGAACGGATCTGGAAGGTGCGGCGGGTGTCATCATTGACGATCAGGTCAACATAACGCTGGCGATAACGCTGCTCGGTATCGGTCAGGCCGTGATGCTTGTCCGGCAAGGGGCGCAGGGACTTGGTCAGCAGGCTGACCTCGGCCATATCGACATAGAGGTCGCCCTTGCCGGAACGGGCCAGGGTACCGCGCACAGCAATAATGTCGCCCAGATCCCAGGTCTTGATCGCGGCCAGGGTATCGGCATCCAGTGTCTTGCGGTTGACATAGACCTGCAGGCGCCCACTCATATCCTGAATCACCATAAAGGCGCCACGATTGAGCATGATGCGACCGGCTACCCGGACTTCTACCGGCGTTTCTGCCAGGGCTTCCTTGCTGTGCCCGGCATACTGCTGCTGCAAATCCTCGCAGTAGCTGTCGCGACGGAAATGGTTAGGAAAGACGCCACCCTTGGCCCGCTCAGCGGCCAGTTTTTCCTTGCGCAGGGCAATCAGGCGATTTTCTTCATCATGCTGGGCTTGCGGGTCTTGCTGCTGGTCGGTCATGTCGGGTCTTCCTGGGTAAAACGGCAATGGGTCATGATGGCCTAGAGGCCCTGCTTCAGGCTGGCTTCGATATATTCAGTCAGATCACCATCGAGTACGCGGTCACAATCACTGCGCTCGATGCCGGTGCGCAAATCCTTGATCCGCGACTGGTCCAGTACGTAGGAGCGAATCTGATGCCCCCAGCCGATATCCGACTTGGTGTCTTCCATCGCCTGGGCGGCGGCATTACGCTTCTGCATTTCCAGCTCGTACAGTTTGGCGCGCAGCATTTTCATCGCCTGATCCTTGTTCGCATGCTGCGAACGCTGGTTCTGGCAGGACACCACTACATTGGTTGGCACGTGGGTAATACGTACCGCCGAGTCGGTGGTGTTAACGTGCTGACCACCGGCCCCGGAAGAGCGGTAGGTGTCGATACGCAGGTCCGACGGGTTGATATCAATATCAATATCGTCATCGATTTCCGGCGCGGCAAAGACCGCCGAGAAGGAGGTATGCCGGCGGTTGCCGGAATCATAGGGACTCTTGCGCACCAGTCGATGCACGCCAATTTCAGTGCGCAGCCAGCCAAAGGCGTATTCACCGCGCACGTGCACAGTAGCGCTCTTGATGCCGGCGACTTCGCCTTCGGAGAGTTCGACGATCTCGGCGTCAAAGCCCTGCTTGTCAGCCCAGCGCAGGTACATGCGCAGCAGCATATTGGCCCAGTCCTGCGCCTCGGTACCGCCGGAACCGGCCTGGATATCCAGGTAGCAGTTGTTGGCATCCATCTCGCCGCTGAACATGCGGCGAAATTCCAGCTTGGCCAGCAACTCGCCCAGACGCGCCAGCTCACTTTCGATATCGGCAACTGCGCCGCTGTCGTCTTCTTCGGCGGCCATTTCCAGCAGCTCACCGGCATCGGCCAGGCCACTGTCCATGTCATCAAGGGTTTCCACGATCTGCGCCAACTGCGCCCGCTCGCGGCCCAGATTCTGCGCGCGCTCAGGATCGTCCCAGACGCTGGGGTCTTCCATTTCGCGCTCGACTTCGGTTAAACGATCACGCTTGTGATCGTAGTCAAAGATACCCCCTGATGGAGTCAGAGCGGGTGCGCAGGTCTTTGATGGTGTTCAGGATCGGATTGATTTCCATGGCGACAAGTTCCAGTCGGGAAAAAGCCGCCATTGTAGCGGAAATCAGGGCCTGATTGCACAGACAGATGTAGCGGCGACACAGCGCCGCACCCCTGTCCGATAAACAGCCGGACCCGCAGCTCGCTACCCGCATGCCATGACCCGGCAACCCGCCTTGACCCAGATCAGCCACTGCACAGCCGACATGGTCTATTCTTGACGCATTGCTAATAAATTACGGAGAAATGCTGGTGAGCCAACTGCTGCCCGATATGACCACGCTCGATCAACATGCTGAGCAACACGCTGAGTTTGCCACCTGGCGAGCCGGCCATGGCGTAATCAGCCACAGCGCCGAGATCCAGGCAGCCGTCTACCGACTGGCGCATCGGCTGGTCGATGAAGGCAAACAGCCCGACCTGGCCAGCGTTTATCAACAGATGCGCGCGCTCGACCTGCTGACCAGCGCAGGGCTCTGGCTGGTGGTGCATATGACCTACGCCAAGCGCGTACGCACCGATGGTAGCCCCTTGCGCGCCGAAGACTTCAAGTCGCGCCCGGAAGGTCACACCGGTGGCGCGCTGAACATGGTGCCCGGCTACGCCGCCTATCTGGCCATCAACAGCCTGACCGGCCAGACCCGCAGCTGGCTGATGGGCCAGGGCCATTGTGTGGCCGCGATTGACGTCATCAACGTACTGACCGGCAACCTGCACCCGGAACAGGCCGAACGTTACCAGGGCGACGGCGGCATGGACCGGCTGCTGCAGGATTTCTATGGCTACGCGCAGCAGCCCGATGGCCGCCCGGCGGCGCCATTGGGCAGCCACGTCAACCCTTACACCGCCGGCGGCATCATTGAAGGCGGCTATCTCGGCTTTGCCGAGCTGCAATATGCCCATATGCCGCTGCCCGGTGAAAGCCTGGTGGCCTTCCTCTCCGATGGCGCCGCCGAAGAGCAACGCGGCAGTGACTGGATTCCACGCTGGTGGCGTGCGGAGGATTGCGGCGCGGCCCTGCCGATCATGATTGCCAATGGCCGGCGCATCGAGCAGCGCACCGAGCTGGGCACCAAACAAGGGCTGGCGGCCTTTGCCGAGCACCTGAAAGCCTGCGGCTTTGACCCGATCCGCTTTGATGGCCGCGACCCGGCAGCCTTTGTCTGCACCCTTCTGGAGATGGAGCTACGCCTGAGCCACCGGGTCGATGAATACCGCCGCGGCCTGCTCAACTATCCCTTACCGGTTCCCTATGGTATTGCCGAAACGGTCAAGGGCTTTGGTTTCTATGGCGCCGGCGAAAATGCCGCCCACAACTTGCCACTGCCAGCCAACCCGCACAGCGACGCGGCCGCCCGCGAGCTGTTCAACCAGCACGCCAGCAAACTCTGGGTTGCGCCTGCCGAGCTGCAAGCGGCCTGCACAACCCTGAATACCCACCCGGCGCAGCAGCGCCCGCTGGAGCGCGATCACGCCCTGGCCCGGCGCCAGCCAGCAGCACCCCAGCTGCCGACCATGCACTGGAGCCAGGACACCCAGTCACCGATGCTCGCCGTCGATAGCTTCTTTACCGAACTGGTCGCTGCCAACCCCGAACTGCGCGCCCGCGTCGGCAACCCCGATGAGCTGGCCAGTAATAAACTGGCCGGTGTGCTCGCCGCCCTCAAGCACCGGGTCAGCGATCCGGAAAATGCCAATGAGGATATCCATGGCCGGGTGATTACCGCACTCAATGAAGAGGCGGTGGTATCGGCCTGTCTGGCCAACAAGGGTGGCCTCAACCTGGTCGCCAGCTATGAAGCTTTCTGCCCGAAAATGCTCGGCGCCATCCGCCAGGAACTGATCTTTGCCCGCCACCAGAAAGAAGTCGGTCGCCCGGCTGGCTGGCTCGGTTTTCCGGTCATTGCCACCTCGCATACCTGGGAGAATGGCAAGAACGAGCAATCCCACCAGGACACCACCTTCTGTGAAGCCCTGCTGGGGGAAATGAACGACGGCATGCGCGTCATCATGCCCGCCGATTACAACAGCGCCCTGGCCATCCTGCCCGGGGTCTATCAGACCCGCGGCGTGATCAGCTGCCTGGTGATTCCCAAGCGCGACCGCCCCACCCTGCTCAGCCAGCAACAGGCAGAGCAGCTGGCTGCTGACGGCGCCTTGCTGCTGGACAGCTTTACCGGCCGTGGTGAACCCATTCAATTGATTGCCAACGGCGCCTATCAACTGGGCGAGGCCCTGCGTGCCGCCGAGCGCCTGCGTGAACACGGGCAAAGCTGGCAACTGATCTACCTGCAGGAACCGGGGCGCTTCCGCACCCCTCGCGACCACTGGGAGACCGAATACACAGTCAGCGCCGCTGCCCGTGACGCGCTCTTCCCGGCTAGCCAGCAACGCGTGGCGCTGACACACATGCGTCCGGAAATCCTGCGTGGGCATCTGGCTGACGTGTTCGGCGATACCCGCCGCTGCCGGGTGCTGGGTTATATCAACCGTGGCGGCACCCTGGATGAACCGGGCATGCTGTTCACCAACCGCTGCACCTGGGCGCATGCGCTGGCGGCCGCTGCTGAACTCAGTGGACGGGCGGCTAGTGACTGGTTAAGCGCCGAAGAAGTAGCCAGCGTAGAGGGTCGCGGCGACCCGCGGTTGTTGCGCTGAACGGGAAACAGTGACTGAGCGCACACAGTCCGGCAGCCTGCTTGTCAGTGACCTGGCATGGACCGTTAGATGCCATGGATGGCATCTACGAGCCCCCAGGGAAGGGTTCACGGCGTGTCCAGGCCAGGTCACTGACAAGCAGGCTGATACACTGAACTCAACAGATCGGCTTCCCTAATTAATCAAATCAGGCATCACGCCACTTCGCGGCCCGGCCTGACTCAGGCTTAACAGCCAAGGTTTGAGGTCCACCGCGGATTGCGGCCGGCTGAACCAGTACCCTTGCACCAGATGACAACCCTCGCCACTGAGAAAATCCATCTGCTCCGAGGTTTCAATACCCTCGGCAATCACATCCATCGACAAGCCCTTACCCAGACCAATCACCGCCCGACTGATAGCCTTCAGCCGCTCATCATCAGGAGCCTGGCTGATAAAGCTCTTGTCGATCTTGATGATATGCAGCGGGTAGCGATGCAGATAACCCAGCGACGAAAAACCGGTCCCGAAATCATCCAGCGCGATACGCACCCCGGTACTTTCCAGTTCGCGCATGGTCGCCAGGGTTTCCGGCCCATCCTGCATCAACAGGCTTTCGGTAATTTCCAGCACCAGGCTCTTGGGCGGCAAGCCGGTCTCGGCCAGCACCTCGGCTACCCGGCTGGCAAAGTTCTTTTCCAGTAACTGACGACTGGACAGGTTGACCGAACAGCGTAGCCCCGGCAACCCATGCTCCTGCCATTCGCGGACCTGGGCACAAGCCTGCCTGAGCACCCAGTCACCGACCTTGACGATATCGCCGGTTTCTTCCAGTACCGGAATAAAGGCGTCCGGCCCGATCATCTGGTCGCCCTGCCACCAGCGCAACAGCGCCTCGACACCGATCACCCGTGAACGACCGGCAGCCACCTCCACAATCGGCTGATAGAAGAGCTCGAATTCACCCTTGCCCAGGGCGTCACCCAGGGCATTTTCCAGTTTCAGACGCTGGTGCACTTCCTGCTGCAG
The DNA here is from genome assembly GCA_023475025.1 of Gammaproteobacteria bacterium. Classification (GTDB taxonomy): domain Bacteria; phylum Pseudomonadota; class Gammaproteobacteria; order Pseudomonadales; family Pseudomonadaceae; genus Halopseudomonas. Next base: position 11,931 of record JAMCWB010000008.1, read on the forward strand.
GCTGGCATTGAACAGCGCCAGCTGTGACTTGCCGAAGGCCTTCGCGCGGTAGAGGGCAAGGTCCGCCTCGCGCAATGCGTCCTGCTCGGTATCGTGTCCATTGAGAGGCGCCACGCCGATGCTGGCGGTAATATTCAGCCGGTTGCCACTGGCAATCACCGGGTACTGCATACCGTGCATGATGCGCTTGGCCACGCGCTCGGCATCTTCGGCATGCGCCATGTCATCGAGCAAGACGACAAATTCATCGCCACCAAAACGGCACAGATGATCCCCGGGGCGCAGGCAGCGCTCAATACGGGTAGCGACCTGCACCAACACCTGATCACCAACCTGGTGACCCAGGCTATCGTTGATCAATTTGAAGCGATCCAGGTCGATAAACAGGACCGCCGCATGCCGGGCACCAGGCTTGGCCTGGCGCTGCAAGGCCTGCAACAACAAGGTATTCATGCGTTCGCGGTTGGGCAGGCCGGTCAGCGGATCATGCAGGGTCGCGTGCATCAGCTCACGCTCGGCCTGCTTGCGCTGGCTGATATCGGTCTGCGAACCGGCCAGCAGGCGTTCGCCATGCTGGTCACGCGAAACCAGGCCCCGCACCAGTACCCAGATGAACTGTCCCCAGCGATCACGCAACTGGCATTCAAGATGCAAAAAAGCCTGGCGACCTTCCAGGTGCGCAGTGACGGCAGCCAGAAACGCCTGTTGCTGAACCTCAGGCATGCGTGCTGCCCAGGCATCCAGGGTACGTGGCACCGTGGCTTCATCCAGCCCCAGCATGGCCTGCCAACGCGGCGATACCGTCAGCCGGTCTTCGTCCACATGCCACTCCCAGAGACCGTCATTGGCGCCCTGCACAGCACGCTGGTAACGTGCTTCGCTATCTTCCAGCGCCATCCGGCTGGCAGCGGAGTAGGTATCCACGGCCAGTGACATATCAAAGAATACCGCTCGGCGCAGGCTGCGATACAACTGTCTGGCCAGCGCCAGCTGGCCGCTGAAGTGCGCTTCCAGCGCGTCTGCCATATAGTCCAGATAGAAATGGTAGGCACCCAGATACCATTTGAGATCAACGCCATTGCGCTCATGCTGGATGCCATTGAGCACCCGCAGACGCGCGTACTGCATATCATAGGGGCCACGCACCAGCTGGCCGAAATAGCGCAGCTGCTGTTGCTTGAGGCTGGCTTGCTGGCTGCTGTCACTGAGCACGCCGTTCAGGCGCTCAAAGGGTGACAGATGCGCCAGCAGGGCATCCATACAGGTCTGCTGCAAGCGATCAATCAATGGGAGGTGGCGGTCAAATGCCTGCAAGTCAGCAACATCCAGCTGCAATAACTGCAAACGCTGACGCAAGTCGCTGCTCGACAATCCCAGGCTGGCCTGAATTTCTTGCAGGCGCTGTTTCAATTCAGGCACTTCCTCGCTCCCCTGATACTGCTTCCATGTCTGGCGGGACATCAGCGCTGTTGACATCCTCCCCGCCCTCAAACCTTTGGTTTGCCGCCTTTAGGCGGTAAGGACGGGGATTCCCTCTACAGGACGGCCATGCCCGACCGCAAGAATGTTCCTGGCCGCGTTGATATCGCGGTCGT
>JAMCWB010000060.1 GCA_023475025.1 Gammaproteobacteria bacterium
CCGTACTGGAAGCTGCGGGCGTGCATAACGTTCTGGCCAAGTGCTACGGTTCTACCAACCCGGTCAACGTCGTCCAGGCAACCTACAAGGGTCTGCAAGCCATGCAGTCACCCGAGTCTGTTGCTGCCAAGCGCGGCAAGACTGTTGAAGATATCGTGGGGTAAGCGGTCATGGCTAAGGCAACAATCAAAGTTACGCAGACCAAAAGCAGTGCCGGTCGTCTGCCCAAGCACAAACTCTGTGTCAAGGGTCTGGGCTTGCGCCGCATCGGTCACACCGTTGAAGTCGAAGATACACCGTCCGTACGTGGGATGATCAACAAGGTCGCCTACATGGTTCGGGTAGAGGGTTAAGACATGAAACTTAATGATCTGCGTTCCGCACCGGGCGCGCGTCGCAACAAGCTTCGCGTTGGTCGCGGTATCGGTAGCGGTTTGGGTAAGACAGCTGGCCGTGGTCACAAGGGTTTGACCTCGCGCTCTGGCGGTACCGTTGCTCCGGGTTTCGAGGGTGGTCAACAGCCGTTGCACCGTCGTCTGCCGAAGTTCGGTTTCACCTCCAAGCTGGCAGCAGTTACTGCTGAAATTCGTACCAGTGAGCTGAATGCTGTCGATGCTGATGTGATCGATCTGCAGGCACTCAAGGATGCTGACATCATCAGCAACAACTACTTGCGTGCCAAGGTTGTGCTGTCCGGTGATGTAAGCAAGGCCGTCACCCTGAAAGGGATTCGTGTCACCAAGGGTGCACGTGCGGCAATCGAAGCAGCTGGCGGCAAAATCGAGGAATAAATGGCTAAGCAAGGCGCTCTCCCCGGAATGAAGCAAGGCGGGCTCAGTGAACTCTGGGGGCGCTTGCGCTTCCTGTTCCTGGCGATCATCGTGTACCGGATCGGGGCGCATATCCCGGTTCCCGGTATCAATCCGGATCGTCTTGCTGAGCTGTTCAGGCAGAACGAAGGTACCATTCTCAGCCTGTTCAACATGTTCTCTGGTGGTGCCCTGGAGCGGATGAGTATTTTCGCCCTGGGCATCATGCCGTATATCTCCGCGTCCATCATCATGCAGTTGATGACCGCGGTGAATCCGCAACTGGAACAGTTGAAAAAGGAAGGGGAGTCGGGTCGTCGCAAGATTGCCCAGTACACGCGTTATCTGACGCTGGTACTGGCGTTCGTTCAGGCGATCGGCATGTCGGTTGGTCTGTCGAGCCAGGGTGTCGCATTCAACACCGGCTTCGGCTTCTACTTCATTGCCATTACGACCTTTGTTTCCGGGGCCATGTTCATGATGTGGCTGGGCGAGCAGATTACCGAGCGCGGGGTTGGCAATGGTATTTCCATGCTGATCTTCGCTGGTATTGTTGCTGGCCTGCCGGGCGCTGTTGGTCAGTCGTTTGAATCCGCGCGTCAGGGGGATATCAACATCTTCTTCCTGATTGCCATTGCGATTCTGGCGATTGCGCTGGTGGCCTTTGTGGTCTTTGTCGAGCGCGGGCAACGCCGTATTACGGTGAACTATGCCAAGCGACAGCAAGGGCGCAAGGTGTTTGCTGCGCAGACCAGTCATCTGCCGCTCAAGGTCAACATGGCGGGTGTGATTCCGGCCATTTTTGCCAGCAGTATCCTGTTGTTCCCGGCATCTTTGGGAACCTGGTTTGGTCAGAGCGAGAGCATGGGTTGGCTGCAAGGCATTTCCCAGGCACTGGCACCGGGCCAGCCACTGAATATCATTCTGTTTAGCGCGGGGATTATCTTCTTCTGCTTCTTCTACACAGCATTGATGTTCAACCCGCGTGATGTGGCCGACAACTTGAAAAAGTCGGGTGCATTCATTCCGGGTATCCGTCCTGGTGAGCAGTCAGCACGCTATATTGATGGCGTCTTGACCCGCTTGACCCTGTTCGGTTCGTTGTACATGACGGCGGTGTGTTTATTGCCGCAGTTCCTGGTGGTATCGGCCAACGTGCCTTTCTACCTGGGTGGGACTTCACTGTTGATCGTTGTAGTGGTTGTGATGGACTTCATGTCACAAGTACAATCGCACCTCGTTTCGCAGCAGTATGAATCCCTTATGAAGAAATCTAATCTGAAGGGCTATGGCGGCAGCGGCATGCTGCGCTGAACTCAGATTTCAGGAGTGCGTTATGAAAGTTGGAGCATCAGTCAAAAAGCTGTGCCGTAACTGCAAAGTCATTCGCCGCAATGGTAGCGTTCGTGTGATTTGCAGTGCTGAGCCCCGTCACAAGCAGCGCCAGGGTTAATTAGACCTCGCTGATTGCAGACTACGTCTCAGGATAACCGCCACCCGGCCATTAAGTTGGCCGGGTGGTTGATTTTTATATTTGTTAGCGCTACAAGATCGGAAGAGCACCCGTCTAACCTGCCCGAGTGGGTTGAGTCAGGTAGCTGTCAGACGGAGTAAATTGGATGGCCCGTATTGCAGGCGTCAACATCCCGGATAACAAACATACTGTTATCTCACTGACCTATATTTTTGGTGTAGGTCAGACACGTGCACAGAAAATCTGTGCCGCCACTGGTATCGAGCCCAGTGTTAAAATCAAGGATCTGTCCGAGGAGCAGATTGATTCGCTGCGCAGCGAAGTGGCTTCATTGACCACTGAAGGTGATCTGCGCCGTACAATCAATATGAACGTCAAGCGTCTTATGGATCTTGGCTGTTACCGTGGTCTGCGCCATCGTCGGGGTCTCCCTGTTCGTGGTCAGCGCACCAAGACCAATGCCCGTACCCGTAAGGGTCCGCGCAAGCCGATCCGTAAGTAATCGCGAAGGAATATACAGATATGGCTAAGCCTGCTTCTCGTGTACGTAAAAAAGTCAAAAAGACAGTGGTGGATGGCATCGCCCATATCCACGCGTCTTTTAACAACACAATCATCACCATCACCGACCGTCAGGGCAATGCCCTGAGCTGGGCCACTTCTGGTGGTTCCGGTTTCCGTGGCTCACGTAAGAGCACGCCCTTTGCTGCCCAGGTAGCTGCTGAGCGTGCCGGTCAGGCCGCATTGGAATACGGTCTGAAAAATCTCGACGTGTGCGTCAAGGGCCCTGGCCCGGGTCGTGAATCGGCAGTTCGTGCCCTGAACTCTTGTGGCTACAAGATCAGCGGCATCACCGATGTCACCCCCATCCCGCACAACGGCTGTCGCCCGCCTAAAAAGCGCCGCGTGTAATCAGGAGACGGTAAATGGCTCGTTATATTGGTCCCAAGTGTAAGCTGTCTCGTCGCGAAGGCACGGATCTGTTCCTGAAGAGCGGTGCTCGCTCTCTGGATTCCAAGTGCAAACTGGAAACACCGCCTGGTGTACACGGTCAGCGTCGCGGTCGGTTGTCCGAATACGGCACACAGCTGCGTGAGAAACAAAAAGTACGTCGTATGTACGGTGTGCTTGAACGTCAGTTCAGCAACTACTACAAGGCAGCTGCCCGTACCAAGGGTGCTACCGGTGAAAACCTGCTGCAACTGCTCGAGCGTCGTCTCGACAATGTTGTATACCGCATGGGCTTTGGCGCAACCCGCTCCGAAGCACGTCAGCTGGTATCGCACAAGGCAATCATGGTCAACGGCAAGACTGTCAACGTGGCGTCCTATCAGGTTTCTCCTGGTGACGTAGTTGCAGTTCGCGAGAAGGCCAAGAACCAGTTGCGTATCAGCAGCGCCCTCGAACTGGCTGCCCAGCGCGGTCAAATGGAGTGGATTGAGGTCGACAGCAGCAAGAAGGAAGGTGTCTTCAAGAGCCTGCCGAGCCGCAGTGACCTGTCAGCTGACATCAACGAAAACCTGATCGTCGAGCTGTACTCCAAGTAAGCGACAGACAGTATAAAGGTGCCCCATGCAAAGTTCGGTTACCGAGTTTCTAACACCACGTCATATTGACGTAAAGGAATCCTCGCCCACGCGTGCCAAGATTACTCTTGAGCCGCTTGAGCGTGGCTTCGGCCATACCTTGGGCAATGCGCTGCGTCGCATCTTGCTCTCCTCCATGCCCGGTTGTGCCGTGGTAGAGGCGGAAATCGACGGCGTATTGCATGAGTACAGCGCCATCGAAGGCGTACAGGAAGATGTCATCGAGATCCTGCTCAACCTGAAAGGGTTGGCAATCATCATGAATGGCCGCGACAACGTTACCCTGACCCTGTCCAAAAAAGGACCGGGGCCGGTAACTGGCGCAGACATTCAGGTTGATCACGATGTCGAAATCGTCAACCCGGAACATGTCATTGCCCACTTGTCTGACAATGGTGCTCTGAACATGAAGATCAGCGTTGCCCGTGGCCGTGGTTATGAGCCTGCGGATGCACGCCAGTCCGATGACGATGAAACCCGTTCCATTGGTCGTCTGCAGCTTGATGCCGCCTTTACTCCCGTGCGCCGTGTGGCCTACGTGGTGGAAAGTGCTCGGGTTGAGCAGCGTACCAACCTGGATAAGCTGGTTATCGATCTGGAAACCAACGGTACTCTGGACCCAGAAGAGGCAATCCGTCGTGCAGCCACTATTCTGCAACAGCAGTTGGCTGCCTTCGTCGACCTCAAAGGTGATTCTGAGCCCGTTGTAGAGCAGCAGGAAGATGAAATCGATCCCATCCTGTTGCGCCCGGTGGATGACCTGGAGCTGACTGTACGTTCAGCCAACTGTCTGAAAGCAGAAAATATTTACTACATTGGCGATCTGATCCAGCGTACCGAAGTGGAGCTGCTGAAGACCCCGAACCTGGGCAAGAAATCCCTGACCGAGATCAAGGATGTGCTGGCTTCGCGTGGTCTGTCCCTGGGTATGCGTCTGGATAACTGGCCGCCTGCTAGTTTGAAGAAGGACGACAAGGTTTCGGCCTGATCGTCCCGACATCGAGGAATTAAGAGATGCGTCATCGTAAAAGTGGTCGCCACCTGAGTCGGACCAGCTCACACCGTAAAGCCATGTTCCAGAACATGGCGGTGTCGCTGTTCGAGAATGAACTGATCAAAACTACTCTGCCTAAAGCCAAGGAACTGCGCCGCGTTGCCGAGCCGCTGATTACCCTGGCCAAGGACGATACCGTTGCCAACCGTCGTCTGGCTTTTGACCGTACCCGCAGCAAAGAAGCGGTCGGTAAACTGTTCAACGACCTGGGCAAGCGTTATGCCGATCGTCCCGGCGGTTATGTGCGTATCCTCAAGTGCGGTTACCGCGCTGGTGATGCTGCGCCCATGGCCTACGTGGAACTGGTTGATCGCCCTGAACTGGCTGCTGCCAGCGAAGAGTGATAAGTACAGCGTCAAATAAAAACCGGACCTTGAGTCCGGTTTTTTTGTCGCGCAATAATCAAGGCTGAAGGCTGAAGGCTGAAGGCTGAAGGCTGAAGGCTGAAGGCTGAAGGCTGAAAGCTGAAAGCTGAAAGCTGGAAGCTGGAAGTCGAAGGTTCAGCCTGGGTGGCTTGTTATCTTGCTTAACAAGCCGGGAGTGTCAGATTTTTTGGGAGTGTCTGATTTTTTGTGTTCGGGCGCGCTTCACGCTACTTGGATTGCCGCAGGCCTGCGGCCTTCGCAATGACAGCCGGAACACAAACAATCTGACACAGCAAGCTGGTTCATTGCCTTTATCGGATAGTCCCCTGTTCCAGGCTTGACAGCTGAACAACCCATCCACATCCTGATGCTTCCAGCTTCCAGCTTCCAGCTTCCAGCTTCCAGCTTCCAGCTTCCAGCTTCCAGCTTCCAGCTTCCAGCTTCCAGCTTCCAGCTTCCAGCTTCCAGCTTCCAGCTTCCAGCCGATGATTAGCCTGCCCGATCCCGATCGAGCAGCGGTCCGAGGAAGCGGCCGGTATGCGACGCGGTATTCGCTGCTACCTCCTCAGGCGTGCCCGTGGCGATAATCAGACCACCACCTGAACCACCCTCCGGGCCCAGGTCGACAATCCAGTCGGCCGTCTTGATCACATCCAGGTTATGTTCGATGACCACCACCGTGTTGCCGTGATCGCGCAGGCGATGGAGTACGTCGAGCAGTTGCTGGATGTCGGCAAAGTGCAGGCCGGTGGTTGGTTCATCGAGGATATACAGGGTCTTGCCGGTATCACGTTTGGATAGTTCGCGAGCCAGTTTGACGCGCTGAGCTTCGCCGCCGGACAGGGTGGTGGCCGACTGGCCCAGGCGAATATAGGACAGGCCCACATCGATCAGGGTTTGCAGTTTGCGTGCGAGGGCCGGGACGGCATCAAAGAAGGCGCGTGCTTCTTCAATGGTCATTTCCAGCACCTCATGGATGCTCTTGCCCTTGTATTTGATTTCCAGGGTTTCGCGGTTGTAGCGCTTGCTCTTGCAGACATCGCAGGGCACATAGATGTCTGGCAGAAAATGCATTTCAACCTTGATCAGCCCATCGCCCTGGCAGGCTTCACAGCGGCCACCCTTGACGTTGAAGGAGAAGCGCCCGGCTTTGTAACCCCGTGAACGTGCTTCCTGGGTGCCAGCAAAGAGGTCGCGGATCGGGGTAAACAGACCGGTATAGGTAGCGGGGTTGGAGCGGGGAGTGCGGCCAATCGGGCTCTGGTCGATGTCCACCACCTTGTCCAGGTGCTGCATACCTTCAAAGCTGGTGTGCGGGGCGGCATCCAGGGTTGTTGCGCCGTTGAGTTCGGTCGCGGTCAGCGGGTACAGGGTGTTGTTGATCAGGGTCGACTTGCCAGACCCCGATACGCCTGTGACACAAGTCAGCAGGCCGACGGGAATCTCCAGATTGACCTTCTGCAGGTTGTTGCCACAAGCGCCCTTGAGCTTCAGCCATTCGCCCTTGCGTGGCGGCGTGCGCTCAGCGGGCACGGCAATCTTGACCCGGCCCGAGAGATACTTGCCGGTCAATGAGTCCGGGTGGGACATGACCACGTCTGGCGCACCATGAGCGACAATCTGACCGCCATGTACGCCGGCTCCGGGGCCGATATCGACGACATAGTCAGCGAGACGAATGGCGTCTTCATCGTGCTCAACCACAATCACGGTATTACCCAGGTCGCGCAGATGAACCAGCGTGCCCAGTAGACGTTCATTGTCGCGCTGGTGCAAACCGATAGAGGGCTCGTCAAGGATATACATGACACCGACCAGGCCGGCGCCAATCTGGCTGGCCAGGCGAATACGCTGAGCTTCGCCGCCGGACAGGGTGTCGGCACTGCGGTCCAGGGTCAGGTAATCCAGGCCGACATTGACCAGGAACTGCAGGCGGGCACGGATCTCCTTGAGGATCTTTTCGGCGATTTCGCCGCGATTGCCTTGCAACGTCAGTTGGCCGAAATATTCCGCTGCTGCACCTACCGGGAGGGTGGTCAAGCCGGGCAGGTTGCGCTCATCGATAAACACGTGGCGTGCTTCACGACGCAGGCGTGTGCCATGACAGGACGGGCAGGGCTGGGTACTGAGAAACTTGGCCAGTTCTTCACGCACGCTGGACGATTCGGTCTCACGGTAACGGCGTTCCAGGTTGGGCAGAATGCCCTCAAAGGGATGCTCGCGGCGCACCACGTCGCCGCGATCATTCATATAGCGGAAAGGGACTTTGTCGGTACCGGTACCGTTGAGGATAACCTGGCGGTGTTCGGCAGGAATATCATCAAAGGGCAGATCCAGGTTGATGTCGAAATGCTCAGCTAGTGAGCTGAGCATCTGGAAATAATAGACATTGCGGCGATCCCAGCCGCGGATGGCACCCTCGCCGAGGGTCAGTTCGCCATTGACCAGGCGCTTCTGGTCAAAGAACTGTTTTACCCCAAGGCCATCACAGGATGGGCAGGCGCCTGCGGGATTATTAAAGGAAAACAGCCGTGGCTCCAGTTCGCTGATCGAGTGACCGCAGGTGGGGCAGGCAAAGCGTGCGCTGAAGGTGATTTCTTCACTCTCTTCGCCATCCATGGGGGCGATGATGGCCAGGCCGTCGGCCAGGTTGAGTGCGGTCTCGAAGGATTCAGCCAGGCGCAGTTGCAGGTCATCACGTACCTTGAAACGATCAACGACGACCTCGATGGTGTGTTTGCGTTTCTTGTCCAGCGCCGGTGCTTCATCCAGGTCATGGATGCGGCCATCGATGCGGGCGCGAACAAAACCCTGGGCGCGCAGCTCTTCGATGACGGCCAGATGTTCCCCTTTACGCTCACGCATGACGGGTGCCAGCAACATGAGTTTGCTGCCTTCCGGCATGGCCAGCACCTGGTCCACCATCTGGCTTACTGTCTGCGCTGCCAGGGGCAAGTCATGATCCGGACAGCGCGGCACGCCAACGCGGGCAAACAGCAGCCGCAGATAGTCGTAGATCTCGGTGATGGTGCCTACGGTGGAGCGCGGGTTGTGCGAGGTGGATTTCTGTTCGATGGAAATGGCCGGTGACAGCCCTTCGATGTGATCGACATCAGGCTTTTCCATCATCGACAGAAACTGACGGGCATAGGCTGACAGCGATTCGACATAGCGTCGCTGCCCCTCGGCGTACAGGGTGTCGAAGGCCAGTGACGACTTGCCGGAACCGGACAGACCGGTAAACACGATCAATTTGTCACGGGGCAAGTCCAGATCAATGTTCTTCAGGTTGTGGGTGCGTGCCCCACGAATCAGAATGGTATCCACTACAAAGTCCCGCCCGGTCAGCAAAGCCAACAAGTATACGGGGCCGGGGTGCCCGGCAGCAAAAGCTGTCTGGTCATGTGTCTGAGGTTTTGCAACCAAAGTTGTCGCGCGCGCCTGCTTTGCGTCAGTGCCAGCAAGGCATGCTAAAATCCGCGCTTTCATTAACTCCGTGGAGTTGTCATGCCCCAGGCTGATGCCATGTCCCCTGCCGAACGGCGCGCTGCCTCATCGCTGGCCAGCGTGTTTGCCTTCCGCATGCTGGGGCTGTTTATGGTGCTGCCGGTGCTGGCAACCTATGGGCAGGAGTTGCGTGGCTCCACACCCTTGCTGATCGGGGTGGCCATCGGTGCTTACGGCTTTACCCAGGCGTTGCTGCAGATTCCCTTTGGTATGTTGTCTGACCGCATCGGACGCAAGCCGGTGATCGTCGGCGGTCTGTTGCTCTTTGCCCTTGGCGGTCTGGTCGCCGCGCAGGCCGACAGTATGTGGGGCGTGATAGTTGGCCGGGTACTGCAGGGCGCTGGCGCTATTGCGGCCGCCATTATGGCGCTGGTGGCGGACCTGACCCGCGAGCAGCACCGTACCAAGGCGATGGCCATGATAGGAATGAGCATCGGCCTGGCCTTTGCCCTGGCGATGGTTGCCGGTCCGGTGATTGCTGCTCTGGCCGGTTTGTCAGCCGTATTCTATGTCACCAGCGCTCTGGCAATCATTGGCCTTGGTCTGGTGATCTGGGTGGTGCCCGCGCCGGATACCGTGTTCCCCCACCGCGATGCCGGAGTGGTTGCCAGCTCGTTCCTGCCGGTGTTGCGCCAGGCTGAATTGCTGCGCTTGAACTACGGCATTGCCGTCCTCCACGCCATCTTGATGGCCAGTTTTGTGGCAATTCCTTTGGCCCTGCAAGAACGCGCCGGCTTGCCGGCTGACCAGCACTGGTGGGTCTACCTGGCTGCCTTGCTGCTGTCCTTCTGTGTCATGGTGCCCTTCATCATTTATGCCGAACGTCAGCGCAAGATGAAGCAGGTGGTGTTGGGGGCAATTCTGCTGCTGGCCCTGGTGCAGCCGCTGCTCTGGTTGAGTCTGGACTCGCTCGGCTGGCTGGTGGCGGCCATTGTGCTGTTCTTTGTTGGCTTCAATCTGCTGGAGGCAACCATGCCGTCCCTGCTGAGCAAGATTGCGCCGGCTGGCGGCAAGGGCACGGCCATGGGTATCTATTCCACCAGCCAGTTTGCCGGCGCAGGTCTCGGTGGGGTACTGGGTGGCGCGGTTTTCAGTGTCTATGGGCTGGGTGGTGTTTTCATCTGCTGTGCGTTGCTCGCGCTTTCATGGTGGGTGATTGGTGTTACCATGCGTGAACCGCCATATGTCACCAGCTACCGCCTGACGTTGCCCCTGGCCCTGGCCCGGGATGAGGCACTGCCCCGGCGCATTCTGGCGGTACCGGGAGTGGCAGAGGCGGTGGTGGTCGCTGATGAAGGCGCTGCTTATTTGAAAGTTGATACCAAGGTGTTGGACCGCGAAGCGCTGGAGCTGTTAGTACAGCCTGCCTGAACGTGTTCACCCGCAAGGAGATTAAAGATGGCCAGAGGCGTAAACAAAGTAATTCTGATCGGCAACCTGGGCGGCGACCCGGATGTGCGTTACCTGCCCAATGGCAATGCCGTTGCCAACATTACCCTGGCAACCACGGATAGCTGGAAAGACAAGCAAAGCGGCCAGATGCAGGAAAAAACCGAGTGGCATCGCGTGGTCTTCTTTGGTCGCGTAGCCGAGGTAGTGGGTGAGTACGCACGCAAGGGTTCCAAGTTGTATGTGGAAGGCCGCCTGCAGACCCGCGAATGGGAAAAGGACGGCATCAAGCGTTACACCACCGAAGTCGTGGTTGATCTGGGTGGCCAGATGCAGTTACTCGATGGCCGTGGTCAGGGTGGTGAAGCGCCAGCGCCGCGCCAGTCTGCTCCCCGTCAGCAACCGCAGCAACAGCGTCCGCAGCAGCAACCAGCCGAGCAGGCGCAAGCTACACCCGATTACGACAGCTTCGATGATGATATTCCGTTCTGAAATGAACCTGTCCTGAATGCCCGGTATGCCGGAGGATGATCAGCATCCTCCCGCTACCGGGTTTTTTATACCAGAGAACAGGAATCTGCATGTCCCAGGTTTATTTTGTCCGTCACGGTCAGGCCTCGTTTGGTACTGATAATTACGATCAACTGTCGTCCTTGGGCCACCAGCAATCGGTCTTGCTGGGTGAGTATTTTCGTCAGCGCAACATGCACTTCGATCACATTCTGCTCGGTGACATGGTGCGCCACCGGGAAACGGCGGAAGGCATTTGCAAGGGTATGCAGATCGATACCAGCGGTTTCGAGATACGTCCGGAACTCAATGAATTCGATTTTCACAGCATTCTTCAAGCTTTTCTGGCGCAATTTCCGGAACAGGCGCTACCGGAAAAGCCGGCCGTGGCTGACTTTTTCAAGCGGCTGCGCAAAGGCATCATTCTCTGGTCGCGTGGTGAGCTGGAAGGCAGCTTGCCGGAAACCTGGGCCGAGTTTGAGCAGCGTATGCTGACGATCCGCAATGACATCATGCAGCAGCACAGTGGCAAGCGGGTATTGGCTGTCAGTTCCGGTGGAGCCATTGCCATGCTGGTTCGCCAGCTGTTGCAGGCGCCCAGTGAGACGATGGTCGAGCTGAACCTGCAAACCCGTAATACCGCACTGATCCATTGCGTGTTCAACCCCCGCTCGATGCGCCTGAGCAGCTTCAACAACGTGCCACACCTGGATAACGACACCCATCAAGACCTGATCAGCTATGCCTGAGCAGGAGTGAAAATGCTACATTAGTGCGCATGAGTAACTTGGGTTTGGTCAAGGGTGGGTGAATGCGCAAGCGGGTAATGCTGGTGGGGGCGGAAACTACCCTGGGACAGGAAGTGTTGGCTCTGGCAGCCATGCAGGGGGTGAGCCTGCAGGCGCGGCATTGCCCGGCAGCGGGTTGGGATGCAGCGGAAATCAATAGCTGGTTGGACGAGGATCGCCCTGATGTGGTGGTCAACCTGGCACATTTTCACCAGCAGTTTCAGTGTGACGTGGTGCCTGAGTCGGAGCTGCAGCGCATGCAGGCCTTTCACGAACGCCTGATGGAGGCGGCCACCGCACGAGGCTGCTGGCAGCTGATGCTGTCCAGTGCCCGCGTTTTTGATGGCGAAAAATCCACGCCCTACAGTGAGAAAGACGAGGTTGCTCCGCTGGATGCCCTTGGTCGCTTGCAGCACTTGCTGGAAAGTGAGTTGCGCCGTAGTAGTGATCGGCACCTGATCCTGCGCTTGAGCTGGGTGCTGGATAACAGTGCTGATGGCCATCTGGTGCGGCTGCGCGCTCAGCTTTCTGAGGCGGGCAGTGTAGCGCTGGCACAGGAATGGCGAGGCAATCCGACGCCGGTCGACGACGTTGCCCGGGTCATTTTCGCCATGCTGCGCCAGGTCGACTGCGCTGCAGCGGTACAGGGGACCTATCACTACGGCAGTGTTGAGGCGTCCAGCTGGATCAGTCTGGCCAAGAGCCTGGCCCAGGAGCTACTGGCCAGTGGCGAGCTGGCGCAGGAGCCGGTGATTACGCCGGCTGAGTTTGCCGAGCAGCCCATGGCCGGCCATCAGCCGCAGAATGCCGCCTTGACGCATAAACGCCTGATGCACGTGTTTGGGGTCAAGCCACGGCCCTGGCGCAGTCAGTTGGTGCATTTGCTCGCGCATTGAGCGCAGGCATAAAAAAACGGTCGCCGAGGCGACCGTTTTTGTTGGCAGGCTAGAAGCTTAGAACTTGTAGCCAAGGCCCACCATATAGACCATGGGATCTACGTCTACGTCGACCTTGACGCGATCGCCAGCAAGGCGGGTACGGCCAGTGGTACTGATATCGATATAACGCACTTGGGCATTGATCATCAGGTTGTCATTGAGCATGTAATCCGCACCGACCTGGAAGGCCAGGCCCCAGGAATCATCCAGGCTGAAACCACTGAAGCCTTTGCCTTTGGCTTCACTGCTCAGGTTTTCACTGAAGAAAGTGGTGTAGTTCAGACCAGCACCGACGTAGGGTTTGAACGCAGACTGTTGCTGCATGGGGTACCAGACAGCGCTCAGTGTTGGTGGCAGGTGTTTGATGTCCCCGAGCTTGCCGTTAAGGCCTGCATAGGGTCCAGGCATGCCTTTAACACCGACGGTATGGCTGAAAGGCGTGGCAGCCAAAAGCTCAATACCCACCTGGTCGGTCAGCATATACATGAAGTTCAGACCCAGCTGGGTGTCGCTATCCAAGGTAGCTTTGCTACCGGGCACCTTGCCCAGAACGGCATGATCAATGCGGCTGCTGCTCTCGCGCGGGTCAACAGTAACGGCGCCAGCGCGAACAATAATATCGCCTGCCTGATGGGCCTGGGCCACTGAAGCAGCCAGCAGGGCGGGGGCAAGCAGAAGGCCTGCGGCCAGTTGAGTGGTGAAGCGCGACATGGTTATGTCTCCTTTAAATGTTGGCAGGAGCAATACTAGGGTGGCCGCAGCCGGGAATTATTGATCTAAAGCAATACTTTGACCGGCCAGGCTGCGACAGAGCACCGCAACCTGATCTGGATCAATGGTTGCATTGTTGTCAGCTTGCAGATGATAATGCTTCTCTTTTAAGTTTCGTGGCGCGCAATGCGCATTGGGGGAATGCAATGAAAGGGTGGCTGATCGGGCTGCTGCTGATGCCGGCCGTGGTGCTGGCTGATCCACGGCTGCAGAGTGCCCAGCAAGAAAGCGAGGCCCTGCAGCGGGATGCGGCAGCTGCCCAGCAACGTATCGAGCAGCTGGATGATGCCAGTCGCGAAGCGTTGCAGCGCTATCG
>JAMCWB010000053.1:0-48738 GCA_023475025.1 Gammaproteobacteria bacterium
AAGCCGCCCGTTCACGCGCACGCGGCTACAGGAATGAGGCCAACTTCATCGCCATGATCTATCTGATTGGCAGTCCTGTAGGGCGCCTGCTCG
The DNA here is from genome assembly GCA_023475025.1 of Gammaproteobacteria bacterium. GTDB lineage: Bacteria > Pseudomonadota > Gammaproteobacteria > Pseudomonadales > Pseudomonadaceae > Halopseudomonas. The sequence goes on from JAMCWB010000053.1 coordinate 94, forward strand.
ATCAGGCTAAATCCACATGAAACGTCGAAGAACCCATATTAAGTGTCCACTAAACAATAGGTGGACACTATCCTGACGCCAGCGGTGCCAGGCTCAAGACGGGATTGCCGGACGCTTACCGGTGACCGTAGAGTTGGTAAGTAAGGTTGCCGCGAAGATCAATTTACGCCCACGCAAACGCCTGGAATGGAAGGCGCCATACGAAGTGTCTGCCGGGGTGAGCGTTGCACTTACGTGTTGAATTCAGGGGTTTAAAAAAGTACGGCCTAACCGGTTGCTTTTTTGGTAACTGCAATACCAAAAAGGTACCGATAGTTATATTAAACGGTATTAGACGGTATGTAGCACAGATCCTAGACTCAAATCAGAAGCTATCAATATTTCTCAATGCTTGTTCCTCGGGCTAAATCGGATTTACAGGAAAATCATGCTCCAGATAGATAATTTCATAAATGGTGAGTTTGTTGCCGCAAGTACTGGTCGACGCTTTGAAAAACGTTCTCCAGTGGATAGTCAGCCGATTGCGAGTATTGCCGAGGCCAGTGAGGCTGATGTAGATCGCGCAGTCGCAGCCGCCAGAAGTGCATTAGAAGGTGAGTGGGGGCAGATGAGTACTGCTAAGCGGGTCGATATTCTTCATGCGGTAGCTGATGAAATTACTCGCCGCTTTGATGACTTTGTCGCAGCCGAAATGGCTGATACCGGGCAGCCCCATCATGTCATGACGCATGCTTTCATTCCCCGCGGAGCCGCCAATTTCAAAGTATTCGCCGACATCGTCAAGAATGTACCCACCGAAGCTTTTCAGATGGATACACCGGATGGTGAGGGTGCAATTAACTATGCACTTCGCGTGCCTAAAGGCGTCATTGGCGTGATCTCTCCTTGGAATGCCCCTTTTTTGCTGATGACCTGGAAAGTGGGTCCGGCACTCGCTTGTGGCAATACAGTGGTCGTGAAGCCTTCAGAGGAAACTCCGTTAACCGCAGCGTTGCTTGGTGAAGTAATGAATAGCGCCGGTGTTCCCAAGGGTGTTTATAACGTGGTCAACGGTTTTGGTCCCGACTCGGCAGGTGAGTTCGTAACTCGTCATCAGGGCGTTGATGCGATCACCTTTACGGGTGAGACTCGAACAGGCTCGACAATTATGAAAGCTGCATCAGAAGGCATTCGTGATGTGTCTTTTGAGATGGGTGGCAAAAACGCCGGCATCATATTTGCGGACTGTGATTTTGACAAGACAATTGACGGTATTTTCCGATCTGCTTTTCTAAATACCGGACAGGTGTGCCTCGGTACAGAGCGGGTCTATGTTGAGCGTCCAATCTTTGATCGTTTTGTCGCTGCTTTAAAGGTCAAAGCGGAGGGCGTTAAATTTGGCCGGCCGACAGAAGTAGGTGTCAACTATGGCCCACTTATCAGTCATGAGCATCGTGACAAGGTGCTCTCCTATTACGCTAAGGCGGTAGCGGAGGGGGCAACTGTTGTGACCGGTGGCGGGGTCCCGGATATGCCTTCTGAACTTGCCCAGGGTGCCTGGGTACAGCCCACTATCTGGACCGATTTGCCGGAGTCTGCTGCCGTTGTGCAGGAGGAGATTTTTGGTCCTTGCTGCCACATCTGCCCATTTGATACTGAAGCAGAAGTTATCCAACTGGCCAACGCATCTGATTACGGTCTGTCGACCACTATATGGACAGAAAACTTGGCACGCGCCCATCGGGTTGCTGCCAAGGTAAACGTTGGAATTACATGGGTAAATAGTTGGTTTCTGCGTGACTTGCGTACAGCCTTTGGGGGCTCTAAGCAGTCAGGTATTGGTCGCGAAGGTGGTGTGCACTCACTCGAGTTCTACACCGAAATGCGCAATGTGTGCATCAAGCTCTGAGGTCAGCATGGATCAGGAAAAAATCAATCAGTATGGCGATGAACTTTATCAAGCCTATTTGCAGCGCAGGACTATTACTCCATTTACCGAGCGTGATCCTGATATCTCGCTAGATGATGCTTACCGGATTCAGCTGCGCTTTATCCAGCTGCGACTGGATGCTGGCGAACAGGTTGTGGGTAAGAAAATCGGCGTTACCAGCAAGCCGGTGCAAGATTTTCTTGGTGTATTTCAGCCTGATTTTGGCCAGCTAACATCTGCGATGGTTTACCAGGAAGGTGAGGTAATTGACCTGAATGGTTTAATCCAGCCAAAGGCAGAGGCTGAGCTGGCTTTCGTGCTGAAGGAGGATTTGCAAGGTCCGGGGATAACGGCGATGGATGTTATTCGAGCAACCGATTACGTTGCGCCCTGCTTTGAGATTGTCGACTCCCGCATCCGGGATTGGAAAATCCTTATTCAGGATACCGTTGCCGATAACGCTTCATGCGGCGTTTATGTAGTCGGTAAATGTAAAGCAGATCCACGTGACGTAGATATCACTATGGCCGGCATGGTGCTGGAAAAAAACGGTGAAGTTTATTCGACTGGTGTTGGTGCCGCAGTGCAAGGGTCGCCGGCTAATGCTGTTGCTTGGTTAGCCAACACCCTTGGTGAGCTAGGCATTCCGTTCAAAGCAGGCGAGGTCATCCTTTCTGGTTCTCAGTCCAACCTAGTTCCGGTAAGCGATGGTGATGAATTGGTATGTACGGTCGGTGGGATTGGTAGCTGTACTGTGCGCTTTGCCGGGAGGAGCTCTGTATGACTGTGACATTGCCACGGGAAGATATTGTCCGCTTGTGTGAGCGTATCGAAGGCGCTCAGACCAGAGCTTATTCCATTCCCAAGCTCACTGACGAATTTCCAGACATGACGATTGCTGATGGCTATGCAGTGCAGTCAGAGTTGCGGCGCCGGTTTATTGCTCAAGGCCATCGATTGGTGGGCTGGAAAGCAGGGCTGACGTCCAAAGCAAAGATGGAGCAAATGGGGGTCAGTGTGCCGTCAATCGGTTTTTTAACTGACCGGATGGCACGCCCTGAGAATTCCGTGATTTCGACTTCTGATCTTGTGCATCCGCGGGTCGAATGTGAAGTTGCGTTTGTAACCAGTCAGGAGCTTTCTGGCCCCGATGTGACTGCTGCTGACGTAATAGCGGCCACTGACTATGTCCTGCCAGCTATCGAAGTGATTGACTCCCGTTTCACTGGATTCAAGTTCGATCTGGAAAGCGTGATTGCTGATAACGGTTCATCCGCTCGCTTTGTGGGTGGAGGCCGGGCTCGACGACCGGCTGATCTTGATCTTCGAACACTGGGTGTGGTGTTAGAACTGAATGGTGAGATGGTTGCCATGGGAGCCTCAGCAGCTGTGCTTGGTAACCCGGCAGAAGCCGTTGCAATGTTGGTGCATACCCTCCATGAGCTGGGCGAGAAATTACCAGCCGGCAGTTTTGTCATGAGTGGGGGTATTACTGAAGCTATCGCGGTGAGGGCCGGAGATCAAGTCATCGCGCGCTACCAAGATCTGGGCAGTGTCTCAATTCGGTTTGCCGAGTAAACCAGAGGAAATTCTATGCCAATTATTGAAATGCATATGCTCGAAGGCCGGACTCCAGAACAAAAATCCAGAGCAGCCAAGGCTATCACTGAAGCGGTTATTAATAGCTTGGGAGTTCGCGCTGAGAGCGTTCGAATCCTCATTACTGAACACCGTGGTGCAGAGTTCTTTGTTGCGGGAGTAGCCCCGGCTCTGAAAGCTGAGGAGAACGTAATCGGTGACCTTAAAAAGGCAGGAGAGTGACAATGCAAAAAATTAAATGTGCCCTGATTGGGTCAGGGAACATCGGGACTGACCTGATTTACAAGATCAAGCGTAGCCAGTATTTGGAGCCAGTATGGATGGTCGGCATTGATCCAGATTCTGAAGGCTTAAAGTTAGCCAGAGAAATGGGGTTAAAAACGACATCAGAGGGGGTTGATGGGTTGTTGCCACATGTCCAGGCAGATGGAATCCAGATCGCTTTTGATGCTACCAGCGCTTATGTGCATGCGGAAAACAGCCGTAAATTAAATGCATTGGGTGTGTTGATGATTGACCTGACACCCGCAGCCATTGGTCCTTTGTGCGTACCGCCGGTCAACCTGAAAGAGCACACCGACAAGTATGAAATGAACGTCAACATGATTTCATGTGCTGGCCAGGCAACAATTCCGATCGTCAAGGCAGTATCACAGGTCCAGCAGGTTGATTATGTAGAAATTGTGGCCACATTGTCATCGCGCTCGATTGGCCCCGGTACCCGAGCAAATCTTGATGAGTTTACTTTTACCACTTCCAACGCCTTGACCAAGGTAGGCGGCGCGCGCCGTGGCAAGGCGCTTGCCATTATCAACCCTGCTGATCCACCGATGATTATGCGCAACACTATTTCATGTCTGACTGACGATACACCGGACGAGCAAGCAATAACCTCTTCCATGCTAAGTATGATCAAAGAGGTACAGAAGTATGTCCCTGGATACCGATTGGTTAACGGCCCGGTGTTTGATGAAAAGCGTGTCACGGTTTTTATGGAAGTCGAAGGCCTGGGTGATTACTTGCCCAAATATGCCGGCAACCTTGACATCATGACCGCTGCTGCAACCCGAACAGCGGAAATGTTTGCACAGGAAATTATTGCAGGGACGTTCAATCCCCAGCCCGTGGAGGTAGCGTAATGACTGACTCAATGACCAACGGCAAGCTGAAAGGCCGCACCGTTATTCTGCACGATATGTGCCTGCGCGATGGTATGCATGCCAAGCGCGAACAGATTTCTGTTGAGCAGATGATTAAGGTTGCCACTGCGATGGATGACGCTGGCGTTCCTTATATTCAGGTTACCCATGGCGCGGGCTTGGGTGGTAACTCGTTACAGCATGGCTTTGCCTTGGCCGATAACGAAGAATACATCAGTGCCGTTGCGTCACGAATGAAGCAGGCCAAGGTATCGGTATTATTGATTCCCGGCCTTGGGACTATGGATGAGCTGCGCTCGGCATACGACGCTGGCGCGCGCAGCGTTCATGTGGCTACCCATTGCACCGAAGCGGATACCTCACCACAACATATCGCATGCGCTCGCGAGTTAGGTATGGACGCATCCGGTTTTTTGATGATGGCACATCTCAATAATGCGAAGGGCCTGGCAGAACAGGGCAAATTGATGGAGTCGTATGGTGCGAATACCGTCTATTTGACAGATTCTGCAGGCTACATGCTGCCTGAAGATGTTCGTATTTGTGTAGCTACTCTTCGTGAGGTGCTTAAGCCGGAGACTGAGATCGGCTTCCACGGCCATCACAACCTAGGCATGGGTATTGCTAACTCGATTGCTGCTATTGAAGGCGGAGCTACGCGCATTGACGGGTCAGTAGCTGGCTTAGGCGCGGGTGCGGGTAACACACCGCTGGAGGTTTTTGCTGCAGTTTGCGAAAGAATGGGCATAGAAACTGGCGTTGATCTATTCAAGCTGATGGATGTGGCGGAAGACATTATCGTACCGATGATGGATCACATTGTACGTGTAGATCGCGAATCATTGACCCTTGGGTATGCCGGTGTGTACTCAACGTTTCTTTTGCCGGCAAAGCGGGCTGCGGCGCGTTATGAAGTTTCAGCCCGTGACATCCTAGTTGAATTAGGACGACAAAAAATGATTGGCGGCCAAGAAGATATGATCGATGACACCGCCCTGACTATGGTCAAGAAACGTGAGCTTATGACCAGAATCATCCCTGGTTGAGAATCTCGGTAAAATATTTCTGTTATTTGTTCAGCTGTCACTAATAAATACAAGAGGTGATTTATGGCGCTTAGAGGCGTTTTGCGACTCGGTGAGGTTGCTATCAGAGTCCTTGATATGGATTCGGCTAGAAAACACTATGTTGATCATATGGGCCTCATCGAGGTCATGGCCGATGATTCAGAACGAAAGATTTATTGCAAGGCATGGGATGAGCACGACCACCATTCCATTGTTTTGCGCGAGGCTGACGAAGCGGGGCTGGACTATTTTGCATTTAAGGTCTTCAACGATCAGGTGTTGGTTGATCTTGAGGCGAGGATAAGTGCTTACGGCATAGAAGTTTCTCGAATCGATGCGGGCGTGTATCCGAAAAGCGGTCGCCGGATTGAGTTTAACTTGCCCTCTGGCCATCGTATGCAGCTGTACGCTGAAAAAGAACAGATTGGCAACACCCTTGGTACACGTAATCCCGGCGTCATTCCTGATGAAGGTGTTGTTCGAGGGCTTTGCATTAACCGTTTGGATCATTGTTTGCTAGGTGGGCCAAATATTGATGAGTCGGCAAAGCTTTTCAGAGAAGTGTTCGATTTTGATCTCAGTGAGCGTATTGAGGATGAAGAAAGTCGTGACTCTTTAGCACTTTTCCTAAGCTGCTCAACTAAGCCTCATGACATAGCGTTTGTGATTCAGCCAGAGCCGGGACGTTTCCATCATGTTTCTTTCTTGCTGGAGTCTCCCACCGATGTTATTCATGCAGCTGATATGATTGGTAAGCATCGGATACCCGTAGATGTGGGCCCAAACCGCCACGGTGTCACTCGCGGCAATACAATCTACTTTTTCGATCCATCTGGTAATCGAAATGAAGTTTTTTCCGGGGGGTATGTTCATTATCCGGATACCCCGACTTTGACTTGGGATACCTCGCAAATGGGCCCGGCGCAGTTTTCGCAAGATAACATTCCGCGAGAAAGCTTTCTTACAGTAGTAACTTAGTCTGACTCTTTGGGCAGGCTTCCATTTTGGGATGCCTGCTCCTTTTGAGCTCGGGTGGATTTGTGGAGCGTTGGCAATGGCTTATCGCATACATCTTGAAACGCTCGACATCGATTTCATCTGCCAAGCTAATCAAAATGTCCTCGAATGTCTGATCAGCTCGGGAAAGAAAGGCATTCAGGTGGGTTGCAGGGGCGGCGGATGCGGCGTCTGTCGGGTCGAAGTGGTTGATGGGGAGTATTGTGCACGTCCAATGAGTAAAGCTCATATTGATGATCAATCTATTGGCAACCGCCAGGTTTTGGCTTGTTGCATAAAACCAAAGAGCGATTTATCTCTCAAAGTGCTGGGAAAAATTGCTAGCTCAATTAAACGTAAATATCAGTTATGAATACCCGTGAGGCGGTTAGGTGGTTATGTTTCAGGATCAATTGACGTTGTGGGTTCAGTATTATCCAATGCATTTTCATTCCCACCAAATTAAGTATCTCCATACAAACATCGAATGAGGTATACGCGCTAATGGACTTTCACAATAGCCTAGGGACGGTGGTATAGCGTATTCAAAATTCAGCTGAACGTCTGTTAGGTTGCAAATCCTAAGGTGTCTAGACGGGAAAATCACTATGTCGACCGTAAACGTTCGTCTTGCGGAACACGGAGTATTCTATGATAGTCGAAAATAAGTTTTTTGCACCGTCTCAAGGATTGAACTGGCAGGCGGCTGCACTAGCTGTAAAAGCGGCGGTAAACAAAGCCGAGCAATTGAGTATAAAAATTCATGTGGCGGTAGTTGATAGCAATGGCAACACGTTAGCTTACTTGCGCATGCCAGGCGCCTTCTTTCATTCTGAGAGTTTAGCAGTTGACAAGGCTTATACCTCCGCGAGCTTTGGTTTTAGCACTGGCGAGTGGCTGAACAAAGTAGAAGGTGATCAACGCGTGCTGGCAGGTCTTCTAAGTAGGCCTCGTTTAGTTTTGTTGGGCGGTGGTCTTCCGGTATTGCATGAAGGCTCGTGTATAGGTGGAATCGGGGTGTCGGGTGGCAGCGAGGAGCAAGATGAAATATGCGCTAGAGCTGCCATGGCTGCACTTTCGTCCGCATCCTAAGTTGTTCTGCCAATCGGGTTCTACCCCGTTACTGCGGACATTTCTGAAAAGAGGCACAATGTGCCAAAGGAGTGTTCATGTCCAAACAGAGCACAAACAGCCCCGAATTCAAGCGTGAAGCCATCGCGCTATCTCGCCAGCCCGGCACCAACTGCCGCCAGGTGGCCTTAGAAATTGGCATTAACCCCAATCTGCTATCCCGGTGGGCGCGCGAAGCCGATGACGTGCCAAGCAAGGCCTTCAAGGGCTCTGGATCGCCCCGTGACGAAGAGGTTGCTCACCTGAAGCGCGAACTGGCGCGGGTAAAAAAGGAACGTGATTTTTTGCGCGAAGCGGCAGTGTTCTTTGCAAAGGAGTCGTCCTGAGGTATCAGGCGATTCAGCATTGTCGCGACCAGTTCCCCATACGCCTTATGTGTCGCTGTCTAAAGGTTTCTGCCAGCGGCTATTACGCCTGGATATCTCGACCGCTCTCCAGCAGAGCAAAGGCTAACCAGCGTTTGCTGGGGCGGATCAGAGAGATTCATGATGACAGCGGGGGCATGATTGGCTCGCCGCGCATGCATGAGGATCTGGCTGCTGAAGGTGTTGTGGTAATCCTCCCGAAAAACAGCGGTGATCAGAAGTAGAATTTTCCGTAAGCTATTTGCAGGGAGATTCTGCATGAAAACATCACGTTTTACCGACAGCCAGATACTGGCAATCCTGAAGCAAGCTGAGAACGGTGTCCCGGTGCCGGAGCTTTGCCGCGAACACGGATTCAGCAGTGCGACTTTTTACAAATGGCGTTCCAAGTTCGGCGGCATGGATGCGTCCATGATGGCCAGGCTCAAAGAGCTTGAGGACGAAAACCGGCGGCTGAAGAAAATGTATGCCGAGGAGCGCCTCAAGGCTGAGATTCTCAAGGAAGCCATCGAAAAAAAGTGGTGAAGCCGTCTCACCGCCGGGAGATGGCGCAAAAAGCCGTTTGCGATAAGAAGGTCAGCATACGCTTGGCTTGTGCTCTGTTTGGCATCAGCGAGACCTGTTACCGCTACCAAGCTCGACTGAGTACAGAGAACGCGCTGATCGCCGACTGGCTGTTGCGCCTGACTCACAATCAACGCAACTGGGGCTTTGGCTTGTGCTACCTGTTTTTACGCAATGTGAAGGGCTTTGGCTGGAACCACAAGCGGGTCTATCGCATTTACCGAGAGCTTGAGTTGAATCTGCGCATCAAGCCCCGCAAGCGTCTGGTACGCGAGAAACCTGAACCATTAGCGGTGCCTACGGCGATCAACGCGTGTTGGTCCATGGACTTTATGCATGACCAGCTCAGCGATGGTCGCAGCTATCGCCTGTTCAATGTGCTGGACGACTTCAACCGTGAAGGTCTTGGAATGGAGGTTGACCTTTCACTGCCAGCCGAGCGGGTAGTCAGGGCCTTGGACCAGATCATCGAATGGCGAGGTAAACCAGCCCAGATCCGCTGCGATAATGGCCCGGAATACATCAGTGGCAAGCTGGCTACCTGGGCTGAAAAACGTGGCATCACCATCAGCTTTATCCAGCCAGGCAAGCCGCAACAGAATGCCTATATCGAGCGCTACAACCGAACCGTCCGCTATGACTGGCTGTCGCACTATCTGTTCGACGCCATTGAACAGGTCCAGGACTTCGCGACACGTTGGTTATGGACATACAATAACGAGCGGCCAAATATGGCCTTGGGCGGCATTACGCCGCGACAGAAGTTGGCCATGGTGGCCTGACTCTACTTCTGAACCCCGTTAAAAATGGGGGGATTACCTTGTAGCAAGCCTGAATCGTGTTGCGCGGCTGATGGCCAGGCACGGAATTCAAGGTTGGCCCCGTAAGAAGCGCGGGCGCTGGGGACGCGTATCTCATCGGCCGCCGGGTATTCAGAATCACCTGGATCGGAAATTCTTTGCACTGGAACCTGATACCAAGTGGGTTACGGATATTACGGAGATCCCCACTCAGGAAGGAAAGCTCTTTCTGCGCGTGGTGCTGGATCTGTTCAGCAATCTGATCGTGGGCTGGTCCATGCACCACCGCCAGGATCGGCAGATGGTAATCAGAGCCGTTCAAATGGCCGTATGGCAACGCCGAGGCGAAGCACCGATAATACTGCATTCAGATCGCGGCAGCCAATTCACCAGTGGCGATTATCAACGCTATCTGGGCAGCAACAGCCTGGTTAGTAGCATGAGCGCGGTTGGCCACTGCGGTGATAATGCCGCCTGTGAGGGCTTCTTCGGGGTATTGAAGCGAGAGCGAATACACCACCGACGTTACCGTACCCATGATGAAGCAAGGGCCGATGTGTTCGACTACATTGAGCGATTCCATAATCCCAGAATGCGACGTAGAGTTGCTGCTCAGGATCGAAAGCTTACAGCCGTTTTATAACCGTCCGTGGAAACGGGGTAGAACCGAATGGCACTTACTTAACCCTCTTTGGATGTCCATTGGCCGCAACTTTTTTGCGAGCCTGCGGCCTGGGCAGGGTCATCAGTGAGTAGGGTTTCGGTCGTCGTTTAATGGCTCTGGGCTCGATTCGACCTGGGCGAAAGCCGACTCGCTGTTCGGCGATCAACAGCAACAGGGAGATGACCTGAACATCATCAGTCTCATCATGACATTGCCGCCAAGCTCCCCATATTTGCAGGGTATGCTTGAAGCTCAGTTCACGTGGTAAGCAGTCACTCAGTAGCGCTGACTGGGACATCAACAGACGGATCAGATTGTGGGCCAACAGGTAAACCCAGAGTTCCTTGATAGCCATATCGGGCGTCTTGCAGCTCAAGATGTCTACTCCCAGCGTACACTTCAGATTGCGTAGATCCAGCTCCACGTGCCAGCGGCTGCGATAAAGCTTGTTCAGTTCGGCTTTCGGGGTGTGGTTGGCGTTCAACAGAGTCGTTACCAAGACCTTGCCGCCGCAGTGCAACTCCCGCACCGTCAGCCTTGGCGGCGCCTGATCGTACTGCTCCTGGCTCATCCATCTCGGTTTTTGCTTCGGTTTGGGTATCTCAATAAGGTGATCTTTTTGCCCCAAACGTTGCCCCTGGCTGAAGTCAGTCGAGCGCTTGCGTGCCCCATGCTGCTCGAAGACCCCATCAATATGGCGACGCTGCAGCTCACAGAGCAAGAAATAGGTGGCATAAAACGCATCACCCAGCAGAACATCACCAGTATTCAGCGTGGAAAGCATACTTCTAAGTAGCGTTTGCTCGTCTCCTCCCTTCCCGCGATAGCAGCCGATGGCAGCGTCTAGAATGGCGCCACTAGCCAAGCAAACGATGCCAACCAATCGGCACAGAGGAAACCCCAATCCGGGTTTCTGGCTACGCGGTTGAGGATAGCGCTGCTGATTGGCCGGCGTATCCGACATAGAAATCATAGTGCCATCGACCAGGCGTACCGGCCGGCCTTTCCACTGCCAGGCCGAGGGCGCCGCATTGGTCATCATACGGCCTGTCTGACGGCACAAAGTGGACACCATTTCCACGGGCAATCGCTGTCGGGCTCGACAATAAGCTCCAGTATGCGTGCTGCAGCTTTTCAAGCCACCCACCAAGCGTTTGACGGCCGTATCGTTCACGACCTTTTGACACGAGGCGTCGGGGCTCATGGCTTGAGCCAGAAACATGGAGAGTGTCTGCGTCGGGGGGAACAGTCTTTCGCGATGTTCGGGAAGCAGGGATTCTACTGTATCAAGTAGCTGAGGCCCGGTGAGCAGATTGAAAAAGCCGTGCGAATCGGTGCCTTTGGCGTAGTGACGGATGCGGCGGTGTTGATGAGTGGCAGCTCGGCGTTTAGGATGCATGGAAGGCTGGCTCCGAGGTTGTCGGGTGATCGCTTGGTCGCTTTCACCATATGACCCTGAGCCAGCCTTTCCATTTCAATTCAATTACTTAGCACTTAAGTAAGTGCCATTCGGGTAGAACCCATTTATAAACAGAGGGGTTAAAGATGCGCTGATTGCACTCACAGGCAGCTTTAAGGATACATCTGAGGCGCTGAGCGCCATGTACTCTGAAACGAGGTAGCAAAACTGCATTGCTATCTGATACGCCACAACCGCGACTATGCAGCTTTAGCCTAACGCAGGGAAGCCGACAAACACTGAATGCTGAGGCTGCCGAGCAGGATAAGGAGCCGAGGCCGGGCCTTGGGGGAAACAGTACCCAAAGGTTTTGGCTACCTGCGCAGTGCGTGGGACAGGGTGATGCCGCTCTTAGTATTTCCAAAAGTTTCCACCGGCGATACAAGGTATGTAAACAACCAATGCCAATGAAATTATCGAACTATGGTACCTGTTTGTTGACCTTGCTTTGTGGATACGGCGAACACTGCTTGACGCCATTAGTGCGTGATAATTTTAGCAGATGATGATTCATATAGGTCACTCGAACGGGGGGTGTTCTCGATTTGTAGTCGCATTATGCGACACGGTTCGGGAGTGACGCGATACCCACTGAAGGTCACCGAACAATCCAGCTGATACCGATTTTTATGGGACGCCTCGCTTCCTTGTTGCTTGTTATCCCCGACTCTCAGTAATAGAATTTGTGACGAAAATGGGAGGAACGCGCAATTGTCCCAGGCTGATATAGATTACCGCGTATTCATTTGAGTGCTGGTAATTGTGTTGAAAATTACCGGTCGCATTATGCGACAAGGAAAAGGCGGCGCAGCAGCAGCCATTGGAGGTACCCATCAGGCCAACTGATGCAGATTTGCAAAGAGCGCTTCGTTTGTCGGTTGCGTCTGATCCTTTTATCGCATTACGCGACTCTGGTTCAGAGGATAGTGATGCAGACCAAATACCCGCCGCCACGTTGAGATTGAGTGCCTCATAGTCGCTTGAGTGCTGGGTAATCGTGTTTCGAGAGTCGCATTATGCGACAAGCAGGAGGTGACGTAGCCATAGAAGTTGGATTTGCCCTGCGGTCTAGCTGACATAGATTTGCATGGCGCGCTTGGCTTGCCGATTGCCCTAGTCGCATTATGCGACTTTGATTCGAAGGGTAATGATGCAGGCCAAATAGCTGCCGCCACGTTGAGATTGATTGCCGCGTATTCGCTTGAGTGCCGGGTAATAGTGTTTCGAGAGTCGCATTATGCGACAAAAAGGAAGGGGCGCAGCAGTACAGATTTGATATACCCAGAGGTCCAGCTTATGCATATTTGCATGGAGCGATTCGCTTGCCGATTGTCCGAGTCGCATTATGCGACTTTTAGATGCGACAATTTCTTTCTGTAGATGTTGTGGATCAGTAATACTCGGGCGGTGTTGTTAGATTTTTAATATTAGTCCCGATTACTGCTCCTGAGATAGCCATGCATGCATGGAATCAAAGCTTATTTTGATGTCAAAAAAGTAGCCGCTTCGCGAATGGGCGTTGTCAAAATCGCTCGTATGACTCGCGCTTTTTTGGCCATTTCGCATATCACTGAAGTCGGCTCACCTACGTTCGCCACCTTGCTCGTGACTGTGCGAAAGTCCACAACGCCCCCATACTCGATCGTCGAGTATGGGGCAGAGCAACGCGTACCCGATGAATCGAGTACGCCCGTTGGTTTGACATCAAATCCTAGCCGGAGACGGCGGGGCCGCTCCGAAGAAACGACCTGGCTATGCAGCGCATCTAGCTGCTGCACATCGAGCGGTCATGATGGTGCGCGCCAGAGACCCTGAACAATATAAATATCCGGATCGGTGAGTAAGCATCGTGGAGTGGCGACGCCTGCCCATTAGGCAGGCATATATAGAAGCTTCAACGTTTTTGATTTGGGCCGCTGAGATCAGGGCGATAGATCATGGCTTCAAACCGGTGTTTTCCAGCCGGTTTGACCTTGTCTCTTATGCTATCAAGCTGGGCGTCCTGGGCGGGCGAAACCTTGATAGCGGACGCGTTTCCACGCCTCCTGTCTCCGTAAACAGATACCGAGTTGGTAGATTGATGGCCCATGATATAGGCCACGGTCCTAGCGTCTTGGCCTGAGGCTTTCAAATCCGAACCTACTTGATGTCTCATAGAATAAAGGGTGGGGACAGCACTGCGTCGAGACCACAGCCTGACACCTTCCTCACGCAGTCGATGACGAATGGCATCTATAGACTTATCTGACTGACTTAGAATCATCAAACACGCTTCAATTATCGATAGCGAACCTGCGTCTTCCACTGCCAAGAGCCGATCAGCACCTCTGGTGCCAGCATGGCTTTTCTTGGCCCCCAGAATGACTATGATGCCGTCTTTAATCGTCATCTTTTTGAGCTCTGCCGGTCGCGCCCCTGTGTATTTGACCAAAGTTAATGCCGCCCACTCTTCGTGATGCTGCTTGTCCAGGAGATGTGCAGTGATCGCCGCAAAGTCCTCATCCGAGAAATATTTTGCCTTTGGCCGCTTCGCCTTTTGCCTCATCGGACTACCTGGCGCGGTGACCGGATTAACTAACTTGAGGATCGACTGCGCTGCTTCTGAATATCCACGCTCAGTTAAATCAAAAGCAATCGCATTCTTTAGTCTCCGGAAATAAGCAATGCTGAAAGTGGGAGAAAGCTCCTCAAGTCTCCCCATTATTCTTTGGCTGGTCAGTTCCTTGCCTTTCATATAGTGAGTAAAAAAATACGAGCATAGTTTTCTATAAGCTGTTTTTGTTGATTCTTGCATGTTGTCACCTGTTGTTATTGTTTTATGGTTTAACGTGAGTTTTATGTTTTTGTTATTGGATGGCGCTTTGAAAGCTGTTAAGTCTCAAATTTTGGCGTGGCTATCTGGATTTGCCGCCAACAAATGACAAAGCTGTTTCATGAAATAACTTTTGGTCTGCCGCGCTTACGGCGCCCGGCTTGGCTCATGAGAATGCTTCTGTAATTGAGCCAATTAATGTGACTCAGGTCGATCTTGTAAGTAAGGCCTAGCTCAAGTTGCTCAAGCATGCATATGCTGAGGGGTTTTGAAAGATAGTGTTTTTCTGTGATATCTGACGAGCCATTGCGGTGACCTAATAAGTAACCGATAGTGCTAGCAGGAATGCCAGAGGCTTCCAAGCGCAGCGCAAACGTTCGTCTGAAACTTTTGAAACTCCATCCACCCTCTTGAGTATGTGGACAGTGCTCACCAATATACCCAGCACCAGTACTGGGGCCGCAGAAAAACCGGCTTGGGTTGCGAGAATAGAGGTGGGTTGGATCGTACGACAGTTCAGGAAATAGCAGAGCGTCCTCTCCTTCCGCCTGGCGTCGCTCTAGTACGAAGTCCATAAAGCCAATTCCTTTCAAGGCAGAGCAAATGGGTATTTCTCTGCGGGACTGCTCGTTTTTTATTGATTTGTGAAAACCATTGTCGTTGATGCTAATCAGGTCAACACCGTGTTTGTCCTGAACAATGTCGCGGATGCGCAGTTGGCATAGCTCGTTCAAACGACCGCCAGTGAACAAGGCCAGTGGCATCAGCCAGAAGCGATAAGAATGGGCGTCGTGATCTACCTTTCCGGCAGTCTGGTACGGCCAGCCGGCAAATAAGGAAGTGAGGTCGGCGTCGGAAAAGGGTTTGGAAATCTGCGATTGCTTTGTCCGCGTCGCCGTGATCCTGATGGGCTTGGAAATCAGGTTGTCGCTGAACGCCTCATTTGCTATGCGGTTGAACAGGCGATAATAAGCTTCAATGTTGGTCCCCTGGCTTGCAGACTGTTGGTTTTTTCGCAGCATCGCAGGCAGTTCAGCTTTTAAAGTACGTGCAGCCTGCTCGTCCAGCTCACTCACCTTCATCTCAGGTCTGTCACCGGTCAGCGCAGTGGTGAGCTTTCTAAAGCGCGAGGTGATCATCGACTTCGATTTTGCAGAATAAGGTGTTTCCAGCAAAAATCGGTTTAGTACAGTTTCGATATAGGCTGAGAGAAGTGGAGAGTTTTTATGTCTATTAACGGACTCTATAACGGCCGATAAATGCGTCAAAGCAATGTTAAGACTTCCTTCATGTCCTGGTTCGCAAACCAGGCGTAATCCGGTTGAGACCGGTATTGTTATTATAGTATTCACGACAACTCCTAGTGGGTGAGTCATCAGAATACAAGCTTACGTTCGTTTGTAAACTAGACAGTGAGCTGATTTCGGTTATGTTTTAAATCGGTAGTTTATTGACAAGTTGCCAATGTATTTACAATACAGACGAGTTGCTTTCGCCTGTATTGTAAATGTCTGGCTAAGTTAATTGGTCGATACTTCTACGCGGCCTCCCTGTCCGAAACACGTCCTGTAGTTTTTGTAGCGCAGCATAGTGTTTGTAATGAATATGCCCGAGTGACACACCATAATCGATTTTATCGAGTTCCTCTCTTAATACGGATGCTGGATAAACATCACCGTAGCCTCCGGTGGTTGTTTTGTCAGCGTGACCGACTAGCGTCTTGAGGATCAGCATGTCCAGTTTTTGCCGCCGAAATTGTTGGATGAATGTGTGTCTCAGACCGTGGAATGTTAAGCGGGCCTCGCCAAGGCCGCACAAACCGAGATATCCAGTCGATATTTTCGAGCCTCCCAGGTACCACTTAGTAGCCGCATGACTTGATGCAAGCGCGTTGCAAGTAAAGACGTTGTCGAACAGCGGCGCCTTTTGATCCTTTAAGAGAGCACGCCTGCTTTCTACGAATTCGATAAAACCCATGCTCAACAGCGCATTATGCAGCGGTACCAGTCGCTCAGATTCCTGCGTCTTAAGCTGCCTGTTGCCGGTACGACTGATATTGAGGACCCAGATCTTTTCTTCCAGACACACGTCGCCCAATTGTAACTGGCAGAGTTCGGCGAGGCGGCATCCTGTATACAAGCCGAGTAGCGGTAGCCAGAACTTGTAATCATCCAGTCGCCATTTCGGCGGTCCAACTAGTGTCACAGCAGGCCCGTTCAATAGCGTCTCGACTTGCGCCGGACTATAAGTCCGTTTACGAGGCGCTTCAGCGCCCTTGAGTTTGAATACCAGGTTGCTGGCGATATCGGTTTTGAGAAGGTCATGGTCATGCGCGTGACGCATCACGGCCCGGATTAATTCAAAAAACTTCTTCACCGTTCTCGGGTTGAGCGATTGGACCGTTGGATCGTCCATGAGCTGGGCAAGCGGCACATGTCGAAGTGTGTTGAGTTTGTTTCGGTTTTTTGGGTAGTCTCGAATACGCTCTCGCAAGGCAACCATGTCAGCTCTTGAAAGGGTATTGATCGTTCGATGCCCACCCAGCAGTTCGCACATGGCTTCCAGGCGGGCATGCACGGTAATTCGGGTTTTCGGGTTGCGCCATGCGCCTTCTTTCAGTTGTGTCGACTCGAAATGATCAGCCAGCTGGGAAACCGTCATGCTGTCGGCATCGGGCGATGCTGGCGTGACGACAGAAAACGAATCGTTGACGTCGCTCAGCAGCATTTCCAATTGTTGTCGTTTGTCGGCGGGGAGCAGACTGCCAAGAGCGGTCATCAACGCCATTGCAGCGGGGTCAGAAGCTGATGGTTCGGGTTGTGCGGGATGCCTTTTTGCTGACGGAAGGGCAGGCAATGATTCAGCCGGTGGTAGCGAGCTTGTGGTCAGCTTCACTACTTCGGTGATTTCTTTTATCGCTTTGGCATAAGCCTCGTCCTTGAATCCATCAAGATGGTAACGGAGCAGGATGGAATCAAAGCGCTGTGCCAAACGCATGTATAGAAGATAGGCGAGGATGGGGCTACTCGTTTCGAGTGACACCTCGAAATATTGTTGTGCAGATCGGTGTGTGCCGACCAGGTCTTGCGTGAGCACAAATAAACCGTCGGGCTGCTGGCTCAATCTCACCCTGTCGAGAATGCGCATGGGTGTTCGCGTCGTATTCATGCCGATATGCATGTTGAGCGCTGTTAACGACTGCGGAAGCCAGGAGGGTAAATATCCTAGGCCTACGCCCTTGTCAGGTCGGGCGTAGCTTAGATATTCATACAGCGCCATCAGGCTGAAAGCACCCTCCCACCGCCCGATCAATTCCTTTTTCGAGTCGAGTCGCTCCAGGTGAGAGATCGCTGTCAGGATATAAACGACAGCATCAGTCGCGATACTTTCGTTTGTGGTGCCAAGGGGCCAATCCAGACGATGCCACTCAAACCGGGTGATCGCCCGAAGTTTGTCGCTGGGTTCAATCGTGAAGACAATTTCCTCACCGGGGCGGTTTCTGAACAGAACGGTGCCGTTCTCAGAAAGATGGTTGAGGCGGGCACGGCCTTTGCTCATGCTCGCACGTGCAAGCGTTGCGGGATGAGGGAGAACCTTCCAGATTTTTTCGGCGTTGAGTAAGTGGGTACGAGCGGTCTTATGCAAGAGCTCAAGCATAGTCAGAACCTGCTCAACTTCGGCCGGGCTTGGAGTGTAGGGCACCTTATTCAGGGCTTTGAGAGCCGAGTTTAGATAGGCGCACAGCTGTCGCGCGAGGGGCTCATCGCGCCCGAGTGACCAGCGCAATTGACGCGGGATCGCCGGATGTCTGGCAAGGTGCGGGGGGAGGGAGTAGTAAAATTGAAAGCCTGCGTTTTCGGTGAAAACGAGGTGGAGCTGTCGTGCAGAAGATTTTTTGTAGGACATGGTGGCATACCTTTGCGAGTTCAGAGTGGGACTCTGAGCACACACCTACCACCTGTCTTACCACCAACCCCTTGTTTTGCAAGGAATTGGTGTCTCAATTGGTGGAGCCGGGGGGATTTGAACCCCCGTCCGCCAGTCCGCCACTATCGGTTCTACATGCTTAGCCGTCTCTATTAAGTTAACTCCGTACCGCCCGAGAGGCAGGGTGTTTGGAGCGAGTTACGTAATGTTTAGCCGCTTCGCCCGTAACATACTAGGCGGCGATCCTGTTCTATCTGACGATCAGTTCGAGTTTACAGGCATCCTCTAGTGATCGCTGGAGCCGAAGCTACCAGAAGTGCTTTCTAGGCTGCTTACGCAGCTAGTTGAGCACCATAATTGTCGTCATTGGCAATTATATAGGTTTGCAACAGTGGATTTACGAGTTCTGTTACCAACTCGGCATGCCCCTCAAGCTTTGTAACCGTCGTCGAATCCTAATCGGCCCCAAGTCTTGCTGGTCTACTACTAGGACAGCATTCTACGTGAGAGGTTCCACGCTTGCCAGTTGCTTTCGCAGCTGATGCTGATTCTGTCCACTTTTACTTAATATGGGCTGTTTGCAGGAATTCAAGGGCTGCTGTTGCAGGGCAAGGGGTCTTCCGGTTTGTAGCGGGCGAGAAAATCAATCTGCTGGCGGTAGTCCAGGGTCAGTTGTAGCCGGCAGGCCTGGCTGTTGTTGTACATGGTGGTGTTGTCGAACATGGCGCGGTATAAGCCGCATTGGCTGGTGCGATAACTCTGCCATTGCTGCTGGGCGATCATGGCTTGCAGTATGACGGCGGGGCATTGCGTGCTAAGAAGCTCGGTCTGACGCGACTGCAGCAGGTGTTCCAGTTGTTCTGTCTGCTCGCCCAGGCAGTCACCTATGGCGGCGCCACCGATTCGGTTATCAGGGTGCGCCTGACAATAGCTGAGGATGTCGTCGTAGCTTGCGTTGCTCAAGTCAGGGGCTGGCTTGCCCAAGGCATGGCTGCTGAGCATCAGGCAAATGGCAATCAATGCTGCGTGACGACCTATGTTCAACATGCCGGTACCTTTGGGCTGTGTGGATCAGGCGCTGTCGCCGATAGCGGTGGCGTTAACCGGGGCCTGTTGTGGCGCCGGGTAAAAGCGCAGAACACCATCGTCGATCGGGCTGGTGCGCATGATCTTACGGTCTTGCAGGTAATTCTGGTAGACCTGCCAGGGCACGCGGTCGCCCTGTTTGGGCAAGACTTGGGATGCGCGCTGCACATAGCCGGAAGTGAAGTTGAGGAAAGGCTCTTCGGCGACATCGGGGTCACGCTCGGGGATGGCGACGGCCAGCTTGTGCTCATCCATATAGCGCAGCAGCCGGCAGACATAGCCGGCAGTGAGGTCGGCTTTCAGGGTCCAGGAGGAGTTGACGTAACCAAAGGCCATGGCGCAGTTGGGTACGCCGCTGAGCATCATGCCCTTGTAGGCCATGGTGTCGGCGGGTTTGATGGGCTTGCCGTCGACCTGCACCTGGATGTCGCCGAGCATGTTCAGTTTCAGCCCGGTGGCAACCACGATCAGGTCGGCAGGCAGTGTGTCGCCGTTTTTCAGCTGCACGCCATCGGCGGTAAAGCGTTCGATATGTTCGGTGACTACGCTGGCCCGGCCCTGGCGGATATCCTTGAACAGGTCGCCATCGGGTGCTACGCAGATGCGCTGATCCCAGGGGTTATAGTCCGGGGTGAAGTGCCGGGTATCCACCTCGGGACCGAGTTCGGCGGCGGCCATCTGGACCAGGCGCTTTTTCATCATCTGTGGCCGGCGCTTGGCCAGGCGATAGTAGAAGATGCCGAGCAGGATATGCTTCCATCGTGTCAGGCTGTGTGCGGCCTTGGCTGGCATGATGCGCTGCATTGCCAGGGCCAGCTTGTCACGCAGTGGGCGGTTGACCACGTAGGTCGGTGAGCGTTGCAGCATGGTGACATGCGCGGCTTTCTCAGCCATCGCCGGCACCAGGGTGATAGCGGTTGCTCCACTACCGATGACCACGACCTGCTGGTTGCGGTAATCGAGGTCTTCGGGCCAGAACTGTGGGTGCACGATGCGACCCTTGAAGCTGTCTTCCTCGGGAAACGCCGGACGGTAGGCCTCTTCGTAGCTGTAATAACCACTGCACAGGTAGAGAAAGCGGCTGCGCAGGATGCTGGTATGCGCATTGCCGTCAGCGTCCTGGTGGCTGACTTCCAGGGTCCAGCAGGCCTGCTCACTGGACCAGTCGGCCTTGGTGACCCGGTGGCCGAGTCGAATATGCTGGCGCACCTGATATTGATCAGCGGTGTCGTTGATATAGGCACGGATGTCCGGGCCGTCAGCAATTGCCTTGTCGTTGGTCCAGGGTTTGAAGTCGTAACTCAGGGTGTACATGTCCGAGTCGGAGCGAATACCGGGGTAGCGGAACAGATCCCAGGTGCCGCCGATGGCGTTGCGTGCTTCGAGAATGGTGAAGCTCTTGTCCGGGCACTCTTGTTGCTGGCGGACGGCTGCGCCAATACCAGAGAGGCCGGCACCGACGATAATCACATCGAGCAGGGATTGCGGTTGCGGTTCGAGTGCACTCATGGGCGACGCTCTTTTTTGTTTTTGGAGTAATTACTCTAAGCTAAAACGCACGTTTGACTTTGGCAAGGGCTATCAGGGGAATTGATAAGCAAAAAAAAGCCCCGCAATGCGGGGCAAGTTGTGCGTGCTTTGAACCTCAGGGACGGGCAGGTGGAGCTTCCTGCCCGGTTATAAGATATGACTGGGGTCAATCGGGAAAGTTCAGGAGGTTCAAAAAAATTATCGATTACTGTCGCGGACGACGCGCTGCTTCTCACGGTTCCAATCGCGTTCTTTCAGGGTCTGGCGCTTGTCGAAGTCTTTTTTACCGTGGACCAGAGCGATTTCGCACTTGATCAGGTGTTTCTTCCAATAGAGCGCGAGCGGTACACAGCTGGCGCCTTTTTGCGTGACTGCGGTGATCAGCTTGTCCAGTTCACGCGCATGCAGCAGCAGCTTGCGGGTGCGCGTGGGGTCAGCGATTACGTGAGTGCTGGCGGTTGTCAGTGGGCTGATATGGGCGCCGAGCAGGAACGCCTCGCCGTCCTTGAGCAGCACATAGCTGTCCGTGAGCTGCACTTTGCCCTCGCGCAGACTTTTCACTTCCCAGCCGGTCAGGGCGATGCCCGCCTCAAAGCGCTGGTCGATGAAGTAGTCGTGTTTGGCCTTCTTGTTCAGCGCGATAGTGCCGCTGCTGGCCTGTGGTTTCTTTTGCTTGCTCATAGGCCGCGCATTATAGGCAGTTCGAGACGGTTCGGCTATGGCTGTGGTGCAAGGCTTGTTCTGTCCGGGCAAAATCAGCACAATGCCTGGCTCTGCGGGCGACAGCGGCCGGCCTGGTTCGTTGTCGCTGTTCCCTGACGTCTCGCTGCTGTTAGGCTGTCAGGCTCCTGCGAGAGCATGCGGATTGTTCTCGCCAATTGATCAAGTGATGCGGGTATGACTCATATTCAGCGCTCAGCGCTTTTACCTTTCGCCGCACCGCGGTTGTTTGAGCTGGTCAATCGGGTGGAGCACTACCCCGAGTTCTTGCCGTGGTGTTCGGCTGCGAAGGTGCTGGAAGAAAGCCCGGAGCATATGCATGCCAGCCTGACGGTGGCCAAGGCGGGGGTGACCCAGAGCTTTACTACGCGTAACAGCCTGGTCCCCGGTCAGCGCATTGAAATGCGCCTGGAGCAGGGGCCTTTCAAGGAGCTGCACGGGGTGTGGGAGTTCAAGGCGCTGGGCGATAGCGCCTGCAAGATCAGCCTGGATCTGCATTTCAGTTATTCCGGCCCGGTGGTCAAGGCGACTTTGGGGCCTCTGTTCAATCAGGCCGCCAACACCATGGTGGAGGCCTTTTGTCAGCGTGCCAAGGAGGTCTATGGTGGCTGAACGTACCCTGGCCATCGAGGTGGCCTACGCGTTACCGCACAAGCAGAAGATTCTGGCCTTTACCGTGCCGGAAGGCACCAGCCTGCGCGAAGCAGTGCGGCTGTCTGGCATTCATGAGCATTTTCCGGAACTGGATGTAGCCGGGTGCCCGTTGGGTATTTTCGGCAAGGCCGTGCCCAAGCCGGAAGAGCGGTCGGTCAACAGCGGTGAGCGGATCGAGATCTACCGGCCGTTGATTGCTGACCCGAAGGAAGTGCGCAAGCAGCGTGCTGCCAAGGCAAAAGCCAAGGCAGCCGAAGAAAAGTCTGCGGAGTAGGTTACTCGCCAGTACCCAGCGGGGCGCCGAGGTCTGAGGGTGCCTGTTGCGGACGTGAACCGCCCATGATGGCTTCATCGCGGCTGGTGCCCGGTGTGAAGTCGCCACTCAGGGCAACCAGACGGTCATCTTCAAAAATCAGGCTGATGCGCTCCTGTACCCGTTCGCGGTGACCCGGCGTCAGGCTGTACAGATAATCCCAGCGGTTTGCATGGAAGGTATCCTGGATCAGCGGGGTGCCCATGATAAAGCGCACCTGTCGGGTGGTCATGCCCGGGCGCAGTTGGTCAACCATGTCCTGGGTAACCACGTTGCCTTGCTGGACATCCAGCTTGTAGACCCCGGGAAAGCCGCAACCAGCAAGCAGCAAGGTGCCGGCACATAGAAAGATACAGAGGAATCGGTTCAGGCAGTTTGGCATCGCGTGGTAACATCCACTATCGTGATGAATTTAATGATCTGAATCATACCCGACTGATCCCGCCCTGCGAAGCATAGAACGAGAATCTGCCATGGTTGAAAATCAGGAACTGCGAAAAGCCGGTCTCAAGGTCACCCTGCCGAGGGTGAAGATTCTGCAAATGCTGGACAACGCAGAAGAGCGCCACATGAGTGCCGAAGATGTCTACAAGGCGCTGATGGAGGCCGGTGACGATGTTGGTCTGGCTACTGTGTACCGGGTTCTGACCCAGTTTGAGAGTGCTGGTCTGGTGGTGCGTCACAACTTTGATGGTGGCCATGCCGTGTTTGAGTTGGCCGATGGCGAGCACCATGATCATATGGTCTGTGTTGATAGTGGTGAAGTCATCGAGTTCTTTGACCCGGCGATCGAGAAGCGCCAGAAAGAAATTGTTGCCGAGCACGGTTATGAACTGGTCGATCACAATCTGGTCTTGTATGTGAAGAAGAAAAACACCTGACTCCCCACGCTTGAGTCGGGAGTCTGTTCGCGGTTAGCCGATTGCTCCCGACACGCAAGGGGATGAGAATGGAAAAGCTGTTCAATTCGAGCCGTTTCATGGTGCTTATCGTGGTGTTTGTCTGCGCCATTGCCGCGCTGTTGTTGTATCTCTCCAGTATGGTGGTGGTTTTCAACCTGGTCTGGGATGTGATCTACCAGGTTCCTACCAATGCGGACAGTGCCAAGCGTCTGGCTGTCAGACTGCTGAAAGTGCTCGACGTACTGCTGATTGCGGTGACCTTCCAGATTATTGCTGTCGGCCTTTACCGCCTGTTTATTGCCCGGGCCTCATCCCGTGGGTCTGGCTTTCTGGCGGCTCTGCAAATCAATAACTTCCATGATCTCAAGATCACGCTGCTGCAGGTGGCAGTGGTTATTCTGGTGATCCTGTTTCTTGAGCAGGCCGTTGAGGTGGGGGCTGGGTTGGATACCCTCTATATGGGCATCGCCTTCGCGCTGATGATTGTCAGTGCGGTTTGGGCGGCGAAAACCATGCATGCCCAACAGCACGGTGATGTGGCGGCTGAAGCGGGAAACAAGCATTTGCCGGAGCATGATGCTGACGCATCGAAATAAGCGATGTAATTTACTCAAAACGTCTGTTTTTCCGATTCGCCTGGCCTGATACAAATAGGCTGTCTCAACGCCAAGGAGTTATCGTCATGAAAACAGTCCGTGAGTTTCATCTTGATCTGGACCAGCCGATGCACAGCTTGCAGTTACCTGAAGGCTTTGTCTGCGTGAATGCTGCCTTTGATCTGGTGCGCCGTCAGCTGGATCTGTGGGTTGAAGTGCCCTTGCGTCCAGGTGTGCCCGAGCAGGCCTATCGCCTCAAGTTGGTCGCCAGTGGGCAGCCGGTGCCGCTGCACTATCAGTATGTGACCTCGGCTCTACATCCCTTCGAGTGCCGTGCGGTGCATCTGTATGAGGTCACTGAGCCTAAAGGTGAGCAGGTGGCTGTGCTGGGTTGCGCTGCATAGGAGCCGTCATTGATTCCCAGACTTAACTTCAAGCATCTCTATTATTTTCGCAGCATTGCCAGGGAAGGCTCCATTGCGGCGGCCAGTGAGCGACTGGATCTGGCGCCGCAAACCCTGAGTGGTCAGCTCGCTCAGCTCGAGGCAGAGTTGGGGCAGCGCCTGTTTGAGCGCAAGTCGCGGCGGCTCTGGCTGACCCCCTTTGGCCAGCAGGTTTTTGATTATTGCGAAGCCATGTTTGGGGTTGCCGACAGTCTGCAGGATTATCTTGCTGCCAAGGGTGAGGCAACGCGCCCGGTTGTGCGCGTTGGTGTGTCTGCTTCGATCCATAAGCTGATTTCCTACCGCTGGTTAAGCGAATTCTACCAGTTCGATCCGGCGGCTTATCTGATCTGCCATACCGGTAACAGCGAGCAGCAGCTGCAGGAGCTACGCATGCGCAAGCTGGATCTGTTATTGACCGATCAGCTCAAGCTGGTTGATGAGCTGCACCAGCTGGAGCTCTGTGAGTTGATGAGCTCGGGGTTATCGCTGTTTGCCAGTCCTGTTGTTGCCGCGCGCTTGCGACCCGGCTTGCCGCACAGCCTGAATGGCGAGCGATTGTTGGTAAATACCCGTAATGCAGTGTATTTCGAGCATCTGGTCAGCTGGCTCAAGCAGCAAGGTATTCATATGCCGCTGGCAGCAGAGATTGATGACAGCGCCTTGATCAAGGTCTTTGGTGCCCAGGGGCAGGCTATTTTTGCTGCGCCCAGCCATATTGCCGATGAGGTGTGCCGGCAATACTGCGTGGAAGTGATCTGGGATGTGCCGGCCGTGCGCGACAGGGTCTTTATGGTCGGACTGGCCGGGGCGTTGGATAGTCCGCTGATCGCCCATTTCAAGCGGGTAGCCCGGCGTGAGGCAGAGCAGGCGGCAAGCCCGTTGCCCGGCAGCAATTGACGCTTGAGGCTGTGCGTCAGGCCGGGTCAGGCGCCGGCATCAGCTGATGCTGCCAGCAGCTTGCGTGCATGGGCCAGGGACTCGTCAGTCAGGTCGATACCACCGAGCATGCGGGCAATTTCCTGCACTCTGTGCTGGTCTTGCAGGTTATCGACGCAGGTTCGCGTCGAATGCTTGCTTTGCTCCTTGCGCACGAAAAGGTGTTGATGGCCTTGGGCGGCAACCTGCGGCAGATGGGTTACCGTGATCACTTGGCCCCGGGCGCCGAGTTGGCGCAGTAACTGACCGACAATTTCTGCGGTCGGGCCACCAATGCCCACGTCCACCTCGTCAAAGACCAGGGTCGGGGTGCGCGAGGTTTGCGCGGTCACTACCTGGATCGCCAGGCTGATGCGAGATAGCTCACCCCCGGAAGCCACCTTGGCCAGCGGCTTGCAGGGTTGGCCGGGGTTGCTGCTGACCAGAAATTCGACGTTTTCCAGACCCTGTGGTGGGTAGCGCTCGGCTTCCAGCGGCGACAGTTGCAGTTCAACCCGGCCCCCTGGCATGCCCAGCTGCTGGATATTGCTGCTGACCGCCTTGGCCAATTTGCTGGCGGCCTTGCTGCGTGCGGTGCTGAGCTCGCCGGCCAGTTTCTGATAATGCTCGCGATAGGCCTGCAGCTCTTCCTGCAGGCGCTCCACGTCGGCATCCTGCTGTTGAAAGCGCTCCAGCTCATCGTTGAGTTGCTGCTGCAGTTCGCCCAGCTGTTCCGGCTGGATGCGATGTTTGCGTGCCAGTTCATAGAGGGCGCTGAGGCGCTCTTCCACTTCCTGCTGACGGGCTGGATCGGCTTCAAAGTGGTCCAGATAGCGGTTCAGCTCGCCCATGGCTTCTTCGACCTGAATCTGTGCGCTGGCGAGCAGGTTCTGTGCTTCCTGCAGGTGGCGGCTATGTTCACTGATGCCGTCGAGCCGGCTCAGGCTGGCGTTGAGCGCCTGCAGTACGCTGCCATTGTCGCTTTCACTGCACAGGCTGGTGATCTGTTGGCAGTTATGCAGTATCTGTTCGGCGTTGGCCAGTTCGCGCTGTTCCTGTTCCAGTTGGCCCAGCTCGCCATCCTGCAGGCCGAGATTATCGAGTTCTTCCAGTTGGTAGCTGAGCAATTGTTGGCGTGCGCTTTGTTCTTCGTTGCTCTGGCTGGCCTGTTGCAGTGCCTGTTCGGTTTGCCGGCAGCGTTGGGCGGCCAGTTGAACCTGGCTGGCCAGTTCGCCGTGACCGGCGTAGTCATCCAGCAGGCGGCGGTGGGTATCGGTTTTCAGCAGGGACTGGTGTTCATGCTGGCTGTGAATATCAATCAGCATTTCACCCAGGCTCCGCAGGTCCTGTTGCGGGCAGGGGCTGCCATTGATGTAGCCTCGCGAGCGGCCTTCGGCAGTAATCACCCGGCGCAGAATGACCTGGTCATCGGCATCCAGGTCGCGTTCCTGCAGCCAGGCGCGGGCTTCACTGATATCGCTGATATCAAAGGTAGCGAGAAGGTCGGCCTTGTCGCTGCCGGGCCTTACTGCGCCACTGTCGGCGCGGTCACCCAGGGTCAAGGCCAGGGCATCGAGCATGATGGATTTGCCCGCGCCGGTTTCGCCGGAGACTGCCGTCATGCCGCGCTGAAAATCCAGTTCCAGGTGATCGACAATGGCGTAATTGTTCACCGCAAGGTGCACCAGCATGGGCTTTCTCCTTCGAAATCCGGTCTGGTTATTTATACAGTACTTTTTCCGGGTCTGGCAAGTAGGGAAAAATCCCCGGGTTTCTGCCCTTGAAGCTGCCACCTGCTGTCCCCATATAGGCTGCAGTCATTGCTAAACGGGCTTGTCGCCCACTGTATTACAGGAGATCAGTATGGCGGATGAACAGAAGCAGGATCAGCAGGCCGGTGAGCCAGTCGAGCAAGAGAGCATGGCGCCCGAGGGTGATCTCGAGGCCCAGGTTGCCAGTCTCGAAGAGCAGTTGGCCGAGGCGCAGGATCAGCTGATGCGTGCTGCTGCTGACGTGCAGAATGCGCGCCGCCGGGCTGAACAGGATGTCGAGAAGGCACACAAGTTCGCGCTGGAAAAGTTTTCCCATGACCTGCTGCCGGTGCTCGATAGCCTGGAGCGCGGGCTGGAGTTGTCTGATGCGAATGATCCGGCAATCAAGCCTATGCGCGAAGGCATCGAGCTGACATTGAAAATGTTTGCCGACACCCTTGGCCGCTTCAACGTGGTTGCCGTTTACCCGGAAGGCGAACCTTTCAACCCGGACCTGCATCAGGCGATGGCGATGGAAGAGAGTGCCAAGGTTGAACCCAATACCGTGCTCAAGGTGTTCCAGAAAGGTTACACCCTGAGCGGTCGTTTGCTGCGTCCGGCCATGGTGGTAGTGAGCAAGGCTGCCAGTGCCAAGCCGGATGCACCAACAATTGATGAGCAGGCTTGAAATCAGCCGCAGCGGCCCCATTAACGGGGCATGACAGTTAAACCCAGCCGCCGGGAACCCGCGGCATATTGATTCGGAGAGAACATATTATGGGCAAGATTATCGGTATTGACCTGGGGACTACCAACTCCTGTGTCGCGATTATGGAAAACGGTACGGCCAAGGTGATCGAGAATGCCGAAGGCGCTCGCACCACACCGTCTATCGTTGCCTACAGCAACGACGGTGAGACCCTGGTTGGCCAGTCTGCCAAGCGTCAGTCGGTCACCAACCCGCACAACACCCTGTTTGCGGTGAAGCGTCTGATCGGTCGCCGCTTTGATGAAGAAGTTGTACAGAAAGACATCAAGCTGGTGCCTTACAAGATCGTCAAAGCCGACAACGGTGATGCCTGGGTGGAAGCCAAAGGCGAGAAAATGGCGCCGCCGCAGGTGTCTGCCGAAGTGCTGAAGAAAATGAAGAAAACCGCCGAAGACTACCTTGGCGAGCCGGTGACCGAGGCGGTCATTACCGTACCGGCCTACTTCAACGACAGCCAGCGTCAGGCGACTAAAGATGCCGGTCGTATTGCCGGTCTGGAAGTCAAGCGCATCATCAACGAGCCGACTGCAGCAGCACTGGCCTATGGTATGGACAAGGCGCGTGGTGACTCCACTATCGTGGTCTATGACCTGGGTGGCGGTACTTTTGACGTATCCGTGATCGAGATTGCCGAAGTGGATGGTGAGCACCAGTTCGAAGTGCTGGCCACCAACGGTGACACCTTCCTCGGTGGTGAGGACTTTGACATCCGTCTGATCGATTACCTGGCTGACGAATTCAAGAAAGACAGCGGTGTCGATCTGCACAACGATCCGCTGGCCCTGCAGCGTCTGAAGGAAGCGGCGGAAAAAGCCAAGATCGAGCTGTCCTCCAGCCAGCAGACCGAAGTCAACCTGCCGTACATCACTGCAGATGCCTCGGGTCCCAAGCACCTGGCGGTCAAGGTTACCCGCTCCAAGCTGGAATCACTGGTTGAGGATCTGGTTACCCGCAGCCTCGAGCCCTGCAAGGTGGCGATGAAGGATGCCGGTATCGACATGAGCGACCTCAGTGAAGTCATCCTGGTCGGTGGTCAGACCCGTATGCCGCTGGTACAGAAGGCAGTAACCGAGTTCTTCGGTAAAGAGCCGCGCAAAGACGTGAACCCCGATGAAGCTGTTGCTGTCGGTGCAGCGATCCAGGGTGCGGTACTTTCTGGTGACGTCAAGGACGTGCTGCTGCTCGACGTAACCCCGCTGTCGCTGGGTATCGAAACCATGGGCGGTGTGATGACCTCCTTGATCGAGAAGAACACCACCATCCCGACCAAGAAGTCACAGGTGTTCTCGACCGCTGATGACAACCAGACTGCCGTGACCATCCATGTACTCCAGGGTGAGCGCAAGCAGGCCGGGCAGAACAAGTCACTGGGTCGTTTCGATCTGGCCGATATTCCGCCGGCGCCGCGTGGCATGCCGCAGATCGAGGTCAGCTTTGACCTGGATGCCAACGGTATTCTGAACGTGTCGGCGAAAGACAAGGCGACCGGCAAGGAACAGTCGATTATCATCAAGGCCTCTTCCGGTCTGAGTGATGAAGAAATCGAGAAGATGGTGCGTGATGCCGAGGCGAACGCCGAGGAAGATCGCAAATTCGAAGAGCTGGTTACTACCCGTAATCAGGGCGATCAGCTGCTGCATGCCACGCGCAAGACGCTGACTGAAGCCGGCGACAAGGCGACTGATGACGAGAAAGCAGCCATCGAGACCGCTTTGACTGACCTTGAAGCTGCCCTCAAGGGTGACGACAAGGCAGACATTGAAGCCAAGATCAATGCGCTGTCTGAAGCCTCTGCGCCGGTAGTGCAGAAAATGTATGCCGAGCAGGCCCAGGCCGCTGAAGGCCAGGCTCAGGATGCCACTGCGGATGACAACGGCGATGATGTTGTTGATGCAGAGTTTGAAGAGGTCAAGGATAACAACAAGTAAGTCCTTGTACGACCGAGCCAGGCAACGCGGGATTCATTCCCGCGTTGCTGTTTGTGGCAAAGGCCCAGATTGAGGGAAACCAGCAATGGCCAAGCGTGATTTTTATGAGGTGCTGGGTGTTGACCGCGGCGCCAGTGATGCCGAGCTGAAAAAGGCATACCGCCGCCTGGCGATGAAATACCATCCCGACCGTAATCCTGATGACGCGGACGCGATCGAGAAGTTCAAGGAAGCCAACGAAGCCTACGAAGTGCTGACGGACAGCAATAAGCGTGCGGCCTACGATCAGTACGGCCATGCCGGCGTTGACCCGAACATGGGTGGCGGTCAGGGTGGTGGCTTTGGCGGCGGCGCTGACTTCTCGGATATTTTCGGTGATGTTTTCGGCGATATCTTTGGTGGTGGCCGTGGTCGTGGCCGTTCCAGTGTGCAGCGTGGCAGCGACCTGCGTTACACCCTGGAGCTGGATCTTGAGCAAGCGGTGCGCGGTGATGAAGTCACTATCCGCATTCCGACTCTGGAAGAGTGCGAGACCTGCGACGGTAGTGGGGCGAAGAAAGGCTCCAGCCCGGTGACCTGTACCACCTGTGGTGGTGTTGGCCAGGTGCGCATGCAACAAGGTTTTTTCTCGGTGCAGCAGACCTGTCCGCGTTGTCAGGGTAGCGGCAAGATGATCACTGATCCGTGTAACGATTGCCATGGTCAGGGGCGCAAAGAGAAGCAGCAAACCTTGTCGGTGAAGATTCCTGCCGGTGTCGATACCGGTGACCGCATCCGCGTCAGTGGCAAGGGTGAGGCTGGCCTGAACGGTGGCCCGCCGGGTGATCTGTATGTGGTCGTTTCAGTCCGCGAGCACAAGATTTTCCAACGTGACGGCAAGAACCTGTTCTGCGAAGTGCCGATCAGCATTACTGACGCGGCCCTGGGCGGCGAACTGGAAGTGCCGACCCTGGATGGCCGGGTGAAGCTGAAAATTCCTGCCGGCTCTCAGACCGACAAGTTATTCCGCATGCGTGGCAAGGGGGTAACTCCGGTCCGTGGTGGTGCAACCGGTGACCTGCTGTGCCGGGTGGTGGTGGAAACGCCGGTCAACCTGACCAAGCGTCAGCGCGAGCTGCTGGAAGAGCTGCGTGAGACCCTGCAGGAAGAGGGTAGCAAGCAGTCGCCGCGGGCCAATAGCTGGTTCGAAGGTGTGAAAAAATTCTTTGATGACATGAAGTCATGAGTGAGGCAGCAATGACACGAGTTGCGGTAATCGGTGCGGCCGGACGCATGGGCAAGACGCTGATCGAGGCGTTGACCCAGGCTGAGGGCGCTGTCCTGGCTGCGGCGATCGAGCGGCCGGACAGCAGTCTGCTCGGCGCTGATGCTGGCGAGCTGGCCGGTGTCGGTAAGCTGGGGGTTGCGGTCAGCGGTGACCTGCAGTCAATCACTGATGATTTTGATGTACTGATTGATTTCACCCACCCGACCACGACCCTGGTCAATCTCGCCATTTGTCGTGCTGCCGGTAAAGCCATGGTTATCGGCACAACCGGTTTTTCCGAGGCGGAAAAGGGCGAGTTGGCAGCGGCGGCGCAGGATATCAGTATTGTCTTTGCGCCCAACTTCAGTGTCGGGGTGAACCTGTGTCTCAAGTTGCTGGATATGGCTGCGCGCGTCATGGGTGAGGATGCCGATATCGAGGTTATCGAGGCACATCACCGGCACAAGGTCGATGCGCCATCGGGCACTGCCTTGCGTATGGGTGAGGTGGTAGCTGATGCGCTGGGCCGTGACTTGAGCAAGGTGGCCGTCTACGGTCGTGAAGGTCAGACCGGTGCGCGCGAGCGTGACACCATTGGCTTTGCGACTGTGCGCGCCGGCGATGTGGTGGGTGACCATACTGTGCTTTTTGCCACTGAGGGCGAGCGTGTGGAAATCACCCATAAGGCCTCCAGCCGCATGACCTTCGCCAAGGGGGCTGTGCGCTCCTGTGTCTGGTTGCGGGGCAAGCCGGCCGGGCTCTATGACATGCAGGATGTGCTTGGCCTGAAAGCTTGATTGTTGGCAGGCATTAAAAACCCGGCTGCGCGAGCAAGCCGGGTTTTTTGTGCGCAGCAATCAGCCGGCGCGAATCTGCTCGCGGGCCAGATTGTTCAAGGTGTCGGTATTGCGCAGCAAATAGAAGGCGGCAATGGTCGGTACCCAGTCCTGATAGTAGGTGATCAGACGTGGCTGAATGAAGCCGTACTGCTGGTTCAATCGGGTGATGGCAGCATCCTGTTCCGGGAGCAGGCCGCGCAGGGTGCCGAAGCGTTCAATAATGCTGGCATCCATGGCGCGGAAAATGCCTTCATGGGTTTCCATGAAGTAGACGCCGATCGAGCTGAACATGTTGTTCTGGTATAACAGTAGGATCTGGTTGGTTTCCAGGCTCTGTTGGTGCAGTGCTTGCAAGCGCTCATCAGCCAGGTCGGCATGCTCGGCATAGCGCTCAGCGAGCAGCTGGTCCAGCTCGGCATGCATCTGCATGATGCTATTTACGGTAGCCAGGTTGAAGTGGGCTTCGTCTTCGGGCTGGTTTTCCAGATCACGGATCATGCGGGTGAACTGATCGAAGACGCTGCGCAGGTCGCTTGGGTTGCCGAGCTGGCGAATACGGGTATCCATGCCGCTGAGTGCTTCGCGGTAGGATTCGCGGTTGCCTGGCTCGCGCACGCGCTCATACAGGTTGTTGTCGATCAGCAGGTAGGTGGCGGCTTTGTAACCTTCGCTACGGATTTCATGCACCGTCTGCAGGGTTTGTAGATCAGCCTTGACCAGTGGTGCCAGACATAGCAACCCAACGGCTAACAGATACTTCAGGTGCTTTGACATGCTCGATTCCCTCGGGGCTTTCTTGTTGTTCTGTTGGTAATTACCGGCTTGACGTGCAACCAGACTCCATGGCCTGAGGCCTGATAAATCACCTGTCAGGTGCTGTTTTAGCACAGATGGCACCCAGAATGAACACTTTCGGAGGCTTGTCGCGTCGGCAGGCAGTAGCCCGGGTAGAGCGCTGGCGATCGGATCGTGGCTAATTGACCGGCAACGGTGTGGATATTTATGGCCTCAGCCGGTAAACTTGCGGGCTAATCTGTCTTTCAGCGCGTATCTGACAATGCCTTGACGCGGGATGAAGTGGTCAATCACCTCATTCCCACTTTTGTGCAGCCCGCGTTTGGTGAAACGTGTCAGCTCAACCGGAGGTTTTCTTGTCCAAGCCAGCCATTCTCGCCCTTGCCGACGGTAGTCTTTTTTACGGTGAGGCCATCGGCGCCGACGGCCACAGTGTCGGTGAGGTCGTATTCAATACGGCCATGACCGGTTACCAGGAGATCCTGACCGATCCGTCCTATTCCCGTCAGATCGTCACCCTGACCTACCCGCACATTGGTAACACCGGTGTTACTCCGGAAGATATCGAGTCTGACCGCATCCATGCCGCGGGTCTGGTGATTCGTGACCTGCCGCTGATGGCCAGTAGCTGGCGCAGCAAGCAGCCGCTGGACGCCTACCTGCGCGAAAACGGTATTGTTGCCATTGCCGGTCTCGATACCCGACGCCTGACGCGGATTCTGCGCGAAAAGGGCTCACAAAACGGCTGCATCATTGCTGGCGATACGGTCGACGCTGACCAGGCTTTGGCGCTGGCGCGCGAGTTCCCCGGACTCAAGGGAATGGATCTGGCCAAGGAAGTTACCGTTAACGCCAGTTACCAGTGGCGCTCGGGCGTCTGGGCTCTGGAGACGGACAGCCACCCTGAGCATGCCGATGCTGATCTGCCCTATCACGTGGTGGCCTATGACTTTGGCGTCAAGCAGAACATTTTGCGCATGCTGGTCGCGCGCGGTTGTCGCCTGACCGTGGTGCCCGCGCAGACACCGGCCAGTGAGGTGCTTGCGATGCAGCCTGATGGTGTGTTCCTGTCCAACGGCCCGGGTGACCCGGAGCCGTGTGACTATGCGATCACCGCCATTCGTGAGGTGCTCGAAACGGAGGTGCCGGTCTTTGGCATCTGCCTGGGTCACCAGCTGCTCGCCCTGGCCTCCGGTGCCAAGACACTGAAAATGGGTCATGGCCATCATGGTGCCAATCACCCGGTGCAGGATCTGGACACGGGTGTGGTCATGATCACCAGCCAGAACCACGGTTTTGCTGTGGACGAAGACAGTCTGCCGGCTAATCTGCGAGCCACGCACAAATCATTGTTTGACGGCACCCTGCAGGGTATCGAACGAACCGACAAGGCCGCCTTCAGTTTTCAGGGTCACCCGGAAGCCAGCCCGGGGCCGCATGATGTTGCGCCGCTGTTCGACCGTTTCATTGCTGCCATGGCCGCGCGCCGCTGAGCCCTCAAGGATTTGTAGACGACTATGCCAAAACGTACTGACATTAAAAGCATTCTGATCATCGGCGCCGGTCCTATCGTGATTGGCCAGGCCTGTGAGTTTGACTATTCCGGTGCCCAGGCGTGCAAGGCGCTGAAGGAGGAGGGGTTCCGCGTCATTCTGGTCAACTCCAATCCGGCGACCATCATGACCGACCCGGCAATGGCTGATGCGACCTATATCGAGCCGATCAAGTGGCAAACGGTCGAAAAGATCATCGAGAAAGAGCGCCCGGATGCGGTGCTGCCGACCATGGGTGGCCAGACGGCGCTGAACTGTGCGCTGGATCTGGAAAAGCATGGCGTGCTCGAGAAATACAATGTCGAGATGATTGGTGCCAACGCTGACACCATCGACAAGGCGGAAGACCGTTCACGTTTCGACAAGGCGATGAAGGCCATCAACCTGGAGTGCCCGCGCTCAGGCATCGCGCATAGCATGCAGGAAGCCTACGGTGTGCTTGATCAGGTCGGCTTCCCGTGCATTATCCGTCCGTCCTTCACCATGGGCGGTACCGGTGGCGGTATTGCCTATAACCGTGAAGAGTTCGAAGAGATCTGCACCCGAGGCCTGGACCTGTCGCCGACCAAGGAGCTGTTGATCGACGAGTCCTTGATCGGCTGGAAGGAATACGAGATGGAGGTGGTCCGCGACAAGAAGGACAACTGCATCATCGTCTGCTCGATCGAGAACTTCGATCCCATGGGTGTCCACACTGGTGACTCCATTACTGTCGCGCCGGCACAGACGCTGACCGACAAGGAATACCAGATCATGCGTAACGCCTCGCTGGCGGTGCTGCGTGAGATCGGGGTGGAAACCGGTGGCTCCAACGTACAGTTCGGTATCTGCCCGGATACTGGCCGTATGGTGGTGATTGAAATGAATCCGCGGGTATCGCGCTCCTCCGCACTGGCCTCGAAGGCGACCGGTTTTCCGATTGCCAAGATTGCTGCCAAGCTGGCCGTGGGTTACACCCTGGATGAGCTGCATAACGATATTACTGGTGGCCGCACCCCGGCATCTTTCGAGCCGGCAATCGATTACGTGGTGACCAAGATCCCGCGTTTTGCTTTCGAGAAGTTCCCTAACGCCGACGCACGCCTGACTACGCAGATGAAGTCGGTCGGTGAAGTGATGGCGATCGGTCGCACCTTCCAGGAATCCTTGCAGAAAGCCCTGCGTGGGTTGGAAGTCAGTGCGATGGGGCTGGACCCCAAGGTCGAGCCCAGTGATGCCGAAGCGCGCACACAGATCACCCGTGAACTGACCGTGCCGGGTGCTGACCGCATCTGGTATCTGGCCGACGCCTTCCGGATCGGCATGAGCCGTGACGAGGTCTTCGCGCTGACCAAGATCGATCCCTGGTTCCTGATCCAGCTGGAAGATCTGGTTGCTGAAGAAAAGGCGATCGCCACTGGCGGCCTGGCTGATCTGGATTACACCCTGATGCGCCGACTCAAGCGCAAGGGCTTCTCGGATGCGCGCCTGGCGGAACTGTTGGCGGTGAGCGAGAAGAGCCTGCGCAACCATCGTCACAAGTTGAAGGTGCTGCCGGTATACAAGCGGGTGGATACCTGCGCTGCCGAGTTTGCTACCGATACTGCCTACATGTACTCGACCTATGAGGAAGAGTGCGAGGCCAATCCGAGCGATCGTGACAAGATCATGGTGCTCGGTGGCGGCCCTAACCGCATCGGTCAGGGTATCGAGTTTGACTACTGCTGTGTACATGCGGCGCTGGCCATGCGTGAAGACGGCTATGAGACCATCATGGTCAACTGCAACCCGGAAACGGTGTCCACGGATTATGACACGTCCGACCGCCTGTATTTCGAGCCGGTGACGCTGGAAGATGTGCTGGAAATTGTCCGCGTCGAGAAGCCCAAGGGCGTGATCGTGCAGTATGGCGGCCAGACCCCGCTGAAACTGGCACGCGCGCTGGAAGAGGCCGGTGTGCCGATTATCGGTACTAGTCCGGAAGCGATTGACCGTGCGGAAGATCGTGAGCGCTTCCAGCAGATGGTTGAGCGGCTCAAGCTGTTGCAGCCTGCCAACGATACCGTGCGCAGTGAAGAAGAAGCCATTCGTGCGGCGAACAAGATCGGTTACCCGCTGGTGGTACGCCCCTCCTATGTACTGGGCGGCCGGGCGATGGAAATCGTCTACCAGGAAGACGAGCTCAAGCGTTACCTGCGCGATGCGGTGAAGGTCTCCAATGACAGCCCGGTGCTGCTGGATCACTTCCTCAACTGCGCCATCGAAGTCGACATTGATGCTGTCTCCGACGGTACCCATGTGGTCATCGGCGCCATCATGCAGCATATTGAACAGGCTGGTGTGCATTCGGGTGACTCGGCTTGCTCGCTGCCGCCTTACTCCTTGCCAGCAGCGGTGCAGGACGAGATCCGTGAGCAAGTGCGCAAGATGGCGCTCGAGCTGGGCGTGGTCGGCCTGATGAACGTGCAGATGGCAGTGCAGGGCGACACCATCTACGTGATCGAGGTCAATCCGCGGGCATCGCGTACTGTGCCCTTTGTGTCCAAGTGCATCGGCCAGTCACTGGCCAAGATTGCTGCCCGCGTCATGGCTGGCAAGACCCTGGCCGAGGTCGGCTTCACTGAAGAAGTGGTGCCGCCATACTTCAGCGTCAAGGAAGCGGTGTTCCCCTTCGCCAAGTTCCCGGGTGTTGACCCGATTCTTGGCCCGGAAATGAAGTCTACCGGTGAAGTCATGGGTGTCGGTGACAGCTTTGCCGAGGCCTTTGCCAAGTCGCAGGTCGGTGCTGGTGAGCGTTTGCCCACCGAGGGCTGTGTCTTTATCAGTGTGCGTGAAGATGACAAGCCCTTCGTCGCGCAGGTTGCCCGTGATCTGGTCGAGCTGGGCTTTGAAGTGGTGGCCACCAGCGGCACGGCCAAGGTCATCGAGGCAGAGCAGATTCCGGTCCGCCGGGTGAACAAGGTGACCGAGGGGCGTCCGCATATCGTTGATATGATCAAGAACGACGAAATCAGCCTGGTTATCAACACCACTGAAGGCCGGCAGTCGATTGCCGACTCCTACTCCATTCGCCGCAATGCACTGCAGCACAAGGTCTACTCGACCACCACGCTGGCCGGTGGAGAGGCGATCTGCGAAGCATTGAAGTTTGGTCCCGAGCGGTCGGTACGCCGGTTGCAGGACCTGCACGCGGAGATTTGATGCGATGAAATATCCAATGACCAAGCAGGGCGCCGAAGCCCTGGAAGTCGAGCTCAAGCACCTGAAAAGTGTCATGCGTCCGCAAATCAGCAAGGCAATTGCCGAGGCGCGTGAGCTGGGTGATTTGAAGGAAAACGCCGAGTACCATGCTGCGCGGGAGCAGCAGGGTATGGTGGAAGCACGTATCCGTGATATCGAAGGTCGCCTGGGTAATGCCCAGATTATCGACGTGACCACTATTGCTCCTACCGGTAAGGTGATTTTCGGCACCACCATTACCATTGCCAATGTGGATACCGACGAGGAAGTGGTCTACAAGATCGTCGGTGAGGATGAGGCCGAGATCAAGCAGCGCAAGATTTCGGTCACTTCGCCGATTGCCCGCGCCCTGATCGGCAAGGAAGTGGGCGATATTGTTGCGGTACAGACCCCTGGCGGGCTGGTGGAATACGAGATCGTCGAGGTCAGCCACCTGTGAGTGCACCTGCGGCCATGCCAGCCTTGCGCGGTGGCCGCATCGCCTGGCAGCTGAGTCAGACCCTCTGGGTCGGGGGTGCCTGGGTGCTGCACTTTGTGCTCATGCCGGCGTTGCAGCAATACGGCCTGGCGCCGCGCCTGCAACAAGACCTGGCGGAGTACCTGTATCCGTTGATGACTGGCTTTGCTGCTGTGTGTATTGCCTTGCAGTTGGCCCTGGCCGCCTGGGTGTTGCGTGGCCGCTTCTGGTCAGATTTGCGGGTGCAGCTATTGTTGCTGGCGGCAGTGGCCTGCGCGGCTTTCTTCGTGTTGCGCGAACTGAGCGAGCTGATCTATCTGGGCGGCTTTGCTTATCTGGTCATGGCCTTTGCCGGGCTGGTGTTGCTGCTGCAACGTCGCCCGGATGAAGGTTGAGCCTGGGGCTCAGAGTTCCTTATAGCGCAACAGGTTGGACAGGTTGCGGTTGGGCTCGGGGTTGCGCTTGAGCAGCACGGCCATTTTGCCGATCACCTGGACCAGTTCAGCACCGGTCTGTTGGCACAGTTCGGCGATCAGCGCCTGCTTCGCTTCCCGATCACTGACATTGATACGGATCTTGATCAGTTCGTGATCGTTGAGGGCGCGCTGCAATTCGGCGACAACGCCGTCGCTGGCGCCTTGCTCACTGACAAGCACTACCGGCTTGAGGTGGTGTGCAATGCGTTTGAGGTCTTTCTTCTGTGCCGAGCTGAGTGCCATAAATATCCGTACACTGTAGTGAATGGGCTGGATCGTCAGCCCGAAAATGGAGTCCATAGTATAACCGCCGGTGGCTTGCACTGCATGGGTATTGCGTCGCTGCCGGGAAAATCTGCAATGCGCAGGCCTGTGCCTCTTGTTATTTGCATTCCGGCCCCCACCATTAGTAGAGCAACCGAACCCGAAAGGCCTGCACATGACATAGCGGGTTACAGCCACAGGCTGCCGTGCACAGGAAACTGGTGTAAGGTATTAGGGTCATAGAACTGAATTCAGACAGGCGGCGGCGGAGTCCCGGCGCGCCAAGAGGGTAGCAACTTGAACGACATGGCGAAAAACCTGATCCTGTGGTTGATCATTGCCGCGGTACTGGTCACGGTGATGAACAACTTCAGCAGCAGCCCCGAGCCGCGCACGGTGAATTATACCGAGTTCCTTGAACTGGTCAGGGATCGCCAGGTTGATCGCGTTACCGTGGACGGTCACACCATCATTGGCCAGCGCCGTGACGGTAGTGAGTTCCGTACTGTGCGTCCGGCGATTCAGGACAGTGGCTTGATCGGCGACCTGCTGGACAATGATGTGGTGGTTGAAGGCAAGCAGCCTGACCAGCAAAGCATCTGGACCCAGTTGCTGATTGCCAGCTTCCCGATTCTGATCATTATTGCCATCTTCCTGTTTTTCATGCGTCAGATGCAGGGCGGTGCTGGTGGTCGTGGCGGTCCGATGAGCTTTGGCAAGAGCAAGGCCAAGATGCTTTCCGAGGACCAGGTCAAGACCCGCCTGAGCGACGTGGCAGGCTGCGATGAGGCCAAGGAAGAGGTTGGCGAGCTGGTCGAGTTTCTGCGCGATCCCGGCAAGTTCCAGCGTCTCGGCGGGCATATTCCGCGCGGCGTGCTCATGGTCGGTCAGCCCGGTACTGGTAAGACGCTGTTGGCCAAGGCTGTTGCCGGTGAGGCGCGCGTGCCCTTCTTTACCATTTCCGGTTCCGACTTCGTTGAGATGTTTGTGGGTGTCGGTGCCAGCCGTGTGCGCGACATGTTCGAGCAGGCCAAGAAGCATGCACCCTGCATTATCTTTATTGACGAGATTGACGCCGTTGGTCGCCACCGGGGGGCCGGCATGGGCGGTGGTCATGACGAGCGTGAGCAGACCCTGAACCAGTTGCTGGTGGAGATGGACGGCTTTGAAGCCAACGACGGCATCATTGTGGTCGCGGCCACCAACCGTCCGGACGTGCTTGACCCGGCATTGCTGCGCCCCGGTCGCTTCGACCGTCAGGTTGTGGTTGGCCTGCCCGATATTCGTGGTCGTGAACAGATTCTCAAGGTCCACATGCGCAAGGTGCCATTGGGTGATGATGTCCGGCCGACGGATATTGCCCGTGGTACACCCGGTTTCTCCGGTGCTGACCTGGCCAATCTGGTCAATGAGGCTTCCCTGTTTGCCGCCCGCGCCAACAAGCGTCTGGTGGAAATGAAGGAGTTCGAGCTGGCCAAGGACAAGATCATGATGGGTGCTGAGCGCAAATCCATGGTCATGTCGGAAAAGGAAAAGCTCAACACGGCCTATCATGAGTCTGGCCACGCCATCGTTGGTCGTCTGGTGCCGGAGCATGACCCGGTCTACAAGGTATCGATCATTCCGCGTGGCCGTGCCTTGGGTGTGACCATGTTCCTGCCTGAGGAAGATCGTTACAGCCTGTCCAAGCGTGCGCTGGAAAGCCAGATCTGCTCACTCTTCGGTGGCCGAATTGCCGAGGAGATGACCCTCGGCTTTGATGGCGTGACCACCGGCGCTTCCAACGACATCATGCGTGCTACTCAGTTGGCCAAGAATATGGTGACCAAATGGGGGTTGTCGGAAAAGATGGGTCCCCTGCAGTATGCAGAAGAAGAAGGTGAAGTCTTCCTGGGTCGCAGTGCCGGCGGCAGCCAGAGCAGTGTGTCTGGTGAAACCGCCAAAATGATCGACCAGGAAGTGCGTCGCATCATTGATGAGTGCTACAACACCGCCAAGCGGTTGCTGGATGAAAACCGCGACAAGCTGGAGCTGATGGCGCAGGCGCTGATGAAGTATGAAACCATTGATACTGCACAGATCGATGAAATCATGGCCGGCAAGGCGCCACAGCCGCCGAAAGACTGGTCTGATGGCAAGCCGTCAGGTCCGACTGCGGTAGCAGGCGAGGCCGACGAGGGTGACAGTGACAGCCGTGAGGAAGACGATCGTGGTCGTGATCGCAATGATCCGATTGGTGGTCCGGCCGGGGAACACTGACGCTCCATGACTGATGCTGTACGTGCCCGCTGGCTGCCTTGTGGCAGCCAGCGGCTTGACCTTTCAATGACCCGGATCATGGGTATCCTCAACGTGACGCCGGACTCGTTTTCCGACGGCGGCCACTTCAACCAGCTGGATGCTGCTTTGTACCGCAGTGAGCAGATGCTTGCTGAGGGTGCCGAGTTGATCGATGTCGGCGGAGAGTCAACGCGCCCTGGCGCTGCGCCTGTGAGTGTGGCCGAAGAGCTGGATCGCGTGGTGCCGGTCGTTGAGGCGCTGCGGTCGCGTTTTGATGTCATTGTTTCCATGGATACCAGTACGCCTGAAGTCATGCGCGCCGGCGCGGATGTTGGTGCCGGGCTGATCAATGATGTGCGTGCCTTGCGTCGACCAGGTGCGCTGGCAGCCGCAGCAGAGACCGGGCTGGCCGTTTGCCTGATGCATATGCAGGGCGAGCCGGGCAGCATGCAGGCGGCGCCTCACTATGATGACCTGTTGGCCGAGGTGAATGATTTTCTGCTCGAGCGCAGTGCTGCAGCGCTGGCAGCAGGTATTGCGGAAGAGGCATTGCTGATTGATCCGGGGTTCGGTTTTGGCAAAACGCTGGAGCATAACCTGCAGTTGTTTGCCCGTATGCCCGAGGTGGCACCCTTGCAGCGGCCCTTGCTGGTAGGCGTGTCACGGAAAAGCATGATCGGCAACCTGTTGCAGCGACCCGTTGAGCAGCGCCTGGCCGGTGGCCTGGCGCTGGCCAGTCTGGCGGTCGGTCTGGGCGCCCGTATTATCCGTACCCACGATGTGGCTGCCACCCTGGATGCGGTGCGTATGACCGAGGCGGTTAGTGCGGCGCGCGGTTGAAATGCTGTCAGCTCGCGAATGATCTGCGACAATAACCGAAACGACAGTTATGGCGCCCCCGTTACAGGACAGTAGCATGCAGAAAAAATACTTTGGCACTGACGGCATCCGCGGTCAGGTCGGACAACACCCTATTACCCCGGAATTCATGCTCAAGCTGGGCTGGGCAGTGGGAACGGCCTTTGGTGGTGCGGTCGGCTGTAAGGTTGTTATCGGCAAGGATACGCGGATTTCCGGGTACATGTTCGAGTCTGCCCTGGAGGCGGGCCTGTCGGCTGCCGGTGCCGAGGTCAAGCTGCTCGGGCCCATGCCGACCCCGGCGATTGCCTATCTCACGCGCACCTTTCAGGCTGATCTGGGTATCGTCATCAGCGCCTCGCACAATCCTTTCTACGATAACGGCATCAAGTTTTTCTCGGCGGCCGGCAGCAAGCTGCCTGACGAGATGGAGCTGGAGATCGAACGCCTGGTTGACGGGCCCATGTCGGTTGTTGAGTCGGCCTTGCTCGGCAAGGTGGCCAGGGTCGATGATGCCTCGGGTCGTTACATCGAATTCTGTAAGAGCAGCGTGCCGGTGGGTACCAGCTTTCGTGGCATGAAAGTGGTACTCGATTGCGCGCACGGGGCAACCTATAAGGTGGCTCCCAGTGTGTTTGCCGAGCTCGGTGCCGAGGTCAGTGTGATCGGTGCTGCTCCGGATGGACTGAATATCAATGCCGATGTTGGTTCAACCCATACCCAGGCGCTGCGCACAGCAGTTCTGCAGCAGGGCGCCGACCTGGGGATTGCCTTCGATGGCGATGGCGACCGGGTGTTGATGGTCGACAATCAGGCCAATGAAATCGATGGCGATCAGCTGCTCTACATCATGGCGATGGACCTGCACCAGCGCGATCTGTTGCGTGGTGGCGTGGTCGGCACCCTCATGAGTAATCTGGGGCTTGAGCTGGCGCTGGCTGAGAAGGGTATCGAGCTGGTGCGGGCCAAGGTGGGTGATCGTTATGTGATGAACGAGCTGCAGTCACGTAACTGGATTCTCGGCGGCGAGGCATCCGGGCACCTGGTTTGCCTGAACAAGACCTCGACCGGTGATGGCATCATTGCTGCATTGCAGGTGCTCAAGGCCCTTGAACGTAGTGGGCAGTCGCTGCCAGAGGCCTTGGCCGGCATGCATAAGTGTCCGCAAACACTGATCAATGTGCGCTACCAGGCAGGCACCCAGGCGCCGCTGGATGATCCGGGACTGCAGTCTGCCGTGGCTGCAGCTGAGGAACGTCTGGCAGGGCGTGGCCGTGTCTTGTTACGTGTCTCGGGAACCGAGCCGTTGATCCGTGTCATGGTCGAGGGGCAGGACGCTGACGAGGTCAAGCGTGAAGCGTCTGAGCTGGCTGAGCGAGTGCGGCAGTTGTTCGCTGAATAAACCCCCGCGGGCGGTTGTGTCGCTCGGGCAACTTGGTTAAGATTGGCGCCCGCTTGAGCAGAGAGGTTGGGCATGCGCCGTCCGCTGGTAGCAGGAAACTGGAAAATGCACGGAACGCAGCAGTCGGTGGATCGTCTGCTTGATGCGCTGTGCCGAGAGGACTGGCCCGAGCAGGTCGACTTGTTGATCGCGCCGCCAGCCCTCTATATCGAGCGTTGCGTAGCTGCACTGGCTGGTTCGCCAGTGCGTCTGGGTGGTCAGGCTTGTGCCTGGCAGGCTGAGCCCGGTGCCCTGACTGGCGAAATATCGCCGGCTCAGCTGCGTGATGCGGGCTGTGAGTATGTGCTGGTTGGGCATTCCGAGCGGCGTAGCCTGTTTGTCGAAACGGATGAGATTATCTGTCGCAAGTTTGCTGCTGCTCTGGCATGTGGTTTGCGCCCCGTGCTCTGCGTTGGCGAAACCCGCGAGCAGCGTGATGCGGGGGCTACAGCAGAAGTGGTTGGTGCCCAGTTGCAGGCAGTATTGGATGTGTTCGGTGTCGGCGGCCTGGCACAGGGTGTGATAGCCTACGAGCCGGTTTGGGCCATAGGTACTGGCCTGACTGCCAGTCCGG
The DNA here is from genome assembly GCA_023475025.1 of Gammaproteobacteria bacterium. GTDB lineage: Bacteria > Pseudomonadota > Gammaproteobacteria > Pseudomonadales > Pseudomonadaceae > Halopseudomonas. The sequence goes on from JAMCWB010000053.1 coordinate 44,159, forward strand.
ATCAGGCGCAGGATGTGCATGCAATGATTCGCGCACGTCTGGCGCTGCTCGATGATGAGCAGGCGCAGGCAGTACAGATAGTTTATGGCGGCAGCGTCAAGGCGGAGAATGCCGAAGAGCTGTTTGCCATGCCGGACATCGATGGCGGGCTGGTTGGTGGAGCCTCGCTCAATGCAGAAGAATTTGGTGCGATTGCGCGCGCCGCGGGAAAAGCATCATGATTGAAACGGTAATTATTATTGTGCACCTGGTTGTCGCCATAGCCTTGGTCGGCCTGGTGTTGATGCAGCAGGGCAAGGGTGCTGAGACCGGCGCTTCCTTCGGCGCTGGTGCTTCAGGTACGGTTTTTGGCAGTCAGGGCTCGGCAACCTTTCTTAGCCGCTTGACTGCTGTGCTGGCTGCTGTATTCTTCGCAACCTCACTTGGTCTTGCTTACTATGCCAGCACTCAGGCAGGTCAGATTCGTGATGGTGGTTTACCGGATCCGGTATTGATGAGTGAGCCGCTGCCAAGCATCAGCGATGATGTGCCGGTACTTGAGCAGCAAGAGTCGTCAGCCCCGGCTGCCGGCGATGTACCCTCGGTTGACTGAATCGGTCAACACAGTTTTTGCGGAAGTGGTGGAATTGGTAGACACGCTATCTTGAGGGGGTAGTGCCTTAGGGTGTATGGGTTCGAGTCCCATCTTCCGCACCAATCTTTTCAGAGCCTCGTTGAGGCTCTTGTCTTGTAGAGGGCGTATGCGCCGGTTGTCTTGTCAGGCTTCCGGGCGTATAATCCATGCCCTCGGATTCGACGCGGGGTGGAGCAGTCTGGTAGCTCGTCGGGCTCATAACCCGAAGGTCGTAGGTTCAAATCCTGCCCCCGCAACCAGTTCAAGGCCCCTTTCAAGGGGCTTTTTATTAGGGGTTGTGCTCCCGGCGGCGTTTCCGATCGGGGTCATGGCGCACCCCGCAAATCTGGACCCTGTGTCTGACATGGGGTGGCCAGAGTCGTGATGGGCCAAGGGCCCATTTTTTGTTGGTGGAGAAAGAGGCGCGTCACTTTGGCTGGCAAGCAGACCGAACTGGAAGCATTGTTGGTACCCGGCATAGAGTCGCTCGGTTACCAGTGCTGGGGTATTGAATACCTGTCGCAAGGGCGGCACACACTGCTGCGGGTGTATATCGACCATGCCGATGGTATTGATGTCGAGGCCTGTGCAGCAGTCAGTCGGCATCTGAGCGGTCTGCTCGACGTGGAAGATCCGATCACCAACGACTATACCCTTGAGGTATCGTCCCCTGGCATGGATCGCCCCCTGTTCACCCTGGAGCAGTATCAGGCGCATGTCGGTGAGCAGGTCAAATTGAAACTGCGCAGTCCCTATGAAGGGCGACGAAATTTTCAGGGCATCATTCGCGGCGTTGAGGCTGACGAGGTGGTGCTGCAGGTGGATGATCACGAATATCTGTTGCCGATCGATACGATCGACAAGGGCAATATCATTCCCCGTTTTTGATGTGGGCTAACCGCCCCTCTGGATGGCTTTAGGCGAGGCATACGATGAGCAAAGAAGTGCTGCTGGTTGTGGAATCCGTTTCCAACGAAAAAGGCGTACCACCCGGCGTAATTTTTGAAGCCCTTGAGTTGGCATTGGCCACGGCAACGAAAAAGCGCTATGAAGACGAAGTCGATGTGCGCGTCGAAATCAACCGTCAGACCGGTCTGTATGACAGCTACCGGCGCTGGACTGTGGTTGCCGATGAGGATTTCGAAGAACCGGACATGCAGTTGACGCTGGATCAGGCGCAAGAGCGCGATCCCTCGCTGCAGATCGGTTCGGTGATCGAAGAAAAGATTGATTCGATCGAATTTGGCCGCATCGCCGCGCAGATTGCCAAACAGGTAATCGTACAGAAAGTACGTGAAGCAGAGCGTGCGCAGGTTGTGGACGCCTACCGTGAGCGAGTGGGTGAAATCCTCAGTGGTACGGTAAAGAAGGTTACCCGCGACAGCATCATCGTTGATCTGGGTAACAACGCCGAAGCGGTATTGCCGCGCGAGGAAATGATCCCGCGTGAAACCTTCCGCAGCGGTGTGCGTATCCGCGCCCTGTTAAAGGATATCCGTACCGAGAACCGTGGCCCGCAACTGGTGCTGTCGCGTGCTTGCCCGGAAATGATCATGGAGCTGTTCCGCATTGAAGTGCCGGAAATCTCCGAAGGTCTGATCGAGCTGATGGGGGCTGCCCGTGACCCGGGTTCGCGCGCCAAGATCGCGGTGCGCTCGAAAGACAAGCGCATTGACCCGCAGGGTGCCTGTATCGGTATGCGCGGCTCCCGTGTCCAGGCAGTGACCGGTGAACTGGGCGGCGAGCGGGTGGATATCGTGCTCTGGGACGATAACCTGGCCCAGTTTGTGATCAATGCCATGGCGCCGGCAGAAGTTGCTGCCATCATTGTTGATGAAGACACCCATGCGATCGATATCGCGGTCGCGGAAGACAACCTGGCGCAGGCCATTGGCCGTAGCGGTCAGAACGTTCGCCTGGCTAGCCAGTTGACTGGCTGGACCCTGAACGTGATGACTGAAGACGATATTCGCGCCAAACAGGAAGCCGAGACCGGTGACATTCTGCAGCTGTTCATGGATGAGCTGGATGTAGAGGATGACCTGGCTGGCGTGCTGGTGGACGAAGGCTTTACCAGTCTGGAAGAAGTGGCCTATGTGCCGATGGAAGAGATGCTCGAAATCGACGGTTTTGACGAAGATATTGTCACTGAGCTGCGTGCCCGGGCCAAGGATCGCTTGCTGACCAAGGCGATCGCCAACGAGGAGAAGCTTGAAGAGGCCCAACCGGCCGATGACCTGCTGGGGATGGACGGCATGGACCGTGCCCTGGCATTCCAACTGGCAGCCAATGGCATTGTGACCATGGAAGACCTGGCTGAACAGTCGGTGGATGACTTGCTGGATATTGACGGTATGAACGAAGAGCGGGCCGGCGCCTTGATCATGGCCGCTCGTGCCCCCTGGTTTGAATAACCGGTCGGTGCTGGAGAGAAGCCTGCGGTAACGCATGGATCCGACTGAGGAGAGACGTGAATGGCTGAAGTAACGGTCAAAGAATTAGCCGCTGAAGTAGGTACGCCCGTTGAGCGCCTGCTGCAGCAGATGAAAGAAGCCGGGCTGCAACACAGTCAGGCAGAACAGAATGTCAGTGATGGCGAAAAGCAGGTGCTGTTGACGCACTTGAAGACCGCCCATGGTGGCGAAGCCAGTGGCGAGCCACGCAAGATCACCTTGAAGCGCAAGACCGTCAGCAAGCTGCGGGTTGCTGGCAGCAAGACGGTCAATGTGGAAGTGCGCAAGAAGAAGACCTACGTCAAGCGTGATCCGGCAGAGCTGGCAGCAGAAGCCGAGCGCGAGCAGGCCGAGCAGCGTGATGCTGAGGAAGCCCGCATTCAGGCCGCGGAAGAAGCCAAGAAACGTGCCGCCGAGGAAGAGGCTGCGCGTCAGGCGGCAGCTGAAGCTCAGGCAGCGGCAGCTGAAACCAGGCCCGAGGTGGCTGCTGAGACACCGGCTGCGCCGGCACCAGAACCTGCACCTGTGGCACCTGTGGCACCTGTTGCGCCAGAGCCGGTGGTCGAGAAAAAGAAAGAAGAGCCGCGCCGCAAGCATGCCGCGCCTACGCGCGCTGATGATGACGAAGAGCGTCGTCGCAAGCGTGCCGGTGGCCATGCCGGCAGCAAGGCCCGCAATACTGGCCGCATTCTCGATGAAGAGGGCGGTGGCCGTCGTCGTGGTGGTGGCAGCAAGCTGAAAGCGAACAAGAAGCGCAATCAGCACGGCTTCGAGAAGCCTACCGGTCCGGTTGTGCGTGAAGTTGTTATCGGTGAGACCATCACGGTTGCCGAGCTGGCACAGAAGATGTCGGTCAAGGCGGCTGAAGTTATCAAGTATATGTTCAAGAACGGCACCATGGTGACTATCAACCAGGTGCTCGATCAGGACACTGCTGCCATTGTTGCCGAAGATATGGGTCACAAGGTCAAGCAGGTGCGTGAGGACGAGATCGAGGATCAACTGGTCGAGACCCATGCCCACGAAGGCGAGATGGTTACCCGTGCGCCGGTAGTGACTGTGATGGGTCACGTTGACCACGGCAAGACCTCGCTGCTCGACTATATCCGTCGTGCCAAGGTGGCCTCCGGTGAGGCGGGTGGTATTACCCAGCACATCGGTGCCTACCACGTGGAAACCGAGCGCGGCATGGTCACCTTCCTGGATACCCCCGGTCACGCCGCTTTTACCGCGATGCGTGCGCGTGGTGCCAAGGCGACCGATATTGTGATTCTGGTCGTGGCTGCTGATGACGGCGTCATGCCTCAGACTGAAGAAGCCGTGGCGCACGCCAAGGCTGCCGGTGTACCGCTGGTTGTGGCGGTGAACAAGATCGACAAGGAAGACGCTGATCCGGACCGCATCAAGAACGGCCTGGCTGCGCTGGATGTGATCCCGGAAGAATGGGGTGGCGACACCATCTTTGTGCACGTCTCCGCCAAGGTTGGTACTGGTATTGATGACCTGCTGGAAGC
>JAMCWB010000053.1:48786-49289 GCA_023475025.1 Gammaproteobacteria bacterium
GGCACAGCCTTCAGCCCCTGGTCGCGGTGTGGTGGTTGAATCACGCCTGGACAAGGGCCGTGGCCCGGTTGCCTCGGTACTGGTGCAGACCGGTACCCTGCGTCAGGGCGACATCGTGCTGGCTGGTGTCAATTATGGCCGCGTGCGCGCCATGCTGGACGAAAACGGCCAGCCGGTGAAAGAAGCCGGTCCGTCGATTCCGGTCGAGATTCTTGGTCTCGATGGCACGCCGGATGCCGGTGATGAGCTGAACGTGGTCGCTGATGAGCGCAAGGCGCGTGAAATCGCCTTGTTCCGTCAGGGCAAGTTCCGCGAAATCAAGCTGGCCCGTCAGCAAAGCGCCAAGCTGGAAAACATGTTCGAGAACATGGGTCAGGGTGAGAAGAAGACCCTTAACCTGGTACTCAAGGCAGACGTGCGCGGTTCACTGGAAGCCCTGCAGGGCTCGCTCAGCGAGTTGGGTAACGACGAAGTCCAGGTCAAGATCGTTTCCGGTGGGGTCG
>JAMCWB010000020.1 GCA_023475025.1 Gammaproteobacteria bacterium
GCCCAGCCCCTGCCGAATGTCGCGTTCCCCGCACCCGCGGGGATGAACCGGCGGAATGGACCACGGCGATTGTGCAGGCAGGGCGTTCCCCGCACCCGCGGGGATGAACCGGGTGGGGACCCTGCCGGGGCTTCGATAACGGGGCGTTCCCCGCACCCGCGGGGATGAACCGCACTTAAAACCCTGATGCAGCCGCGCGCGCAAGCGTTCCCCGCACCCGCGGGGATGAACCGCGATAGAGGCGGACAAGATCGCCTGCATGATCGCGTTCCCCGCACCCGCGGGGATGAACCGCCAGCACTCAGCCGCCAACCAGCGAGCAGCGCGCGTTCCCCGCACCCGCGGGGATGAACCGTTCATCCAGCACTGCTGGCCATCGCCGCAGGAGCGTTCCCCGCACCCGCGGGGATGAACCGCATGGGTTCATCGCTGAGCCCAAGCAACCCAAGCGTTCCCCGCACCCGCGGGGATGAACCGAGCATGGTATCCCTGATGCGTAAGCAAGTGCTGCGTTCCCCGCACCCGCGGGGATGAACCGGGTATCCCCCTCGGGCAGCTGCCTGATGTCACGCGTTCCCCGCACCCGCGGGGATGAACCGCAGATCAACAACACGGATCTGCAGATTGATACGCGTTCCCCGCACCCGCGGGGATGAACCGTCGCAGATCGAGATGCTGCACATTGCGGGGCGGCGTTCCCCGCACCCGCGGGGATGAACCGCCTGGGATCGGGTCGCCGTCGCCAGCGCTGGAGCGTTCCCCGCACCCGCGGGGATGAACCGAGGTTACAGCCACCGGCCTCGGCATCCAGGATGCGTTCCCCGCACCCGCGGGGATGAACCGCCTTTCGGCAGCTCCTGCTGGGTGCCGCTCCAGCGTTCCCCGCACCCGCGGGGATGAACCGCCTTTCGGCAGCTCCTGCTGGGTGCCGCTCCAGCGTTCCCCGCACCCGCGGGGATGAACCGCGATGCCTGGGGCACACTTGGCGTGACGGAAAGCGTTCCCCGCACCCGCGGGGATGAACCTGTCAATGGCCATTAATTTTGATCCTCAAGTGGGTCAGATTAATTGGCCATTAACAATGAAAAAACCGCCCCCGCCAAAACGGTAGTCTTCCCCACGTCCGTGGGGGTTTCGCGAACCTGCGTGGATGAATTGCTGGCCTGAGAGAAGTCCAGTCATTCGGGAGCGTTGCTAAGCCAGATGCTTTCGAGTGGGTTGATGCTGGGCATTCTCCAAGATCATGGAGGCTTGAGCAGCATTTACACTTTGCAACATTTTCAGTTCAGGCTACATTCAAGTTGCGCGGTTTCGCGGGTACCGAAAAATCAAAAGACCAAGGAGCAAGGCATGGAGCATTTTACCAATGCGCTGAAAAATCATTACGCAGACTTCAACGGGCGTGCAACGCGCACTCAGTACTGGATGTTTGTTCTTTTTTACCTGATTTTCTATATCGCTGCCGGTGTTATCGATTCAATTGCCACGGGCGGTATTCTGACCTTGGTTTTTGCCCTGGGCATGCTGATTCCCTGTATTGCCATTGCAGCGCGTCGTTTGCATTACACGGGCCGCAGTGGCTGGTGGCAGTTGATTGCACTGATTCCGGTTATCGGCACCATAGTGCTGATCATCTTTCTGGTGCTGGATAGCGAAGGGGACAACCAGTACGGGCCTAACCCCAAGTCAACTGCGGCAGCCATCTGAACTGATGGCGCAGCCCTTCTGATACCAGGCGCATTTGCAGTATGCGTCTGGTGCTGGTCGAGCTGGCCTTACCCGCGCAGTTCCCGATACAAGTCTTCCACCTTCTCTCTGGCCCAGGGCGTCTTGCGTAAAAACGTCAGGCTGGACTTGATGCTGGGATCGCTGGTAAAGCAGCGGATAGGCACTAGCCGGCCCAGCTGCTCCCATCCGTAGTACTCGACCAGCTCGGTCACGACCGTTTTCAGGGTGACTCCATGCAAGGGGTCGTTGTGCTGCTGTCCGGTCATGTGGGTTGGCCGCTGTCTTCGGCTTTCTTTACCCGGATGCGGCTACCGGCAATGTCCTGGTTGTTCAGTGCCTTGATCGCGGTTTTGGCGTCGTCATGCTTGGGCATTTCAACAAAACCGAACCCTTTGGAGCCGCCGGTGGCCTTGTCCAGCACCAGGGTGCATTCGCTGACCAGCCCATGGGCTTCAAACAGGGTGCGCAGCTCGGCTTCAGTGGTGGTGCGGGCAAGATTGCGAATCAGCAGTTTCATGATTATTCCGTTGTGGTAGGCAGTGCGCTCACTATACGCCTATCCGCTGCAGGCTTCACTGTGCGGCAAGGCAGGCTGGGCAGGCGTGGCTTAACTTGACCCTGATCAATAGTCCTGCTGGCACTCAGCCATATACTCATGGCCTTTTTCCCTGGCTGGAGCCTGTCATGGCGCTGCTGCGTTTCATTCCTTTGCGCTACAAATTCTGGGCCGTCAATGCGTTGGCCTTTGTCAGTACCCTGGTTCTGGTGCTGGTGGCCATGGGGCTGGAATTGCGTAGCATCAATGATACGCGCCAGGAGCAGGGGCGGGAGTTGTTACACCTGTGGTCCGGCGCGCAGCCGCTGAGCTTGCAGGGCCCGCTGCGGCCAGTATTGCTGAATGCGGATGACCCGGCACTCTGGGTGCAGCAGTTGCTGGCGACGGCACAACCTGAACCTGCCTGGCTGGATGCTTCGGTCATGCTGCCGGCCGGCGTCCAGCCAGCGCTCGGTGCCTGGGTCAGCACTGATGCACGGGGCGAGGGGCGGGCCGTGATTGTGCAGGCCATGGGTTTTGCTGAGGTCTTTGCGCAGCGGGCACCGGTCTATGCCGTGGCGGTATTTGTATTGATGCTGTCGGTGTTGTTTGGCTCTCAGGCGCTGATCCGTCTTGTTGACCGGCATCAACGTAGCTTGCAGGCTATGGCGCACTATGACGCCCTGACCGGGTTGCCGAATCGGGTATTGGCTTACGATCGCCTGCACCACGCGCTGGACAAGGTTCGCCGTCGCGGTGGTTATCTGGCCGTGCTTTTTATCGACCTGGACCGCTTCAAGACCCTGAATGACAGCCATGGCCACAGCTTTGGTGATGCTGTGCTCAAGGCGGTCACCGAGCGGTTGCAACAACGCTGTCGCACTGAAGATACCCTGGCGCGCTTGGGCGGTGACGAGTTTTTGCTGGTGCTCGAGCAGCTGGGCTCGGCTGCCCGCGCTGAACGCATTGCCGAAGAGCTATTGGAGCTGCTGCGCCAGCCGCTGCCCCTGGCCGATGGGCGCGAGGTGTTTGTCAGCGCCAGCATTGGCGTTGCTGTGCATCCTGGCGACGGGCTGACCGGTGATGAGCTGGTGCGTAACGCGGATGCCGCCATGTACCTGGCAAAGACCCGCGGGCGCAATGGCTGGTGCCGCTATGAGCCCTGGCTGACCGAGCAGGCGATGCAGCGCTTCGAGCTGGAGCGTAATCTGCGCCGTGCTATGGAGCGACAGGAATTTCAGCTGCATTACCAACCGCTGACCGATATTGCCGGGCGGCCTTTTGGCGTCGAAGCGCTGCTGCGCTGGAACAGTCGCGAACATGGTGAAGTGCCGCCGGATCGCTTTATTGCCTTGGCGGAAGACACTGGCCTGATCGTTCCGATCGGCTCCTGGGTGCTGCAAGAGGCCTGCCGGCAGGCACAGGCCTGGCGGCAGGCCGGGCTGGGCCTGCAGGTGATAGCGGTCAACCTGTCGCCGATTCAGTTCCTGCATGTGGATGTCGTACAGCATGTGGCGCAGACTCTGCGCCAGACGGGTTTGCCGGCTCGCTGCCTGGAGCTGGAAATTACCGAAGGTGCGCTGATGCAGGATACCAGTCACGCGGAGCAGGCTTTATTGGCCCTGCGTGAACTGGGTGTGCGCGTAGTCGTGGATGATTTCGGTACTGGCTATTCGTCGCTGGCCTATTTGCGCCGCTTTGCGCTGGACAAACTCAAGGTGGACCGCACCTTCCTGCAGGGCCTGCCGGAGTCGGCCAGCGATGCACAGCTGGTCAGAACCATCATGCAGCTGGGGCGGGGGTTGGGCTTGCAGCTGCTGGTGGAAGGGGTGGAAACCGAGGCCCAACGCGCCTGGCTGCAAGCCGAGGGTTGTCGCTACTGTCAGGGCTTTCTGTTTGCGCGGCCGATGGCTGCCGATCAGTTAAGTCGCTGGTGGCCTGCAGGCCCGGGCGCAGAAATACTCGCTGGCGGGCAGCCACTACTGGCCTGAGCCTGCTGGATAGCGCCGTCAGGGGCTTGCCGGTACACTGATTGTCACCCGCTACCAAGGACCCCTTATGCGCGCGTTGCTGCCTCTGACTGCCCGGTTTCATCTTTGCTTACTTATGCTGCTGATAGTGTCGGTAGCTCCGGTGCGGGCCACTGAGGTCACGCGTATTGTTGCTGCCGCGGATTTGCGCTTTGCCATGGACGAGATCCTTGAGCGCTATCGGCTGGCCTATCCGCAGCAGTCGCTGGAAGTGCTCTATGGCTCCTCAGGGCGTTTTCGCGCCCAGATCGAGCATGGTGCGCCCTTTGATCTGTATTTCTCTGCCGACATTGCCTACCCAGAAGCGCTCCACACCGCTGGTCTGGTGCATGGTGAGGTCATTCCCTATGCCCTTGGTCGCATCGTGCTCTGGAGTGACCGGGAAGATGCCAGCGCCTTGCAACTGGACGATCTGACCGATGCACGTTTTCGCCGTATTGCTATCGCCAATCCCCGCCATGCCCCCTATGGCGCACGGGCCAAAGAGGCGTTGCAGGCCAGTGGTTTGTGGGATGCGCTGGAGCCAAGGCTGGTTTACGGTGAAAACATCCTGCACACCCTGCAACTGGTGCAAAGCGGCGCCGCCGAGATCGGTATTGTGGCCCTGGCGCTGGCCAAAAGCCCGCTGGTTGCGGCCGAGGGTGATTACCAGCTGATTGACGACAGTCTGCATCAGCCCCTTGAGCAGGGCTTTGTTATCACCCGGCGGGCAGCTGATAACACTACCGCAAAAGCTTTTGCCGACTTTGTTGGCAGCGCCGAGAGTCGTGAGATCATGCAGCGGTTCGGCTTTATTCTGCCGCACGAGGATTGACCCTGCTTATGTGGACCTTGAGCCCGGCGGACTGGGTAGCCCTGCAATTGACGCTGAAACTGGCCCTGATCAGTACCGGCCTCTTGCTGTTGTTGTGTTTACCGCTGGCCTGGTGGCTGGCGCACAGTCAGCGCCGGATCAAGGTGGTAGTCGAAGCCATGGTGGCTTTGCCGCTGGTGTTGCCGCCTACGGTGATCGGCTTTTACCTGCTGATCCTGCTGGGGCCGCGGGGGGCGGTGGGCGGTTTTCTCGAGCAGGTTGGTATTGGCCATCTGGCCTTCAGTTTTACCGGGCTGGTTATCGGCTCGATGGTCTATTCCCTGCCCTTTGTGGTGCAGCCGTTGCAGAACGCTTTCCAGAGTATGGGGCGGCGCCCACTGGAAGTGGCTGCCACTTTGCGCGCGGGTGCGCTGGATCGTTTCTTTAGCGTGGTCTTGCCGCTGTGCCGGCGCGGCTTTCTGACTGCGGCGGTCCTGTCTTTCGCGCATACCCTGGGTGAGTTCGGTGTCTTGCTGATGATCGGCGGCAGTATTCCCGGGCAGACCCAGGTGGCTTCCATCGCCATCTACAGCCATGTCGAAGCCATGGATTACGCCTCGGCCCATGGCCTGTCGCTGTTCCTGATGGCCATGGCCTTTATCATGCTGCTCAGTGTCTACGCACTGAATCGACGCTTTCGTCTGGTCGGGGTGGCGCAATGAACCTGGATATTCGCCTGACGCTGACGCGCGATGAGTTTTCCCTGAAGCTGGATGAGTCCTTGCCGGGGCAGGGTGTCACCGCGATTTTTGGCCGTTCCGGCTCGGGCAAGACCACGCTGTTGCGCTGCCTGGCTGGCTTTGAGGCGGCCGAGGGTGAGATCTGCATCAATGGCGAGCACTGGCAGCAAGGCCGGCAAGCAAAGCCCACCCATAAGCGTGCTATCGGTTATGTGTTTCAGGAAGCCAGTCTGTTCGCGCACCTGACGGTGGCCGCTAATCTGCGTTATGCCTGGCGACGGGTGCCGGCAGCCAGCCGTCGCATCAGCCAAAGCCAGGCCATCGAATGGCTGGGACTGGCTGAGCTGCTGAAGCGTTATCCGGATCAGCTGTCCGGCGGGCAACGCCAGCGCGTTGCCATTGCCCGTGCCTTGCTGGGCAGCCCGCAGCTGCTGTTGATGGATGAGCCGCTGGCCGCGCTGGATAGTGCCAGCAAGGCAGAGATCATGCCCTATCTGCAGCGTTTGCCGAGTCAGTTGCAGGCGCCGATTCTGTACGTCAGTCACACCCTGGAAGAAGTGGCGCAGCTGGCTGATCATCTGTTGTTGCTGGAGCGGGGGCGCGGTCTGGGGCAGGGGCCGCTGAATGACATGCTGACCCGGCTTGATCTGCCCTTGGCCTCGGCGGCCAGTGCTGCCGCGGTGCTGCAGGCCAGGGTCGACAGTTATGATGCGGACTACCATTTGCTCAAGGTCGTCACGGCTGCCGGCAGTCTGCAGGTGCCGGCCCCGAACAGGCCGGCTGGGGAATCGGTGCGGGTGCGCATTGCCGCGCGGGATCTGCTGTTGGCGCAAGCACCCTTGAGTGGAATCAGTGCGCTGAACAGCCTGCCAGCCAGGGTGCTGGCGCTGAGCGCTGATACCGATCCCGCCTTTACCCTGGTCCGTTTGCAGCATGCCGGCCAGCCCTTGCTGGCGCGTATAACCCGCAAATCAGCCGAACAGATGCAGCTGGCGCCGGGTAGCGAGTTGCAGGCGATCGTAAAAACCGCCAGCCTGGCGGGGTAGCGTCACTATTGCTCAAGGCTTCAAGCGGGGGCCAGGCTCAGGGTACATACCTGATTGCGGCCGTTCTGCTTGGCCCGGTACATGCGTTGATCGGCCAGCTGCAGCAAGTGCGCGGGGCTGGACGCCTGATCAAAACGCAGCTCGGCCAGGCCCACGCTGGCGGTCAGCGGCTTACCTTCGGGGCGCACGCCCAGGCCATGCTGCATGACCCGCTCCAGCGCACGGCGCGCCTGGGTCATGTCGGTATCCGGCATGATCAGCAGGAACTCTTCGCCACCCCAGCGCACCAGGCTGTCGGTGCTGCGCAAGCTCTGCAACAGGTGCTCGGCGCAGTCGCGCAGGGCAATATCACCCGCCTCATGCCCCCAGGTATCGTTCAATGCCTTGAAGTTATCCAGGTCTAAAAAGGCCAGCGCCAGCGCGCTGTTGTTGCGCTGGGCAGCATCCCATTTGAGGCTGAAGATTTCTTCGCCGCTGCCGCGTGAAAACACACCGGTCAGCGGGTCGCGAATGGCCGAGCGTACCAGCGCCAGCATAAAGGCCAGTTGGCTCATGCCAGCCAGGGCGCCGACTCCGCCAATCAGCACCAGCAACCAGAAGGCGCCGGCAAAGGAGGGCCAGTTGAGTACGCTCCAGCTGAGGTAGCCGGCCAGTGCCTGGGCGCCGAGCACCAGCAGAATGACCACCATGTTTTCGCTCAGGGTCAGCGGAAATATGGTCATGCCGGCCATCAGTACAAAGGGCAGAAAGGCATAACCCGCACCGACGGCTTCGGACATGCTGTGCAGGTCATAACTGCCGAGCAGGGTGTGCGAGCTGATGTAGAACAGCGTTGGAATGGCGAAGAGTACAGCCAGCGCCTTGTAGGCCTGGGAGAGTTCGCCGGTTGGCCGGTAGCAGGTCAACAGCAGGAAGAAGCTGGCGCTGACCAGCAGACGCAATACCAGCAGCGGCAGCCAGAGTTCAGGTGGGAATACCAGGATATCCACCAGCGACCAGAGCGGCGTGAGCACGGCAAACAACAGGGCAAAGAGTCGTACCCGGTTGACGATCAGAATGGAGCGCCGGCGACTCAGTAGCAGCATGTGCCGGCGTGGGGTCAGCAGGCTGGGCAGATCACGGCCTTGCAGGTCATCATCAAGGAGATGGCTGATCCGTTCCCAGAGGGTGTCGTTGAGCATTGTTTTTCTTCCCGGCTGGCCATCTGGCTGGCTAGTGGCTATTTAGTATCCAGTTATTAGATCACGGCCCTGCCGCACGAAAATTGACTAGAATCATGCTTTTGCACAACAAGGCTGAGGAGCCCTGCCATGGCCTTTACCCCGCTGAATATGGATCGCAGTCAGGCTGTGCAGGTGCGCCCGGGTGACCAGCAATGGCTGACCGCGCCCCAGGCCCCGGTCAAGCGCTGGCCGCTGGAGCGTGAAGCCCCGGAAAGCGGACAGGTGACCAGTCTGGTGGAATACCTGCCGGGCGCCGCTTTCCCCCGTCATCTGCATCCTGCCGGGGAAGAGATTCTGGTCCTTGCGGGGGTGTTCAGTGATGACTCCGGGGATTACCCGGCGGGCAGCTACCTGCGTCATCCACCCGGTAGCAGCCACAGCCCGTTCTCCAGCCCGGGCTGTCTGCTGTTCGTCAAGCTCAATCAGTTTGCCCCGGGGGATGACGCCCTGATGCGGTTGCTGCCCGAGCACCTGGTCTGGGTGCCTGATGCGCAAGGCCGTGAAGTGGCCGAATTGCATCGGCATGGCATCGAGCCGACCTTGCTGATGCGTTGCCCGGCTGGTCAGTCCCTGCCACTGGACAGCGCGGCCAGTGGTGAGCTGCTGGTCATCAGTGGATCCTTGCTGGATGCTGACGGCCTGACTTATCCGGCCTTGAGCTGGTTGCGCGATCCGCGTTTGGGCGAGCAGCATCTACAGGCAACATCCGCCGCGCTGGTGCTGGTCAAGCTGGGTACGCTGGCGCGTTTGTAGTGGGTAGTGGATCCAGGGCTTTTCTTCCCCCACAAGAAAAACCGGCAACAGACTAGTCACCCGGCAGAACTGCCGCCTATACTCTGACACCATGTTAGCCTCGCGTAATCGCCGTTCCTGGATCGCGCTCGGCCTCAGCTGGTGCCTGTTTCTCAATATGTACATCTGCTGCCTGCATCAGGCAGCGATGGCGGCACCGGGTCCTGATGCCGTTGCGGTCGCCTATTGTTCGCTGACCGAGCAAGCACCCGTATTGGTCGAACTCGGTGATGGCGAGCATGGCCATGCGCAAATCCCCATGCTGGCGCCGGATTGCCCGCTGTGCTCCAGTGGCGCATCGGTCGTTCTGCTGGCGACTGATTGGCAATTGCCACCGTCAACCGCCTGGCACCCTCCGGTTCACCCCTCCAGCGCACTGCCGCTGATCAGCCAGCCACCCCATTGGCCACCGGCCAGCCCGCGTGCGTCCCCCGTCATTGCCTGACAACCTGCCCTGTAATGGCCCGCCTGGGTGCGTGGCCCGGATAGATTTTGCTCAGGAATTGTTCAATGACGACGCGTATTGTTCGCCAGTCGCTGCCGCGGCTGGCAGGTATCTCTGCCTCCTTGTTATTGGTGCTGGCACCGCAGGTGCTGGCTGATCACCCGCTGAAACTGGCCCCTGTTGTGGTGACCGGGGTGCACCAGCAAACCCCGCTGACCCTGGTGACCGACCCGAAAAATCCACGCCAGCCCATTCCGGCCAGTGATGCCGGTGACTATCTGAAAAGCCTGCCGGGCTTCAGTGCTATTCGCGGCGGTGGCACCAACAGTGATCTGGTCTTGCGCGGCTTGTTTGGGTCACGCCTGGCCCTGCTCAACAATGGCGGTGAAATGCTCGGCGCCTGTCCGTCGCGCATGGATTCACCCTCTTCCTATATCGCGCCGGAAACCTTTGACCGCCTGACGGTGATCAAGGGACCACAAAGCGTGGCCTGGGGGCCGGGCAATTCCGCCGGGATTATCCTGTTCGAACGCGACCCGGAAGCCTTTAGCGAACCAGGCCAGCGGCTGGATCTGTCCGCGGTAACAGGCTCGGCCAGCCGTCGCGATCTGCTGCTGGACGGTGCCATCGGTGGGCCGACCGGCTATCTGCGGGTGACCGGTAATCGTTCACGCGCGGATGATTACCGCGATGGCAACGGTGATCGGGTGCCGGCGCGCTGGGACAAATGGAACGCGGATCTGGCCATGGGTTTTACCCCGGACAGCGATACCCTGGTTGAGCTGACTCTGGGGCGTGGTGATGCCGAAGCCCGCTATGCCGGGCGCGGTATGGATGGCAGCCAGTTTGAACGTGACAGCGCCGGTCTGCGTTTCACTCGTGAACTGGCTGATAGCGGTCTGACCGGCATGTCAGCCCAGTTGTATTACAACTACGCAGACCATGTCATGGATAACTACAGCCTGCGCACCCCGCCAACCAGCGGCATGATGGCTGGGCCAATGGCGACCAATGTCGACCGCCGCACCCTGGGTGCACGGCTCAGTAGCGACTGGCTGTGGCAGGCCTGGTCTTTACAGCTGGGCGCCGATGCCCAGCGCAATCGTCATCGCACCCGCAGTGCCGCGGGCGAGGGCGCTTACCGTCAGCTGCCCTGGCTGGAAGATGCCCGCTTCAGTCAGTATGGCGTTTTTGCCGAGGCGACCTATAGCGCAAACACTGACCGGCAGTGGATCAGCGGGCTACGACTGGACCGGCACAGCGCCCGCGATGGCCGCACGCAGACCGGAAGCGGCATGATGGCCATGCCCAATCCGAGCGCCGGGCAGCGTCGCAGCGAGACCTTGCCGGCAGGCTTTGTGCGTCTGGAGCAGCGCTTGAGTGATCAGCTGTTGGGCTACGCCGGCGTGGGGTAAGAACCGCGATAACGGCCGGCCCTTACCGCAGATGCCGCCGCTGGATGCCCGGTTGGGGCTGACCTGGGCAGCCGATAGCTGGAGCTTTGGCGGTCTGTTGCGTGGGGTTGCAGGGCAGGGGCGTACCGCAACCAATCAGGGCAATGTGGTTGGCCGTGACCTGGGTGACAGCAGTGGTTTTGCCGTGGCGTCGGTGCATGCCGCGTGGAAAGCCAGTGAACAGCTGCGCCTGAGCAGCGGCATCGATAACCTGTTCAATCGTGCCTATAGCGAGCACCTGAATATGGCCGGCAATGCCGGGTTCGGCTTTCCGGCAGAACCAACCCGGATCAATGAGCCGGGTCGGACCTGGTGGGTGAAGCTGGATCTGAGTTTGTAGGGGGCTACTGCATCGGCTGCAGCGCTTCATCACCATAGCGTTCACGCATGGCGGGTGAAGCCCAGCTGGTCCAGCCTCCAGCCTCATTACGGCTGAGCAGCAGGACTTTCAGTTCCTGTTGCTCAGCCAGGGCCTGGGCATCCTCGGTACCCAGTACCATCAGTGCTGTGGCCCAGGCATCGGCAAACATGTTCGAGGGGTGCAGCACGGTTACCGAGGCCAGCCTGTGCTGTACCGGCTGACCGGTGCGTGGATCGATGGTATGGGAATAGCGCTGGCTGTCGGCTTCAAAATAGTTGCGGTAGTCACCCGAGGTTGCCACTGACAGGTCGCGCACTGGCAGTATGTGCTGGGCCACTTCCATTTGCTGGCTGTCCGGCAGCTCGACGCCGATGCGCCAGGGTTCGCCGTCACTGCGTACGCCCATGGCCAACAGATCGCCGCCCAGGTTGACCAGGTGGTTATCCACGCCCTGATCCAGCAGCCAGAGGGAAACCCGGTCAACTGCATAGCCTTTGGCAATGGCAGACAAGTCGACAAAAATATCGCGCTGGCGGCGTGCACGCATACCTTCGCTGTCCCACTCCAGGTATTGGTAACCCACTTCCGTCAGGCGGCGTTCTATGTCGCTCGCGCTGGGCGTTTGCAGCGGGCGGGCTTCCGGGCCAAAGCTCCACAGGTTGACCAGGCCGCCTACGGTGACATCAAAGGCGCCATCACTTGCATGGGCAATCTTGTTACTGGTTGCCAACACCATCATCAGCGCATTGGAGACCTCGACCCATTCTCCCACCGGTGTCTGATTCAGCAGGCTGAGCTCGGAGTCATCGCGGTAGGTGGACATGCTGGCATCGACGGCACGCATTTCCTCCAATACACCGGCGTGCAGCACGTCAAGCTCAGCCTCGGTAAAGGCGCCGGCCAGGGTGATTTGGTAGAAGCTGCCAAAGATGCTGCCTTGCAGGCGGTGCTGATCCGGCTGCGGCTCATTGCTGCAGCCGGCCAGCAGTGTCAGTAGCAGCAGAGATAGCAAAAGGCGAGGCAAAGTCAGCATGGCAAGAGTCCTCAGAGAAAGATCCACAGCAACAGGGCACCCAGTACCAGCCGGTAAATGACAAAGGGCTGCATACCGATACGTTTGATAAAGGCGAGGAAATAGTGAATACACAGGTAGGCACTGATGCCGGATAGCAGGATGCCGCCGGCCATAAAGGCCCAGTCAATCTGCTCGCCGCTGCTCACCAGGCCTTTGGCTTCCAGGGCGCAAGCGAGAAAGATCACCGGAATCGAGAGCAGAAAGGAGAAGCGCGCTGAGGCTTCGCGGTTCAGGCCGAGCAGCAAGGCAGCCGTCATGGTGATACCGGAACGTGAGGTGCCCGGGAACAGGGCAATCGCCTGGGCAATACCGATGACGGCGACATCTTTCCAGTTCATCTGGGTTACTTCACGCTGGCCTTTATGGCGCCAGTCGGCATAGCCCAGCAGCAGACCAAAACCGATCAGCCCGACGGCAATATAAATGGGCGAGCGCAGGGTGGT
The DNA here is from genome assembly GCA_023475025.1 of Gammaproteobacteria bacterium. Lineage (GTDB taxonomy): Bacteria > Pseudomonadota > Gammaproteobacteria > Pseudomonadales > Pseudomonadaceae > Halopseudomonas. Next base: position 12,666 of record JAMCWB010000020.1, read on the forward strand.
TTCAATCACATCCTTGAATGCCAGTGCAGCCAGGCCGACCGGAATGGTGCCCAGAATTACCGCCCAGGCCAGTTTGGCATCGGCGTCCAGCTGCCGGGTAGCCAGCGAACGGGTCCAGCTCTGGGTCATATTGATCAGGTCCTGGCGGAAATAGATCACCACGGCGGCCAGGCTGCCCAGGTGCAGGGCGACATCAAAGGCCAGCCCTTGGTCCTCCCAGTCGGTCAGCTCCGGTACCAGAATCAGGTGGGCTGAGCTGGAAATCGGCAGAAATTCGGTAAGACCTTGCACAATGGCAAGGACAATCACTTGTATCCAATCCATGGGGCTTCCAAAGCGGTGGTAAATTAACAGGCGGCCAAGTTAAGCATGCCTTGGCCGCCAATGCGAGCCTCTGCTCAGGCTGTTGGCATGGTCAGAATCGCGGTGGCAATACTGAAATAGACAATCACCCCGGTGACGTCCGCGATGGTGGTGACCAAGGGTGCCGAGGCCGTTGCCGGGTCCAGTTTCAGGCGGTTGAGTATGAAAGGCAGGCACATGCCGATCAGACTACCCAGGATAACAATGACAAACATACTCAGTGCGACTACCAGGGCAACGTCGGAGCCGCCGCGTACCGCGCCGATGCTGGCAATGGCCGCACTCATGGTCAGACCCAGTGCGCCGGCCACCAGCAACTCCTTGCCCAGTAGTTTACCCCAGTCACGCAGGTGCACATCGCCGGTCGCCAGACCACGTACCATCAGGGTGGCAGCCTGAGCGCCGGCATTACCACCGCTGGCCATCAACAAGGGGAAGAAGAAGACCAGAACTACATAAGTGGCGATGGTATCTTCGTAGTAGGCAATACCGGCACCGGAGATGATGTTGGCAAAAGCCAGCAGCACCAGCCAGCCGACCCGCTTGCGGTACAGGGTAAACAGACTGGCTCCGCGCAAGCTGCCATCCAGTTTACCGATGGTGCCGCCTTTGTGGATGTCTTCGGTGGTCTCTTCCTCGACCACGTCCATGGCGTCATCGTAGGTCACTATGCCCACCAGGCGGTCGCCACCATTGGTGATCGGCAGTGCCAGCAAGTCGTAGCGGGCAATCAGTTTGGCCACCTCTTCCTGCGGAGTCTCAACCGGCGTGGAAATGACTTCCTGCGCCATGATTTTGCTCACGGCCTTCTGCGGCGCAGCAAGGATCAGGTCGCGTAGTGATAGAACCCCAGCGATCCGTTGTTGCTCATCCAGCACGTAGATCTGGTAGATGGTTTCCGCATCCGGCGCTGACGTGCGGATGATTTGCAGGGCGTCATCCACACTGGCATCGGCGGGTACCACGACATAATCGCTGGTCATGATGGCGCCAGCCGTGCCTTCAGCGTAGCTGGACAGGCGGCGCAGGTCTTCACGCTCCTCCTGGGCCAGTGAGCGCAGAATTGCCTGCTGTCGACCGGTACTCAGCAGGTTGAACAAATCGGCGCGTTCATCTGCGTCCATTTGGTCAACCAGCTGCGCCAGTTCGCGATCATCCAGCAAGCGGCTCAGGGCCAGCTGGGCATCAGCATCCAGATAGCCGAAGACATCAGCACGTTCATTTAGCGGCAGCTGGTTGAGCAGGGCAAGGGTGGTGTCGGCGTCTTCATTACTGAGGAAGTCCGCGAGGTCGGCGTCCTGCATGTCATGCAGCAGCTTGCCGATAGCGGTTTGGTCCTCACGCGCCATGGCAGAGCGCAGGGATGCAGCAAGGTGATCGTACTTCATGGTGTAGCTCCTGATTATGCGTGCCTGGGTACACGCTGGAGCTACCCGGGGGAATTACCGGGGCAGATGTCCTGGCGTGAACTCACGGGCAAGTCGATCCTGGCGGGTCAGCGTGTTGCGTTCAGCGGTAAAGCATCTACTGGGAAGGTCCATTACAGGCCTCATGTTGGCGCCGACATAGCGCGGCGCGCGTAGTATAAATAATGGCGCAGGGCGGGTCCAGACAGGTCATGGAAGTGTCATGCCGGGAAACCAGAGCTATGCCCATGATCCTGTCATTGCGAGGAGCGTAGCGACGTGGCAATCCATGCGCAGGTGCAGGTGCAGGCTCATGCGATGGATCGCCACAGGCTCCGCCTTCGCGATGACGGTGATGTATCGCTGCGGCGCGTCCTGAGGTTGAGGGTTGGTGGAGTGTCGCTTGGCTGATCACGGTATGCCGTGACTGCCAGGATTCAAGTCGCTGGTGGTTCCGGCAGCCGTCGCAACAACAGGGTCATCTCCGCCGGCACATCGACCGGCAGCGGTATCCAGACCTGATGGCCGGTCCCCGGTGCAACCTCGATATCCAGGCGGTGTCTGTCCTGCAAGGCATCCAGATGGAACACATGATTGCCCGCCGGGTTCATCAGCTCCACTTCATCGCCCAGCTCAAAACGGTTCTTTACCTCGATCAGTAGCCAGTCGCCCTCACGTCGCAGCGCTTCACCGACAAACTGGTGCCGGCTCATGCGCGAGCTGCCCTGCTCGTAATTCTGATACACCCCATGCGGGTGGCGGCGGTAAAAACCTTCGGTGTAGCCACGATTGGCCAGGCTTTCCAGGTCGTCCATCAGGCTGAGATCGAAGGGTTTACCGGCTACCGCATCATCTATAGCCCGGCGGTAGGTCTGTACGGTACGCGCCACATAGAAGTAGGTCTTGGTACGGCCTTCAATCTTCAGCGAATCGACGCCCATCTGCACAAACCGCTCAACATGTTGCACGGCGCGCAGGTCCTTGGAGTTCATGATGTAGGTGCCGTGTTCATCTTCTTCGATCGCCATTGGCTCATCCGGCTTGTCATGCTGCTGCACAATATGGATGGGCTGGGCCAGTGTCTCGATATTACCCTCAGCGGTTTCCACTGCAGGCTGCACATCGTATTGCCAGCGGCAGGCATTGGTGCAGGCACCCTGGTTGGCATCGCGGTGATTGAAATAACCGGACAGCAGGCAGCGGCCGGAATAGGCGATACACAGGGCGCCGTGCACAAAGACTTCCAGGCCGATATCCGGACAACGGCGGCGAATTTCCTCAACCTCTTCCAGCGCCAGTTCGCGGGACAGGATTACCCGCTCAATACCCATCTGCTGCCAGAATTTGACCGTGGCCCAGTTCACCGCATTGGCCTGAACCGACAGATGAACTGCCAGGTCCGGCCATTTTTCACGTACCAGCATGATCAAGCCGGGGTCTGACATGATCAACGCATCTGGGCCCATGGCGATGATAGGCTCCAGATCACGTAGATAGGTATCCACCTTGTTGTTATGCGCGGCGATATTGCTGGCCAGGTAAAAACCTTTACCCAGCGCATGGGCCTCGCTGATGGCGGCGGCCATCACCTCGGGTTTGTTGAAGTCGTTTTCGCGCACGCGCAGGCTGTAGCGGGGCTGGCCGGCATACACGGCGTCGGCGCCATAAGCGAAGGCAAAGCGCATGGCTTTGAGGGTGCCGGCAGGGGCCAGCAGTTCCGGGGCCTTGAGGGTCATGGGTGCTCCTGTGAACAAGACAAGATCATGGCCGCGCAGGATAAGGGCTGGAGGATTTCAGGTATTGACCCGGGTCAGTAGTTGGTGGTTTTTTGATCGCCGGGCAACACCCAGATCAATATAGCTGCCCAGGCGTAAGCCTTCGTGGCATGGTGACTCAACAAAAAGAACCATCTGCAAGGAGATAGCGCATGCGCTGGAAAAATCGTCCACCGGGCTCCAACTGGGGTGATTTCGGCCCTGATGATGAACTCGGCCGGCTCAACCTGCTGACTACGGAGAAGGTACTGCAAGGGGTTGCCGAAGTTCGCGAAGGGCGCAGCTTTTGCCTCAGCTTGCCGCTGGATTACCCGGGCGGCAATGCACTCAATAAACTCCGTCATCCGCCGCGGCGCTTTACCTCCGGCCGCGCCGCCACGCCGAATTACAATTTCCCGCTACAGCGTTTGAATGCGCAATTCACCGACGTGGTCAGTGATGATGCCGTACTGCTGTTTACCCAGTACTCGACCCAGTGGGACGCGCTATCGCATGTGGGTGGTCTGTTTGATGCGGACGGTGATGGTGTGGCCGAGCCGCTGTATTACAACGGGTGGCGCGCGGGCGAGCACATTGTCGGCCCTGAGGGTGCCGACGATGTGCTGGAGGGCGTTGAAGCACGCCGTCTGGGTATCGAGAAAATGGCCGAAACCGCGGTCAGTGGTCGCGCCGTGCTGATCGACCTGGAAAAACACTGTGGCCATGCCCGCGAGCTGGTTGACCATAGTCGCTTGCAAGCCATCATGCAGGCTGACGGTATAGTCATCGAGCCCGGGGACATGGTGTGTCTATATACTGGCTTTGCCGATGTGGTACTGGGTATGCAACGCGAGCCGGATGCGCATACGCTGGAGCACAGCTGCGCTGTGCTGGATGGCCGCGATCCGGCTTTGCTGCAGTGGATCACCGATAGTGGACTCAGCGTGTTGATCGCCGACAATTATGCCGTAGAAGCCTACCCGGCTCGCGCTGGTCAGGCTGATCAGTGCTGCGCCGCATTGCCACTACACGAGCACTGCCTGTTCAAGCTGGGTATTCACCTGGGCGAACTCTGGTATCTGACCGAGTTGGCGCATTACCTGCGCGCTAACAAGCGCTCACGCTTTATGTTGACTGCGCCGCCGCTGCGGCTACCCGGTGCGGTGGGTTCGCCATTGACCCCGGTGGCGCTGGTCTGACCTGCCTGCTTGGCAAAAAAAAGACCACCCGGAGGTGGCCTTTTCTGCTTAGCTGACGCTGGCTGGTACGAACTTCTTGTGTAACCCGGCCATGACAAAGGCGGTGGCGAGGATACCGATGGAGAGCAGGAACAGCTGCAGCTCACCGAGGGCCACCAAGGGGTTATGCGGCATGGCCAACAGCAGGCCACCGATGATCAGCATCAGTCGCAGCGGCCAATGCAGGAAGCCGCGGTGGGTGAGGTTGCCGAGTTTGGGCAGATAGCCCTGTAGCCCCCCCGCAACCATCAGGATCCCGCCAACCGCACAGGCAATCGCGATGATGATTTCGCTCGGCGAGCCTTGCAGGATCAGCGCCGGTTCCAGCACAAAGAAGAAGGGGATGAAGTAGATGATGCTGCCCATCTGCATGGACACAAAACTGGTCTTCATCGGGCTGGAGCCGGCCACCGAGGCTGCGGCAAAGGCGCCAAGCGCCACTGGCGGGGTAATGAAGCTGAGCATGCCCCAGTAGAGGATGAACAGATGCACGGCCAGCGGGTTCATACCGCCGTTGACCAGCGCAGGGGCCAGGGCAATGGCGAGGAAGATGTAAGCCGCGGTGACTGGCATGCCGATACCCAGAATAAAGCTGGTCAGCGCACCCATCAGCAACAGCACAAACATGTCGCCACCGGCAATGAACAACAGGTCATTGGCAATGGTGCCGGACATGCCGGAGACTGCCAGCGCACCCATGATCAGGCCGACCCCGGCCATCAGACCGGTCAGTTCGGCGAAGAGTGCGCCGCAGGACTCGGCAAAATCCTTGAAGTCCTTCCATACCCAGCGGCTGTGTTTGCGCAACTGGTTGATCACCAGCAGCAAGGCGGTGGCATAGAAGGGGGCAATCGCTTCCTGCTTCATGAACAGCAGCATCCAGATCAGGAAGGCGAAGACGAAAATATAGTGCCAGCCTTCCTTCAGCGTCTTGCGCACGCTGGGCAGTTCGATTTCCGGCAGGCCTTTCAGGTTATTGCGCCCGGAATAGAAATCGATCTGCACAAAGAGGCCGAAGAAATACAGCGCCGAGGGAATGGCTGCGGCGAGGGCTATCTGGCCGTAAGGGATATCCAGGAAGGTGGCCATGACGAAAGCCGTGGCGCCCATGACGGGCGGCATCAAGACACCCCCGGTCGAGGCGCAGGTTTCCACACCGGCGGCATAGGGCCGTGAGAAGCCGACCTTGCGCATGGCCGGAATCGACAATGGGCCGGTAGTCAGTACGTTGGTCACCACGCTGCCAGACATCGACCCCATCAGGGCGCTGGAGAAGATTGCGACCTTGGCCGGACCGCCGCGGACCTTGCCGAGCAGGGCGAAGGCCAGATCAATGAAGAACTTGCCGCCACCAGTACGTTGCAGGGCAATCCCGAACAACAGGAAGCCAATCACCAGGTTGGCAAAGGCCTGCGAGGGAATGCCCAGCAGGCTTTCGTCACTGTTGGTGTGGTAGATGGCCACCAGATCAATCGGTGTGTAAATACCGGCAAAGCTGTCCGGCAGCTTGCCGGCAAACATGGGGAAAATCGAGGCAAGAAACACCACAATAAAGATTGGCCAGCCACCACAGCGGCGGGTTGCTTCCAGGGCCAGACCCCAGGTCAGCAGGCTGACATAGACGACGTAAGTGGGGGCTTCATACTCCCAGCCCTGCTCAACGGCGGCTTCGGAGTGGTAGATAAAGAAGATGCAGCAGGCTGAGCTGACGATACCCATGAGCCAGTCATACCAGGGTACGCTCTGGATGCGCCGACCACGGCCGGCCGGGATGGCGATGAAGACCATCGGCAGCATCATCGCCAGCAGGCCGTAAATATACTGGCCGGTCAGCATGGTGTAGCCGGTATAACTGCCCAGATTGAAAATGTGATAAATCGCCAGTACGGCGGTCAGCACAGCAACAATGCGCAGGAGCAGCCCGGCAACGGGGTTACGCAAGGCTTCTTGTGGATCTGTCATGCGGTGTACTCAAGTCGGGTGACGGACGTTGGTTCGGGTGCGGCGCTCAGTTACGCCGGAAGCCCGGATCAAACCCCTTGGCGCTCAGGGCTTGGGCGCGGGTACGCATCCAGCCCATGGCAAAATCATCTTCACTGGCCTTGGGCAGGTACTCGGCCCAGGCCTGCTGCAAAATGGCCTGGCGCTCCAGCAGGCTGTCGTTATGGGCCTGATGTGCATCGGTCCAGACGCCGGCCTCGCGGAAGTAGCGAATTGCTCCGTCGTGATAGGGCATGACCCAGTCGAACACCTGGCGGCTGAGTTCCCAGCCTTCGGCACCCGGGGCCAGATCCTTGAAGTCATCAAAATTCTTGTCGACGAAGCGCGTCAGTGCATACACTTCTTCTTCATCGCGGTCGGCATTGGTCACCAGAATTGGCAGGGCATAACCGCCCCCTTGCCATGGGTTGGACTCGGACACGCCAGCGCCGCGGGTTTCCAGTTGCGGCAGGTAGTAAGGGATCACCTGTTGCGCGCGCGCCCAGGCGGCTTGTTCCTCTTCGGTCTCATTGGGCATGTCCAGCCAGTTGATACCGCGCGGGCTGGCGGCAATACGCTCCATCATGGGGGTGCGCGTGGACATCGGCATGACATCGGCATGGCCATTGATCAGCGCTTCGATGGCTTCATTGGTGCCGGCGGCATCGACCCGGCGTACGTCATCCCAGGTCAGATTGGCATAGGCGAGGATGGCGGTGGTGATCATGTTGATCGAGTCCGCCCCGCGGATGAAAATGATGCGCTGACCGCGCAGATCAGACGGCGAGTTCAGCCCGGTATCCGCCGCTGCGGCAAGGCCGAAGCTCTGGGTGCCCTGGCTGGCCAATACCATGCGAATCGGTTGTGGGCCCCAGGTCGGGCGGTTGAACAGAAAGATGCCTTCCTGGCCGAAATAGCTGGCAATGCCGCAGAGGCAATAGTCGGCGCGACCGTTCTTCAGCGGGATCATCCGTGATACGTCATTGCGACCGGGCAGAATACGGATATTGCTGCCCTCCTTGTGTTTCAGCATGCCGCCGAGGGCGGCGGCCTGGGCATAGCCGGCGGCGCCGGTGCCGTAGGCAGTCCAGACCATAACCCGCGGCAGGGCCGATTCAGCGAGGGCAGTCAGCGGCAGGGTGAGGCTAAGGGCCAGGCTGCCGGCAAGGTGACGAAAGCGCATGCGCATAGTGTGATGCCTGTCTTATGGTTGTTTCGCACTGCGAAATTAAACTGTAGTTATGTTTCGCTGGTCAGAATACCATTTTACTCATTATGAGACACAATGCAAAAGATCGTAGGCCTAGTTAAGCCTATTTTTTGCCAGACTGCAGGGAGGGCCGGGCTGTTGTAGCCGGGCGTGCGGTTCGGGGTCAGTCAGCGGCCACGCGGTACTGGTTGCGGCCGGCCTGTTTGGCCTGATACAGGGCTTCGTCAGCGGCCTGCAACACGGTATGCAGGGGGCGGTCAGCGCTGGCAAGACAGGCACCGACACTGACGGTAAACATTGGCCCTTGCTGGCCGGATGCCTGGGCAATCATTTCACGCAGGCGTTCGGCGGTGCGCGTCAGGGTCGATGGATCGCAGGGGGTGAGTAACACGAGGAATTCATCGCCGCCCCAGCGCGCGGCATGGTCATAGGGGCGAATGCCCGCACGGAGCTGTTCAGCGACCGCTTGCAAGGCCTGGTCGCCCATGCTGTGGCCGTGGTTATCATTGATGTCCTTGAAGTTGTCCAGGTCAAGCCAGATCAGGCCGTAGCTCTGGTTTTCTCGCTGGCAGCGGGCCTGGACCTCATGCAGCAGTTCATTCATGCCGCGGCGGTTGAACAGGCCGGTCAGGTCATCATGGCGGGCCAGTCGCTCCAGGGCCAGAGTGCGCTCATGAACCTTGGCCTCCAGGTTGCGGGTATTGTCACGGATGGCGTTGGCCATGCCGCGGAAGTGATTGATCACGCGACCAATTTCGCCGCTGCCGGCGGGCAGTTCGTCGGCGGCATCAAAGTTGCCATCGCGAACCTTGAGCATGGACTGTTCCAATGCCAGCAAGGGGTCCAGCAGCAATCGGCGTAGCGCTATGTGCATGACCAGCAAGGCCGCCAGCAACATCAGGCTGAACACCAGTGCCACCGAGGCGAAGCGGCTGATCGGCATGAGTTCGTCGAGGTCAATCAGGGTGACTTCAAACCAGTCAATCGCAGGCAGATAGGCGATGCCCGCCAGGTGGCGCTGGCCATCCATACTGACAAAGTCCGTCAGTACCTGTTCGGGACCGGTTTGCTGGTTGCGCAGCTGCTCCATCATGTCGCGAACCCGGGACTCGCCGCCGCTGAGCAACAGTTCTATCGTGCTTTTTTGCCCTTCCGGTTTGATCAGGCTGGCGTAGTCGATGACGTCCGGGTCACGGTGCAGCTGAATTGCGCCGCTGTGATCGAGAAACAGGGTGGTGATACCGGGCTGGCCGATATCGACAATGTCTTGCAGGAAGCTCTCCAGCTCAAGGCCGGTACCGACCATGCCGGTAATCTCGCCCTCGTCATACATGAGCACATCGATCCACAGCTTGGTGACATCCAGCTCGACGTCCGGGTTGATATTGATGTGGAACTGTTTGCCCTGCTCGATCAGCAGGAAAAACCAGGCATCATCGGGGTTGTCCGGGTTCAGGCTGTAACGATAGGGCTCGTCAACATACTCATTGGCGGCATTGTTATGGTAGTAGGCGCCGGATTCGCGCAGGGCGACGAAGTAGTTCTGGTCGCGGAAGTTGCGGCGGAAACTCTCCATTTCTTCGATGGCCGCAGCCAGTAAGTCGGCGTCGTCAGGGTCGCGTGACCAGCGCCGCAAGACATTGGAGTCAGCCATCTGCATGGCCAGGGCGATTTCCCGTTCCAGGGGTTGCAGCAGCCGGGCGCTGTCATAGCGTACCTGGATTTCCGCAACCCGCAGCCCCCATTGCTCAACGATGCCTTCGGCTATGCGCTCGAAAACTGTCCAGGTAGCCACTGAAGCGATCAGTAGCAGGGCGGCAATCAGTAACTGAAAACGGGTTTTAAGGCTCACGCTGGTTCATCCTGAACACGCTTGGTTTAACCATTATGCTGGTAAGGGTATTCCGCTTGCAATGCCCGCATTACCCGTTCGGTATGCGGCGCCGCCAGCTGCTGCTGTTTGCAGCGGCGCAGCACGGCACCAGCAATGCTGTCGAGCTCCAGCGGTCGGCCTTTTTCGCGATCAACCAGCATCGAGGTCTTGATGGCATTGAATGAACGGATCAGCTCGTGCATCTCGTCCAGATCCGCGGTGCTCAGCTCAACGCCATCGGCCCGGGCAGCCTGCAGGGTCTCAGTCATCATGGCATAGACCACCGGCCCGTGTTCAGGGTGATGCGTCAGGCTGCGGGTGTCCAGGCCAGTCAGCGCAGACAGGGGATTGACCCCATTGTTGATGATCAGTTTTTTCCACAGTTCACGCTGGATGCCGTCACTGATCCGGGTCGGGATACCGGCGCTGTTGCAGGCGTCGGTCAGTTGCTGCAGCAGCTGATGCCAGCGGTTGCTGGTCTGTCGGGCATTGGGCCACTGCCCCCAAACGATTTGCGCCACGCCTTCCGCTGCAATGACACCCGGTGCCAGAATATGCCCGCCGATGCGGACTGCCAGCCCGCCGAGGGTGCGTTCGGCACCGATAACCGCGGCAATCTCGGGTTCGTTATCAACACCGTTTTGCAGTGAAATCACCGGCACCTCTGCCGCGTGCAACCAGTCAGCCAGCTCCTGCATCACGGCGGCGGTGGCCGAGGACTTGAGGGTCAGCACAATGGCGGTAAAGTCACCGGCCTGGTGTCGGGCGATCAAGTCGCTATGGCTCAGGGCCGTGACCTGATGGCGCCAGATGTTGCCCTGATAATGGACGCAGAGTCCATTGCGTTGCAATGCGGCCAGGTGCTCGCCGCGCGCGGTCAGGGTGACCTGATGGCCGGCACGCAGCAGTCGGGCGGCGTAATAGCCACCAATACCACCGGCACCGATAAAGAGAAGATTCAACATGGTCAGCAGGTCGCCTGCTACACAGTGGATGACTCTGAAAGGCTAGTGCATTTAGGCTGTGTCAGGCAATAAAAAACCCCGGCTCTGGCGAGCCGGGGTTCTCTTGATACTCAAGGTGTACGGCGAGACGCTGCCGTTACACTTTGCCTTCCAGTTCGGGTACTGCTTCGAACAGGTCAGCGACCAGGCCATAATCGGCAACCTGGAAGATCGGGGCTTCTTCGTCCTTGTTGATCGCAACGATCACCTTGGAGTCTTTCATGCCCGCCAGGTGCTGGATGGCACCGGAAATGCCCACGGCAACGTAGAGCTGCGGTGCAACGATCTTACCGGTCTGGCCGACCTGCATATCGTTGGGCACGAAACCAGCGTCAACCGCTGCGCGTGAGGCACCAACGCCTGCGCCCAGCTTGTCTGCCAGCTTGTAGAGCATTTCGAAGTTGTCGCCATTCTGCATGCCACGGCCACCAGAGATAACGATCTTGGCAGACGCCAGCTCAGGACGGTCGGACTTGGCCAGCTCTTCGTTGACGAAGCTGGATATACCAGCGTCGTGAGCAGAGGAAACCGCTTCTACGCTGGCGCTGCCACCTTCGGCGGCGACGGCGTCAAAGCCTGTCGGGCGCACGGTGATGACCTTGGTGTCGGCAGTGCACTGCACGGTGGCAATGGCGTTACCGGCATAGATCGGGCGCTTGAAGGTATCAGCGCTTTCAACGGCGATGATTTCAGACACCTGATCAACGTCCAGCAGGGCAGCAACGCGGGGCATGTAGTTCTTGCCGTTGGTGCTGGCCGGGGCCAGAACGTGGCTGTAGTCCTTGCCCAGTTCAGCGACCAGCAGGGAGATGTTCTCTGGCAGCTGGTGGCCATAGGCAGCGTTGTCAGCCAGCAGGACCTTGCTTACGCCCTCGACCTTGGCCGCAGCGTCAGCAACGGCGGAACAACCTTCACCGGCGACCAGAACAGCGATGTCACCGCCGATGGCCTTGGCAGCAGCCACGGTGTTCAGGGTGGCGCCATTGAGTTCGGCGTTGTTGTGTTCAGCAATAACCAAAATTGTCATTTAGATCACCTTGGCTTCGTTCTTGAGTTTGTCGACCAGCTCGTCCACAGTTTTCACCTTGATACCGGCGCTGCGGGCGGCAGGAGCTTCAACCTTCACAGTCTTGAGGCACGAGCTGACGCTGACACCCAGATCTTCGGGCTTCAGGGTTTCCAGCGGCTTCTTCTTCGCTTTCATGATGTTCGGCAGTGAAGCGTAGCGTGGCTCGTTCAGACGCAGGTCGGTAGTGACGATAGCCGGCAGTTTCAGATCAACAGTTTGCAGACCGCCGTCGATTTCACGGGTGACCTTGACCTTGTCACCGTCAACGGCAACTTCAGAGGCGAAGGTGCCCTGGGCGTAACCGCTCAGTGCGGCCAGCATCTGGCCAGTCTGGTTGTTGTCGGAGTCGATGGCTTGCTTGCCGAGGATGACCAGTTGCGGCTGTTCCTTGTCGACAACACCCTTGAGCAGCTTGGCAATGCTCAGCGAGCTCAGCTCGTCAGCAGACTCGACCAGTACGGCGCGGTCGGCACCCAGTGCCAGGGCTGTACGCAGCTGCTCCTGGGCAGCAGTCGGGCCTACGGAAACAGCGATGATTTCAGTCGCAACGCCTTTTTCTTTCAGACGCACGGCTTCTTCGACGGCAATTTCACAGAAGGGGTTCATCGACATCTTGACGTTGGCGAGGTCTACACCGGAATTGTCCGCTTTGACGCGAACCTTGACGTTGTAATCGACCACGCGCTTCACGGCGACGAGGATTTTCATGGACGTTCGTCCTCCACAGGTCTATGAGACGCCCGGCGGGCGCATGACATTCAAAAGGGTGCATAGGATAACGGCCGTAGCCGCTAACCGATAGTGCATTTTAACAGATTTCTGTGACAAAACAGCCTGCTCCGGTCACATTTCGTCCAGAACAGGCTGTTCTGACCACAATCAGGCCAGTGTCAGACCTTTCGCATAGGCTTCCAGGTGATAGTCATCATCACCCAGCTGGTGGCTGATGGTCACCAGGCGCTTTGCGTAATGCGCGCCACTGTATTCCCAGGTCATGGCGATGCCACCATGCAACTGGATGCTTTCCTCAGCGACGTATTGGGCAGCCCTGTTGACGATAAACTTGGCCGCAGACAACTTGGCAGTGCGCTCAGCGCTGTCTTCATCATCGGCCAGACAGGCGGCGAGGATGGTCATGGAGGTGGCGCGTTCCAGCTCGCTGATCATGTCGACCATGCGGTGCTGCAGGACCTGGAATTTACCGATCGGCACGCCAAACTGCTTACGTGTCTTCAGGTAATCCAGGGTCACGTCACAGGCCACGCGCATGGCGCCAACCGCTTCGGCACACAGGGCGGCGATAGCGCGGCCTGCCTGATAGGCAATGGCGTCATAGGCATTGCCGGCGCTGCCGAGCAGTTCACCTTCAGCGTTCTCCAGGAACAGCTCGCAACCCTTGCGTCCATCGACGGTCGAGTAGTTGCGACGGCTGACGCCGGCAGCGCTGGGGTCGACAATGAACAGGCTGATGCCTTGCTGGTCACGCACATCACCGGCGGTGCGCGCAGACACCAGGATCTTGCCGGCGGTATGGCCACCGATCACAACACCCTTGCGGCCGTTCAGGGTCCACTTGTCGCCGGACTGCTTGGCGGTGGTCTGAACGTCATGCAGGTTGTAATGACTGTGCAGCTCATCCAGGGCGACGGCGGCTTGCAGTTCGCCGCTGGCGATCTGGCCCAGCAGTTCATCTTTCTGTGTGTCGCTGCCCAGCTGAGTGATCAGGCCGCCGGCCAGAATCACGGATTCCATGTAGGGCTCCAGGCAGATGCCGGCACCCAGCTGTTCCATGATCAGCATGGTTTCCACGCCCTTGCCACCAAAGCCACCCAGTTCTTCCGGGAAGGGGATGGCGGTCAGGCCGAGCTCGCCCATTTGCTGCCAGAATGCGGTGCTGAAACCAGCCTCGCTCTCACTGAATTTCTGGCGCTTGTCAAAGGTGTATACGTCGCGTACCAGTCGCTCCGCAGTTTCCTTCAACATCTGTTGCTCTTCAGTCAATTTGAAGTCCACGGTCGACCTCCTTACAGTTCAAGAATCATTTTCGAAACGATGTTCTTCTGGATCTCGTTGGATCCGCCGAAGATCGACAGTTTGCGCATATTGAAGTATGAGCCGGCCAGGGACGGGCTGTAGTCCTCGAGCAGAACGTCGCCGTCGTAGCCATATTCCATTTCTTCCGGCAGGAAGGGCAGGGCATAGGGCCCCAGCGCCTTGCGCATCAGGTGGGTAATGGTCTGACGGATTTCGGTGCCCTGAACCTTGAGGATAGAGCTTTCTGCGCCTGGTACGCCGCCTTCGGAGGCCGCGGCGACAATACGCAGGGTGCTCATTTCAGCAGCCATCAGCGACATTTCGATCTCGGCGATCTGGCTGCGGAACAGCGTGTCTTCGATCAGCGGACGACCGTTCTTCTGCTGCTTGCTGGCGATGCGCTTGAGGTTGGTCAGCGCTGCCTTGGAAGCACCGATGCCGGCCAGGCCGGTCCGTTCGTGGGTCAACAGGTACTTGGCGCAGGTCCAACCCTTGTTCTCTTCACCAACCAGGTTCTCGACCGGTACTTTGACGTCATCGAAGAAGACTTCGTTGACTTCATGCTCGCCGTCCAGTGTGTGGATCGGGCGCATGGTGATGCCGGGTGTGTCCAGGTCGATCAGCAGGAAGGAAATACCCCGCTGCTGCTGAGCTTCCGGATCGGTGCGTACCAGACAGAAGATCCAGTTGGCGTGTTGGCCCAGTGTGGTCCAGGTCTTCTGACCATTGACGATGTAATGATCGCCATCGCGCACGGCGCGGGTTTTCAGCGAGGCCAGGTCGGAACCGGCGCCCGGCTCGGAGTAACCCTGACACCACCAGTCGGTGCCATCGAGGATGCGCGGCAGGTACTTTTGCTTTTGCTCTTCAGTACCGAACTTGATGATCACCGGGGCAACCATGTTGACGCCGAAAGGCACCAGGCGGGGTGCGCCGGCAGCGGCGGACTCTTCGTCGAAAATATGCTTTTCGATCGGGCCCCAGTCAGTACCACCATGCTCAACCGGCCAGCCGGGTGCATACCAGCCTTTGGCAGAAAGAATTTTCTGCCAGCGCTCGTGGTCTTCCTTGGACATGTGCTTGCCCAGTTTGACCTTGGCAGCGATATCCGCAGGCAGTTCCTGCTTGAGAAATTCACGCACTTCATCGCGGAAGGCGATTTGTTCAGGGGTGAAATGGATTTCCATGGGTTTTCCTCGTTTAAATACAGGTAGCGGGCGGCTCACCCTGCGGCGAGCCACCCCGAGTCATCACAGATCAGCGAACTTGCGCCCTTCCTTGGCCAGCTTTTCCAGCAGCGGTGCAGGCTTCCACCAGGCACCATGCTGTTCATGGAATTCGCAGATGCGGGCATAGACGCGGTCCAGGCCAATGCTGTCAGCATAGAACATGGGGCCGCCCTGATGCGATGGAAAGCCGTAACCATTGATGTAGATTACGTCGATATCGCTTGCCCGCTGGGCAATGCCTTCCTCGAGGATCTTGGCGCCCTCGTTGATCAATGCATACATGCAACGCTCAAGAATATACTCATCCGAGAGTTGCTGGCGCTGAATACCCTGCTCTTTAGAGGCCGCTTCCAGAATGGCAGGCAGTTCAGGGTTGTCCAGCGGTGTGCGCGAACCTTTTTCGTAGAGGTAGAAGCCCTTGCCGGTTTTTTGTCCCAGCATACCGGCGTCAGCCATCTTGCCGAGAATGGTCGGCAACTTGAATTCCGGGCTCAGGGTTTCACGTTGGCGGTTGCGGATTGCCAGGCCGATATCCAGGCCGGACAAGTCGCGCATGGCGAAGGGGCCCATGGCCATACCAAATTTCTTCAGCACGCCATCAACCTGGGCTGGGGTGGCGCCTTCTTCCAGCAGAAACTCGGATTCACGACCGTACTGGAACACCATGCGGTTACCGACAAAGCCATCGCAGACGCCAACCGGCACAGCGACTTTCTTCAGTTTCTTGCCGATAGCCATAGCTGTGGCCAGCACCTCGTTGCTGGTCTTGGCGCCACGCACTACTTCCAGCAGGCGCATTACGTTGGCCGGACTGAAGAAGTGCAGACCGACCACATCCTCCGGTCGCTTGGTGAAGTTGGCAATCGCGTTCAGATCCAGCGAACTGGTGTTGGAAGCCAGGATGGCACCCGGCTTGCAGTTGGCATCCAGTGCCTCGAAGACCTTCTGCTTGACGCCCATGTCTTCAAACACCGCTTCGACGACCAGGTCGACATCGGACAGGTCGGCATAATCGGTGATGCCGCTGACCAGTTGCATGCGCTTTTCCAGCGCAGCTTCGCTCAGGCTGCCACGCTTGACGCTCATGCCATAGGTGTCGCGGGCACGCTCGATGGCCTTGTCGCGGGCTTCGTCGCTGATTTCCAGAATCTTTACCGGAATGCCGGCATTGGCAAAGCACATGGCAATACCGACACCCATGGTGCCGCCACCAATAACACCGGCGGATTTGATCTCGCGCACCGGGGTGTCTTTCGGCAGGTCGTTGACCTTGGAGGCCAGGCGCTCGGTAAAGAAGGCGTGAACCAGGGCGGCGCGCTGGGGCGATACCAGACACTCGCCGAACAGCTCACGCTCGCGCTTGAGGCCATCGGCCAGCGGCAGGGTAAAGGAGGCTTCTACGGCAGATACGCAGCGCTGGGGAGAAAACAGACCAGGGGTTTTCTTCTCGATCTCGGCCCGCTTGGCGGCAACCAGCGCGGCATTGTCGACGCCTTCCAGCTTGTCGGTACGCTCGCCGGTGCGGCGGGCGCCCTTGCCGTCAGCGATCAGTTGCTCGGCAAAAGCCTTGCCGGCAGCCAGCAGATCACCTTCAAAGAGCTCATCAACCACACCCAGCTCGTTGGCTTCTACGGCACTGATGGGTGCGCCGCTGACGATCATGTCGAGGGCTTTGCGGACACCAACCACACGGGGCAAACGTTGGGTGCCACCGGCACCCGGCAGCAGGCCGAGTTTGACTTCCGGCAGGCCAACCTTGGCGTCTTTGCGTGCAATGCGGTAATGGCAGCTGAGGGCGACTTCCAGGCCGCCACCCAGAGCGGTACCGTGAATCACGGCGATGCTCGGCTTGTTACCGGCTTCGATGTCATTGACCACTTCCGGCAGGCCCGGGCTCTTCGGCGGCTTGCCGAATTCCTTGATATCGGCACCGGCAATAAAGGTATTGCCTTCGCAGACCAGCACAATCGCCTTGACCTCGGCATCCGCCTCGGCAGCCTTGAAGCTGTTCTGCAGGCCTTCGCGTACGGCAATGCCCAGCGCATTGACTGGAGGATTGTTGACCCGGATAACCGCGATAGGGCCCTGACGTTCCAGCGTGACCACGTCCGACATGCTTAACCTCCCTTGGAGTAAATCAATTTAATTCCACTATGCGAAATAATGAAATCATATTCCGCTAGGCAAAATACAAAAAATAAAGCCGCTTGTCGATGCCTGGTTGAAGAGGAATGGGGATTTATCAGTAAAGATGATGGCCAAGCGGCTTGCCGCTTGGCTGAAGGCTGAAGGCTGAAGGCTGAAAGCTGGAAGCCTTATGTGGGTATGGGTGGCTCGTTATGCGTGCGGAAAACAGCAATTCATACAAGAATGTGGCTTCCAGCCTTCAGCCTTCAGCCTTCAGCCGCCAGCGCCGCTCGCTAAACCCCGAGCCGTTCGATGTCGCGGGCGAGCATGGCGAGTTGGTGGGCGAGCTGGTTTTTCACTTTTTCTTCGGATACCAGATAGGAGGGCGCGCCGCAGGTCAGGGCCATGATGGTGCCGTCCTGCAGGTAGAGGGGGACGCCGGCGGCATTGACGTTGCGGTCCCAGTTACCCAGTGACAGGCAGAAGCCGTGCTGGCGAAAATCTTCGAAGCACTCTTCCAGTTGCGTCTGCCACTCGGGCCATTGCTCGGGGTTGCGGGCTTCGATGGCGGCCAGTACGTGAGCGCGCTCTTCATCCTTCATTGCCGCCAGGTAGGCGCGGCCGGCAGCCGTGGTGGCCAGCGGCAGACGCACACCGACATCCATGCGCAGCGAGGTGGTCTCGGCCGGGCGGCAGTTTTCCACGTATATCATCGACAGGCGGTCGCGGCAGGTCAGGCCGACCGAAGTATTGGTCGAGCGAGCGAATTCATCCATATAGGGCTTGGCCAGCTGGCGCACCCGCAGGTTGGAGACATAGGCATAACCCAGGGCCAGCACGCCGGAGTCCAGCTGGTATTTTTCCAGTTGCGGCGAGTAGCTGAGGTAGCCCAGCTTGGTCAGGGTATAGGTCATGCGTGAGACAGTCGGTTTGGGCAGGCCGGTGATGCGGGCGATATCCTGATTGCCCATGACCACCGATCCCTGGCTGAAGGCCCGCAGCACATCGAGGCCGCGCGACAGTGCTTCGACAAATTTCCGGTCCTTGGGTGTGGCGGGCGTAGCTGGGCTGATTTCCAGGTTGTCGTTCATACGGTCTGCTTGCTGTCTGGCCGGGCCGGCGGGGCGGTCTCCGGGGGTCTATTATTACGGACGTGTCCGAGTCTCATTTCGACTTTAGTGCCACTGATCGTCTCAATCATTGCACAGTCAATAGGGATAGAATAGCATCTTTTTGGTATTTCATTCCGCTCTGCAAAACAATAGTCCGTTAAGAGGTTTCTATGACGTCACCCGGTCAGTACCAGGTCAGCTCCCAATTGGCTGAGCTCGGGCACCGCAGCATTTACGACATTCTTGCCCAGGCGCGGCAGGATTATGGCAACAAACCGGCGTTCTCTTGCGGTACGGATACCCTGAGCTTTATCGATCTGGATGATCGCGCTGATCAGTTGGCACGGTACCTGCGTCACGGGCTTGGCCTGCAGCCGGGCGAGCGCCTGGCGATCATGCTGCCTAACTTGCTGCAATATACCATCGGAATCTTTGCCGCGCTCAAGGCCGGGCTGGTGATCGTCAACACCAACCCGCAGTACACCGCCAGTGAAGCACGGCATCAGTTCAGCGATTCCGGTGCCAGTGCGGTACTGGTGCTGGATAAACTGGTCCCGCTGGTTCGCGGCGTGCAGGCGGATACCGCGATCAAGCACCTGATTGTGACCAGTGCCGATGACCTGCAGGCCCCCCAGCTGACCACCTGCGCCGCTGATGAAACCCGCTTTATGCACGCCCTGCAAGCCGGCGCTGACCTGCCAGCGGTCAGCCCTGAGCGTGATCATGATGATCTGGCTCTGTTGCAGTACACGGGCGGAACCACCGGGGTATCCAAGGGCGCCATGCTGACCCATCACAACATCCTGTGTAATGTGTTGCAGGCGGTCAGTATTCTCAAGCCTGGTGAAGTGGAGTACGGCAACGAAGTGCGCGTGTCGCCGCTGCCGCTTTACCATATCTTCGCCTTTACCGCGAACTGCATTGCCTCGGTGTTTACTGGATTCCATAGCGTACTGATCAGCAATCCGCGCGACCTGGACAGCATGATGGCCGATCTCAAGCGGCATCCCTTTACCCTGCTGACCGGCATCAACTCCCTCTTCGTATCCCTGATGGCGCACCCGGACTTTGACAGCCTGGATTTCAGCCGGCTGAAGTGGGTCAATTCAGGTGGTGCACCACTTAATACCGAAATTGCCAAGCGTTGGCTGGCGCGCACCGGCAGCGTGATCCGTGAGGGTTATGGCCTGACCGAAACCTCGCCGGTGGTGGTGGCCTCGACGGCCAATACGCCCTATCGCGAGGGCTATATTGGCAAGGCGGTGATCGATACCTTCATGCAGACGGTAGACGATGATGGCAATCCAACCGCACGCGGTGAGCCGGGTGAACTACTGATCAAGGGTCCGCAGGTGATGCAGGGGTACTGGCAACGGCCGGATGAAACAGCCAAGACCTTCAGTGCAGACGGCTGGCTGAAAACCGGTGATGTCGGGGTGATTGACGAGGAAGGCTTTCTCAAGCTGGTTGATCGCAAGAAAGACATGATTCTGGTCTCCGGCTTCAACGTCTACCCCAATGATGTCGAGGATGCGGTCATGCGCCACCCGGGGATTCGCGAGTGTGTGGCGGTGGGTATTCCTGATGAACGCACTGGCGAGGCGATCAAGCTCTATGTCAGCCTGCACGATGCTACTTTGGATAGTGCTGGTATCATCGCCCATTGCCGCGAGCACCTGACCGGCTACAAGATTCCCCGCCAGGTCGAGATCCGCGATGACCTGCCAAAGTCGACGGTCGGCAAATTGCTGCGCCGGGTGCTGCGTGATGAAGCGCGCGCGCAGGCGGGCGCGGCATGAGCCAGCGCCTGCAGTTCAGTCTGAGCGATGGGCTGGCCGAGATCGTGCTGGACGACGGCAAGGTTAATGCGCTGTCCGAGGCCATGCTGGACGAGTTGCTGGCAGCCATCGCGGAGGCTGCCGCAGCCGATGCGGCCTTGCTGATCAGTGGTCGCCCGGGGTGTTTCAGTGCCGGCTATGACCGCAAGCTGATTGCCGCCGGTGGCCCTGCCTGTGACGCCATGCGTGCCGCCGGCGACCGTTTGACCCTGGCCCTGCTGGACTATCCGGCACCGCTGGTGATTGCCGCCAGCGGTCATGCCATGGCCAAGGCGGCCTTTATGCTCCTGTTGGCCGACTACCGCGTTGGCACCACTGGGGATTGGCAGGTTGCTCTCAATGAGGTGGCTATCGGCATGACCATGCCCAGGGCTGCCATGGCAATTGCCCGTGAACGGGTGGCACCCCAGTGGCTATCGCGCTGCGCCTTGCAGGCCCAAGGTCTGAACCCTGATCAGGCGGTACAGGCCGGCTTTTTTGATGAGTTGCATGCCAGTGAGCATGTGCTGCTGGAGGCGCGCGGCCATCTGCAACGCCTCGCTGCCTTGCCTCGCAGCGCCTACCGTGAGACCAGAATGCTGTTGAATGCGCCTTTGCGCGCAGCGGTATTGCCCTGGTTACAGGCTTGATCCGGCCCCGGGCCAACCGGCAGGTGGCCCGACGCTGACTACTCCTTGAAGTAAGCCACCTGGGTGCTGGTCAGCAGCAGGGTGCCGTCGCTTGCCCACAGGTGGGCGAGCTGGTCGGCATAATTGTGGTGATAGCGGCTGACGCCTGCCTGGCCAAGCAGAAAATCGGTACCGGCGCGCTGCAGATCATCCTGGGTCGCATGGAAATAATGCGTCATTGATACCGTGCCGGCTGGCGTGAAAGCCTGACGGCGGCTGAAAATGCGTGGCGCAAAAATATCGCCAAGGGCAGTCAAGGCGGCAAAATCCAGTGGCCTGGGTGGCTGGTCGCGCACCCACAGCAGGCTGTCATTGCTTTCCTGGTGACCAGGCATGAAGGCGCCGCTGATATAGCGCATATCATAATGCTTGAACCAGGCGCGCTCATGCCGCTCCAGGCGCGGCAGCTCGCTGACGGCGGGCGCTGGCGGGCAGTCGGCCACCTGCTCCGACCAGGTTTCCCGCCGGTTGGCAAAGAAGGCAGTGGCGCTGGTCATCACCTCGCCATTCTGGCGTAGCAAGAGCAGCCAGTGCTGGGTTGAGCGGTTGGTGCGCAGCGGGGTGGCTTCAATCTCAAAATCACCCAGGCCTACCGGGCCGGCAAAGTTGACCGTGAGCGAGACCGGGTCACCGAGGCGCTCTGGATGCTGCAGTGCCGCATTCAGCAGGGTGGCTGCGGTCATGCCGCCAAAGGGGCCAACCATATTCAGGTAGGTTTCGTCACAGTGGCCAGTGAATTGATTGGCCGCCGTCATCTGCAGGCGAATGGCCTGATCCAGGGCATGGGTCGTTGGAGTGGTCATCGGAGGGTCCGAACTGCGTTATCGGGCAAGGTGGCACGACCGGCGCCGTGCCACCCGGAGGGAGGGTCACGCTCAGCCGCGCTTGTAGGTACCTACCAGGCGGTTCATCGCCAGCGCATGCGGCTCGATCTTGGCCAGCAATTCCCACAGGGTCAGGCCCGGTGGCAGCTGCAGGTCTTCGTCCAGGGCGATCACCCAGAAATAGTACTGGTGCATGCCGTGGCCTTCGGGCGGCATCGGGCCGTTGTAACCGGTATTACCAAAGTCGTTCTTGCCGCGGACAAAATCCTGGCAACCTTCGCTCAGGGCGTTGACTGAGCCAGGGATGTTGTACAGCGTCCAGTGCACAAAGCCGTAAGTACCGCGGGGTGAGATCAGCGGCGCATCCGGGTCGTGGCAGATGATGGCGAAGCCTTTGGTCTCCGCAGGGGCGTTGGCCCAGCTCAATTGTGGTGAGACATCCACCCCTTCGCCGGTATGCCGTTTGGGGATCGGGCTGGCGGGGTCGAAGTTGCTGCTGGTCAAGGTGAGTTCGTTGGAAAAAGCAAAACCCATAATCGTCTCCTTTAAAGTGGATAACGCGCTTGGAAAGTGTTTTCAGCCTAGACCCTTGCGGGTGCTCGCGGCAACCGGGTAGCCCGAAGCAGTCGGTCAGCGGATCAAGGCGCTGAGCAGCCAGAGACCGAGCAAAATCCAGATCACCCCGGCAACAAACCGTTTACGGACCATGCGCTGCACACCCAGATAGATCAGGAACAGGCCCAGGATGACCGCAGCAATGGTTAAAATGCCACTGTCTACGCCAAGCGCCCGGGAAAATCCGTTGATAAAGGCGGTGCTGGCACCGGTAATGATCTCGAACAACCACATCAGGCTATCGAGAATGACCCGGATAATAGTGCCCAAGGCAGCGCCCAGCCATTCAAACGGGTTGTTGGTCATGTACATGCGGACTATCGCTCAGCTGTGTTCAAGCGCATACCTTAGCAAAAAAAACGGGCTGAAGGCTGAAAGCTAGAAGCTAGAAGCTAGAAGCTTGAAGCCGATTTTCATTGTGAGTTGCTGGCTATTGCGCGCGAACCAAGCAACTCACACCCTTATTAGCCTTCAGCCTTCAGCCTTCAACGGCAAGCAACAAGCACACGCTGATCACTTCCAGCTTCCAGCTTCCAGCCTCCCGCCTCCCGCCTCCAGCGTCTGACGTCAGTCCAGTCGCTCGATGACGGTGGCGACGCCCTGGCCCAGGCCGATGCACAGGCTGACCAGTGCATAGCGCTTGCCGGTGCGTTCCAGCTGACGCAGGGCGGTCAGGGTCAGGCGTGCGCCGGAGGCGCCCAGCGGGTGGCCGACGGCAATGGCGCCGCCGTTGGGGTTCAGGCGTGGGTCGTCAAAGGCGATACCCAGTTGCTTGCAGCAGCCCAGCACCTGGGCGGCAAAGGCTTCGTTGATTTCGATCACGTCCATATCGGCCAGGCTCAGGCCGGCACGGCTGAGCGCTTTCTTGCAGGCTTCAACCGGACCCAGACCCATCACGCGCGGTGCAACGCCGGACACGGCGCCACTGATAATGCGTGCACGGGGCTTGATGGCGTATTTCTGCCCGATGGCCTCGTCGCCGATGATCAGGGCGGCAGCGCCATCATTCACACCGGAGGCGTTGCCTGCGGTCACCACGCCACCTTCGAACAGCGGGCGTAGGCCGGACAGGGCCTCGAGGTTGCTCTGCGGGCGCGGGTGCTCATCCTGATCAACCAGTTTGGCCGGCTTCTTGCGGCCCTGGCTGACTTCAATCGGCAGGATTTCATCGGTGAAGAAGCCTTCGCTGCGCGCCTTTTCATACAGCGCCTGGCTGCGGGCGGCATAGGTGTCGGCTTCTTCGCGGCTGATACCCAGCTCGGCAGCGACGTTGTCCGCGGTTTGCGGCATGGTGTCGTCACCAAAGGCTTTTTCCACCCTGGGGTTGGGGAAGCGCGCCCCGATGGTGCTGTCAAAGGCACGGAAGTCGCGCGAGTAGGGGCTTTCGCTCTTGGCGATGACGAAGGGCGCACGGCTCATGCTTTCGGCGCCACCGGCAACAAAGAGCTCGCCTTCGCCGCTCTTGATGGCCCGGGAGGCATCCAGAATAGCGGCCAGGCCAGAACCGCACAGGCGGTTGACGGTGACCCCGGCCACTTCCGGCGGCAGGCCAGCGAGCAAACCGGCGTGGCGGGCAATATTGCGCGCATCTTCGCCGGCCTGGTTAGTATTGCCCATGACCACGTCTTCGTAGTCTTCGCCGGCAAAGGGGTTGCGCGCCACCAGTGCACGCATGACGTCAGCCAGCAGGTCATCCGGGCGCACGCTGGCGAGGGCACCGGCGTGGCGGCCGAAGGGGGAACGCAAACCATCATATATATAGGCAGTCATGAATAATTACTCCTGAGAATCCGGGGTGGTCAGCGGCAGGTCGAGTTGTACCCGACGACGCAGCCAGGGACTGGGGCGGTAACGCGGTTCGCCATAGACCGCCTGCATGTTATTGAGCACCTCGAGCACGGCTGTTTTGCCGTAGTGCTCGCCAAAGGCCAGCGGGCCTTTCGGGTAGCCGAGCGCCAGTTGAAGGGCGCGGTCGAGGGTTTCCGGGGTGGCAATGCCCTTCTGCGCGATTTCGCAGCCCAGGTTGATCACGCTGGCGATCAGGCGCTGAATCACGAAACCGGGCGAATCATTGATCAGTTCCACCGGCACACCGTCGGCGCCCAGCGCCTGACGGGCCTGAGCCGCAGCCTCGGCGCTGGTGGCCGGGTTGCGCATCAGGGTGCGGCGTTTGTCCCAGGTGGCAAAGGTATCCAGGGCCAGGGTACGGCTGGCATCCAGGCCTTGATGCACCAGTGCGCTGGTGCAGTCCTCACCGCGTGGAGTCACCAGGCAGATGGCCTCGTCACTCGGCAGGTTGCCGGTTTCCAGTGTGGCGCCAGCGGCGCTCAACACGGCATGCACGTCGCTGCGCACAGTCGCGTCGTGGCTATCGAGCCAGAAGGGGCGGGTGATCAGCAGGGTTTCGACCGTCGGCTCGGGCGTTTCGATTTTCTGCCCCTCTTCATAGCGGTAGAAGCCCTGGCCGGTCTTGCGCCCAAGCAGGCCAGCCGCCACACGCTGCGCGGCGATGAACGACGGTGTGTAGCGCGGATCATGGTAGAACTGTTCGTACACTGACTCCATGACCGTGTGCGAGACATCCAGCCCGGTCAGATCGAACAGCTCGAACGGGCCCATGCGGAAGCCGGGGCCATCGCGCAGGATGCGGTCGATCTGCTGAGGCGTGGCGACACCTTCACTGAGCATGCGCAAGGCTTCGGTGCCGAAGGCGCGGCCGGCGTGGTTGACCAGGAAGCCGGGGGTGTCAGGGGTGATTGCCGGGAAGTGTCCGGCCTTGTCGGCCAGCTCAACCAGGCCCTGGATATAGCGCTCGTCGGTCCGTGCGCCACGTACCACTTCGACGATCTTCATCAAGGGCACAGGATTGAAGAAGTGGAAACCGGCAACCCGTTCGGGCTTCTGGCAACCGGCAGCAATGCGGGTTACCGACAGGGATGAGGTGTTGGTAGCCAGTACGCAATCTTCACGCACGATACCTTCCAGTTCGCCGAAGACCTTCTGTTTCACTTCGAGGATCTCGACGATGGCTTCGATCACCAGGTCGCAGTCCTTGAAGTCTTTCAGGTCAGTGGCCGGCTGCATGCGCGTCATGATGGCGTCGAGTTCGTCCTGACTGAGCTTGCCTTTGGCGACAGAGCGCTCCAGCAGCTTGCGGTTGAAGGCCAGCGCCTCGTCAATGGCGTCGCTGCGGGTGTCGTAGAGCTGCACTTGCTGGCCGCTGGTGGCGAACAGCTGGGCGATTCCTCGGCCCATGGCGCCGGCGCCAATTACGCCAATCCGGTTGAACATGCATTGCCTCCTCGTTTACCCTATTTGTTTCGCATAGCGGAATAATATTTCGTTTAACTGTGCGAGATTAAATCCTGCGCTGAGTCAGTGCAAGTTTGCGCCTTGCCAATTTTGCCTACTTGCGCACAATGCCTTCGCCTGCTGAAGTTATGTCTCAGGGTTGGTGCATCAGAGGAACCGCAGGTACCCGGACAAGGCCCGTCCAACGCAAACTGTCAGTCTAGTCATCTTTTATAGCGGTGGGGTAATAGCGTGGATCAAGCAGAACGGCAGGCGGTAGCGCGCAGTGTGACCGGGTTTTTCCAGGACATCGGTTGCGAGCTGGAGGAATACAGTGAAAACCGTGCCGTGGTCGGTTTGACGCTGGCGCCAAGGCATCTGAACAATGCCAGCAATCTGCACGGCGGGGTGACCGCAACCCTGCTGGATATTGCCATGGGCCTGTGTGGTACCTGGGCGGAGAAGGCTGATGAGCGTCGGGTGGCCATTACCCTGTCGATGAATGTGAATTTCACCGCAGTGGCCGGGGCCGGTAGCCATATTCGCGCCATTGCCACCTGCCGCAATAACGGCCACAAGATCTTTATGGCCAGTTGTGATCTGGTCGACGAGCACGGCAAGCTGCTGGGCTTTGGCGAGGGCGTGTTCAAGAAGGGTGCCTATCGCAAGGATTTACCGTGAGGTTGCCAGCGTGAAGGTTGCGCTGCTGCCACTCGGGGTTGCCCTTGAGCTGCTGGCGTTACTGCTGCGTTTGCCGCCGCTGAGCTGGGCGGCAGCGGCGGTGTTTGTGGTTTATTTTCTGCTGCATTTCACCCGCTTGAACCCTTATCCGCGCTGGTTGGGCATTATTACCCTGGCGATCTTGCTGGCGGCGATTTTCAGTCCGCGTACCACGCCTGAGCTGTGGCCACGCCTGGCCAGTTCGGCGGCCTTTTATACGTCCTTTCTGGCTGCTCTGGGCTTGATGCAGTTGCTGGCGCTGCGTTTGCCGCAACTGCGCGACCTGCACAAGGCATTACTGACCGGGCCCAGTGCCATCCTCTATCCGCGATACGTGCTGACCGCCGGCAGCATTGGCTCGATTCTCAATTTCGGCATGATGAACCTGCTCTGCGGCACCCTGGTGGAGCATCTGAAGCGCTATTCGCTGTCCGATGCGGACCGTATTGCCGGGCTGCGCAGTGTGATGGTGACCACGCTGCGCGGTTTTGCCCTGGTGCCCTTGCTGGCGCCGACCAGTGTGACCATTGCCATCATTACCCGCGAGATGCCGGAGTTGTCCTGGAGCATCATGGTGCCTTTCGGCATTGTCGCGGCCATGATGATGATCGGTGTGGGCTGGTACCGGGAAACCCAGGGGCTGATAGCCTTGCGTGACAGTATTGGCGATGAGACCAAGGCCGATGGCATGATTTCACTGCTGTTGGGCAGTTTGCTGGGCCTGTTGGCCATCGGGGTGCTGGCGACCTTTTCCGGCCTGTCGGCGTCGCAGTCGGCGATGGTTCTGGTGCCGGTGGGGGTGATTGCCTATCTGCTCTGGCGTGATCGTTCGCCGAAGCTGGCGCTACGTCAGGTCGGTGAGAACATGATGAGCATGCACAATGAGATGTTTATCTTTGGTTGTGCGGCGCTGCTGGGGGGTGTACTGGGTGCTGTTGCGCCATTGGAGCAGTTGGCGGCCTGGCTGGCGCAGGAGCCGAAATACAATGTGCTGCTGGCGATTGCCAGTCTGTTCAGCACTATTACGCTGGCGGTGATCGGGGTGGCGCCTATTGTGTCGCTGTCCCTGATTGCGGGCTTGCTGGCGCAGTTGAATCTGTTGGGGGTGCCGATTCTGACGCCGGCCGTAGGCTTGATGTGCGGCTTTTCGCTGGCAATGATTTTCTCCCCCTTCGGTCCTTCGACCCTGATTCTGTCACGCTATAGCGGTGTGCCGCCGATGCAGGTGGCCTTTGGCTGGAATGGGCGCTTTGTGCTGAGCGTGATGCCCTTGTTACTGCTGTTGTTGCTGTTTACTTACTGGTTGTATGGGTGAGGTTGGTTGCTGGCTGGTGCTTGTGCTTATAGAGGGATTTGTTCGGGTGTTCCGTCGGCCCTATCCGGGACACGCGGCAAATACCCTTCGGGGCCGGCCTGTCGATCACAGATCGTCAGGCGTTCGGCTGCGCGCAAAGCATGCTTTGCCAACGCTTGCCTCACCCATCTAGCTCGTCTATGGCGTCCGACCGCCATGGATGGCGGAAGTGCCGAAAATGCAGGAGCATTTTTCGGCCCTGCCACAGACGGTCCTGGTCAGGCCTCCACCTGCACCCTTAATCCTGAAACTTTGATGTGGTTAAACGGGTGAAGCCTCGTTGGCAGTGTTTTAGGGTTTTTGATCCTGATTGTCCGCTAAAACCAGTTTTTCGGCCTGTTTGGCCACGGTCGTTTTTCCCTGGGTGTTCCATACTCAATGCAGGGTCAACCTCGGTAGTGGATTGTCACTGCTGAGCTGATCAAGCAGCTTTGCCGCCAAGCAAGCTGGTTGCGTTTACTTGCGTACAGGAACAATAACAATGCATAACTCTTTCTATTATCGGATGGGCGCGGGCCTCTTGGGTCTGGCCCTGAGCGGCGTGGTTCTGGCAGGTCCGAAAGCAGCAGAGCCGGCCACGGCTGCAGCGAATGCTGCAGTGCTGGAACAACTGCCTTTTACTGATACTCGGGCCTTTGATGATGCCAATCGCGGCTTTATAGGTGCGCTGCCGGATGGCCTGGTGGTCGATGACAGCGGGCACACGGCCTGGAATATGGCGCCCTATGCTTTCCTGCAAGAAGAAGCAGCGCCTGATACGGTCAACCCGAGTCTGTGGCGACAGGCGCGGCTGAATGCCATTCATGGTCTTTTTGAAGTGGTGGAAGGCATGTACCAGATTCGCGGGATGGATCTGGCCAATATGACCATCATCGAAGGCGAAACCGGTCTGATCATTATTGATCCGCTACTGACGCCGGCGACCGCCAGGGCCGGTCTTGAGCTCTACTATCAGCATCGTCCGCAAAAGTCGGTGGTCGCAGTGATGTATACCCATAACCATGCTGACCACTTTGGAGGTGTAAAAGGGGTTACCAGCGAGGCAGAGGTGCGCGCCGGCAAGGTGCAGATTTATGCCCCTTACGGCTTTATGGAGCATGCGGTGGCGGAAAACGTGATCGCCGGTAATGCTATGACGCGCCGGGCGATCTATCAGTTTGGCAATGATCTGCCGCCGGGTGAACGGGGGCATGTGGATACCGGGTTGGGCAAGGCCCTGGCCAGTGGTCCGATTTCGCTGATTGCACCGACCCATACGGTACCGGATAACGCGACCCTGGAGATTGACGGCATCACTATCGAATTCCAGATGGCGCACGGCACTGAAGCCGAATCCGAGATGATGATGTTTTTTCCTCAATTCAATGTGCTCAATACGGCAGAAATTACCAGCCAGCACTTGCACAATATCTATACCATTCGCGGTGCAGCGATCCGCGACGCCAGTGCCTGGTCGCATTATATCGACAGAGTGCTGGAACGCTTTGGCGATCGCACGGATATCCTGATTGCCCAGCACCACTGGCCGATCTGGGAACGTGAGCAGGCGCAGCACTTTCTCGCCAGGCAGCGCGATCTGTACAAATTCATTCACGATCAGGTGGTGCGGCGCATGAACCGTGGTGAGCTGCCCGGTGATATTGCCGAGAACCTGAGTTTGCCCGCCAGTCTGGATCAGGAGTGGTCGGCGCGCGGTTATTACGGCACGCTCAAGCACAATGCCCGCGGCGTCTACCAGCGTTATATGGGTTGGTACGATGCCAATCCGGCCAATCTTGACCCCTTGCCGCCGCGTGATAATGCTGCGCGTACCATTGCCTACATGGGCGGTATTGATCAGGTGATCGAGCGTGCTCGCGACGATTTCGCCCAAGGTGATTATCGCTGGGTGGCCTGGGTGATGAATCAGGCGGTGTTTGCCGAGCCGGATCATCAGGCGGCGCGTGAGCTGGCGGCCGATGCGCTGGAACAGTTGGGGTATCAGGTGGAGGCCGGTACCTGGCGTGGTGCCTACCTGACAGGTGCACAGGAGCTGCGCAACGGGGTCGGCGAATTGCCACGTGGCGGCATGCAGCCGGATCTGCTGCAAGCGCTGGAAGCGGGTATGTTTTTTGACCTGCTGGCGGTGCGACTGGTCCCGGAAAAGGCTGAGGGCAAGCACCTGGTGATCAACTGGTCACTGACCGATCTGGAGGAGAACTTCCGCCTGAATCTTGAGAACTCGACCCTGACCTATCGGGCTGGCACCCTGGCTGAGCAGCCGCATGTCAGTATCAGCATGACCCGCGATACGCTGGATCAGATTCTGCTGGCCAGAATGACCTTCCCGGAAGCGGTGCAAGGCGGTCAGATAAAGCTGGACGGTGACCCTAATGCCTTCTTTGGCTTGCTGCAGATGCTGGAAGAGCCACCGCATGATTTTCCCATCGTTGAGCCGGTGAGGTAGGGAAACACTGATTAACTGCACAATCTCTGCCAGTTTGATTGGCGCCGACCGGCTCTGGACCGTTAGATGCCAGGGATGGCATCTACGAGCCCCCAGGGAAGGGTTTACGGCGTGTCCAGAGCCGGTCGGCGCCAATCAGGCTGACACACATAAACCGATTTAATCAGTGTTTCCATCACCGTTACACAAAAGCCCAGGGGCAGCAGCGTCAGTTGCTGCCCCTTTTTTGTTCTCTTGCTACCATGGCGCCTGCCTGATGCCCGTCCCTTGATTGTCAGAGAGCGAAGCGCTGCATGCCTGAATTACCTGAAGTAGAAACCACCCGTCGTGGAATTGCGCCGCACCTGGAAGGCAAACGGGTAACACAGTTGATCGTGCGTGACCGGCGGTTGCGCTGGCCGATTCCCGAGGATCTGGCCATCCAGATCGAGGATCAGGTGTTTACCCGGATTGATCGCCGGGCCAAGTACTTGTTGATGCATATCGGCGGCGGGGTGCTGATCGGGCATCTTGGCATGTCGGGTAATATGCGTCTGGTGCCGATTGGTACGCCAGCGGCCAAGCATGCGCATGTGGATATCGAGCTGGATTCCGGATTGGCGCTGCGCTACACCGATCCGCGTCGCTTTGGTGCGCTGCTGTGGAGTACTGATCCCCAGCTCCATCCTCTGCTGGCCAGTCTGGGGCCGGAGCCTTTGAGTGAGGCGTTCAATGGTGAGCTTTTATACCAGCGTTCGCGCGGCAAGCGCACGGCGGTCAAGCCCTTCATCATGGACAATGCGGTGGTGGTCGGGGTCGGGAATATCTATGCCAGCGAGGCCTTGTTTGCTGCCGGGATAGATCCGCGGCGCGAGGCCGGGCGCATCAGCAAGGCGCGTTATATACAGCTGGCGCTGGAGATCAAGCGCATCCTGGCCTACGCGATTGAGCGTGGCGGTACGACCTTGCGTGACTTTACCGGCGGCGACGGGCAGCCGGGGTATTTCAAGCAGGAGTTGTTTGTCTATGGTCGCGGTGGCGAGCTATGCAAGGTGTGCGGGCGCACCTTGTCCGAGTGTCGGCTCGGTCAGCGGTCGAGTGTGTACTGTTCCAGCTGCCAGCGTTGAACAAGCGCTGGTTAGTACGGCCCGGTGCCTCAGCATGATCGGAGCGGCCCGGTGCTGGACACGCCGTGAACCCGTCCCTGGGGGCTCGTAGATGCCATCCTTGGCATCTAACGGTCCAGCACCGGGCCGCTCCGACCAAGCTGCCAGGCGAAGGTGTCGTTATTCGGCGCTGCTGTAATCTGTAATCCCCTTTATCACCGCTTTCCTCTCATGTGCAAAAGCATCTACTTATGTGAGTATCGATATTTCAAGCACTTAGCAAAATTTTCTGTGGCGGATTCCGTAATAACGGGATTTATGCCTACAATGAACAGGTGTATGCAGTACTCGGGACGAGTGCTGCTCGCCAATAACAATGCCTATCGGGCCACAACCAGGGATCTAATCATGCGCCTGTTACGTCAAGCTACAGCTATTCTCGCCGGTGTTCTGCTCAGTGCCAGTGTGCTGGCCGCTGACCGTTCCTACGGTTATCAGGAAGAGGTCAACAACCCCGGTTTTTACGCCATGACCGGCGATCTGTTGATTGCCCGCCCTTTGCTGCTCGGGGTAACTGCGATCGGTACGGCGGCCTTTGTCGTCAGTCTGCCCTTTACTGCGCTGGCGGGGAACACCCGTGAAGCGGGTCAGGAGCTGGTAGTCCGTCCGGGTCGCGAGACCTTTGTGCGCTGCCTGGGCTGCACCAAGAGCGGCTATGGTCGCAAGCAGCAAGACGGTCGCCAGTAAGCGACTACGGCGGTTTGCTCTGACCGGCGCTAGGCGCGCCGGTTAACTGCACGGTCGGGTATTCCGCCTGACCACAGGGGTCATATGAAAGCATTTCTGACACCCAGATGGGTGCCAGCGGTTTTGCTGGTTCTCATTGTTCTGTTTTTCTGGCGCCCTGAACTGGCCACTCTGGCGGCGGGTATCGCGCTTTTCATGTTGGGTATGCACCATCTGGAGGATGGCTTTCGTGCTTTCACCGGGGGTGCGCTGGAGCGCTGGTTATCGCGCAGTACCAACCGCATGTGGAAAAGCCTGCTGTTCGGTGTGGTGAGTACCGCGCTGGTGCAGTCCAGTTCACTGGTCACCCTGTTGACCATTGCCTTCCTGAGTGCCGGGCTGGTCAGCCTGGTGGCGGGGATCGGTATTGTCTTTGGTGCCAACCTGGGCACCACCACCGGCGCCTGGCTGATTGCCCTGGTCGGCCTGAAGATTGACCTGGCTGCGGTTGCCATGCCCCTGCTGGTGTTCGGTGTGATGCTGGGTCGCCGGGTAGAAGCGGTGTGGAAGGGTGTCGGTCAGGTCTTGCTCGGTATCGGTCTGCTGTTCCTCGGTATTAATCTGATGAAGGCCGGCTTCGAGAGTTTCGAGGGCGTGCTGGACCTTGAGCGTTATCACCTGGGTGGCTGGGTCGGGGTGCTGGTGTATACCTTGTTCGGGCTGCTGGCGACGGTATTGATGCAGTCCAGCCACGCCTCGATGATGATTACCCTGGCGGCGCTGGCGACCGGGCAGCTGGCTTATGGCAATGCGCTGGCCATGGCGATAGGTGCCAACCTGGGTACCACGGTGACAGCCGTTATTGGCGCATTGGGTTCGAACAATGCCGGGCGGCGTCTTGCGGGCGCACACATTTTGTTCAATCTGGTGACCGCGGCCGTAGCCCTGGCCATTCTGCCGACGCTGACGCGCGTGGTTGAAGAGATGTCGACCTGGATGGGTATCGCTGCTGACGCCTACACGCTCAAGCTGGCGCTGTTCCACACCCTGTTCAACGTACTCGGGCTGGTCATCATGCTGCCCTTTGTACCTCTGATGGTGAAATTCCTGATGCGCTGGCTGCCGGATGCGGATGTGGAGGCAAGGGACCCGGACGCTCCGAGCCTGAGTGATCAGCCGCCCATGCGTGCGCGCTACCTGAATGATTCCAGCCTGTTGCATGCCGATGCCGCGCTCAAGGTGCTGGATCAGGAGGTGCGTCATCTGGCCGGGTTGAGCCGCGAAGTTATCGGCAGTGCGCTCTACTTGCCTGACCTCAAGGCCGGCCTGAACAATGAACAACTGCAAGCCCGCCTGCAGGCCGCAGTACCGCTGGAACAGCGGGTGGATGCGGATGCGCTCTATGAGCGCCATGTCAAAGGCGTGTATGGCGATATTATCGATTTTATCAGTCGACTGGATACCTCCTTGCTGCCAGAGCAGCAGCAGCAATTGATGCAATACAGCATGGCCGCGCGGGATCTGGTGGAGTCGGTCAAAGCCGCCAAGCATCTGCAGGCCAACCTGCGCCGGCAGATCGACAGCACCCAACCGACCATTCGCTCGGCCTATGACCGTTTGCGCTGGCAGTGCATCAAGGCCATGCAGAGCCTGGACGCCCTGACCGTGGTCGGCGAGGGTGTGGAAGCACATCGGCTGGCCTTTGCCGATTATGAACGGCTGGAAAAGCAGTTTGCCGACAACTTCCAGCGTGAGGTACAAAGTGCATTGCGTAATCGGGAAATGGATGGTTGGCAGGCGTCTTCACTGCTCAATGATCTGCATTACCTGTTGCGGGTCCAGCGTCATCTTGGGCTGGCCTATGCGGCGCTGGATGAGGTGACGGCACTGGCGCCGGTTGCTGCGGACAAAGTGGATGACAAAGCCACTGCCGGTCGTCAGCGGGTAGAGCCGACGGTCGACGCTTGACCTGATGACTTGCAGTATCCGCTCCGGGCTGGCCCAGCATGGCCCGGAACAGAATAAGAACAAGGAAAAACAATGCGAGATTTCACTGACAAGGTGGCGGCCATTACTGGCGCCGGTTCCGGTATTGGTCGGGCCCTGGCCCAGAATCTGGCTGCCACGGGCTGCCATCTGGCGCTCAGCGATGTCAACAGCGAGGGGCTGACGGAGACTGCCCGGCTATGTGAGACAAAGGGGATCAAGGTAACGACCGCCGTACTGGATGTTGCTGACCGCGCTGCAGTCTTTGCCTGGGCCGAACAGGTGGTCGCCGAGCATGGCCGGGTAAATCTGATTTTCAACAATGCCGGGGTCGCCCACAGCACGCCAGCGGAAACCGCCCGCATCGAGGATTTCGAGTGGGTCATGAGCATCAATTTCTGGGGTGTAGTGCATGGCACCCAGGCCTTTCTGCCGCACCTGCGCGCATCGGGTGACGGGCATGTGATCAATCTGTCCAGCCTGTTCGGTCTGATTGCCGTTCCTACCCAGAGCACCTACAACGCCAGCAAGTTTGCCGTGCGGGGTTTCACCGAAGCGCTGCGCATGGAGCTGGAAATGGCTCAGGCCCCGGTCAGTGTCACCTGTGTGCACCCTGGTGGTGTGGCGACGCAGATTGCTGACAGTGCCCGGGTTGATCCCGGCGTGACGGCCTTGACCGGCGACAGCCCCGAACAGGCCCGGGCCAATGCGCGCAAGGCGATCCAGACCACCACCCCGGCAGCGGCGGCGCAACAGATACTGCGCGGCGTGCAGCGCAATGCCCGGCGTGTGCTGGTGGGCCCGGATGCCCGCTGGCTCGACCGCTTGCAGCGCCTGTTGGGCAGCGGCGCCTACCAGCCGGCCCTCAAATGGGCGCTGAGCAAGCGTAAAGCCAGCACCTGATGCCTTCGTCCGCAGAGAACAAGAATAATGACTGATCAGACCATACCCCAGCCCAAACCCGCTCCCTGGCTGGGTAATTTGCCGGACATTGATGCCAAAACACCGATCCAGTCGATGATGCAACTGGTCCGTGACTACGGCCCGCTGATACGACTGGATTTCCCCATTGGCCGCGTGCTTATGCTCAGCTCCCAGGAACTGGCCAACGAAGTCTGCGATGAAAGCCGCTTTGCCAAGAAGGTACATGCGTCATTGCAACAGCTGCGCGCCATCGGTGGCGATGGCCTGTTCACCGCCTATAACGATGAGCCCAACTGGGGCAAGGCGCATCGCATCCTGATGCCGGCCTTCGGCCCCATGGGCCTGCGCGACATGTTCGAGCCCATGCTGGATATCGCCGAACAGATGATGACTCGGTGGGAGCGTTTCGGCCCCGCTGTCGAGCTGGACGCCGCCGAACAGATGACCCGGTTGACCCTGGATACCATCGCGCTCTGTGGTTTCGATTACCGTTTCAACAGCTTCTATCAGGACCAGTTGCACCCCTTTGTCGATGCCATGATGAGCAGTCTGACCGAGGCCGGTATCCGCTCGCGGCGACCACCTTTCATCAATAAATTCCGCAAGAAAGCGGCGCGGCAGTTTGATAGGGATACCGACTTGCTCTATGCGGTCTCGGACGAGCTGATTGCCGAGCGGCGCAAGCGCCCGGTGGACAAGCCGGACCTGCTCAACCGCATGCTTGAAGCGGTTGACCCGGTCACCGGCGAGCGACTGTCGGATGAAAATATCCGCTACCAGATGGTGACCTTCCTGATCGCCGGACACGAGACCACCAGCGGCCTGTTGTCCTTTGCCCTGTATTTTCTGCTCAACAACCCCGAGGCACTGCGCAAGGCGCAGGCGCAGGTCGACGAGGTCATGGGGGAATCCATTCCAACGCTGGATCATCTCTCACGGCTGCGCTATATCGAGCAGATCCTGATGGAAACCCTGCGCCTGTGGCCAACCGCCCCGGCCTTTGCCGTCAGCCCGCATGAAAAGACCCTGCTGGCCGGTAAATACCCGATTGGCCCGCGTGATGTGTTGATGGTCATGTTACCCATGTTGCACCGTGATCCTGCCGTGTGGGGTGACGATGCCGATGCCTTCCGTCCGGAACGCTTTGACCCCGAGTTGGAAAAAGCCCTGCCGCCGAATGCCTGGAAGCCCTTTGGCAACGGTATGGGCCC
>JAMCWB010000019.1 GCA_023475025.1 Gammaproteobacteria bacterium
GGCTGCTCAGGACTGTCGTCGCCCTTTTTCTTGATCCAGCCAAACAGGCCTTTTTTCTCCTGCTTGCTGGCATCCTGCCCGTCCGCCGAGGTGTCAGGCGGTGTTGCTTTGTCTTTGGAACCAAACATGGACGTTCACTATCTAGAGGTTGGCGAACCGCTTTCACGGTCGCATTGGATGTTGAGTTATCCTACCCCACTTCCGCCTTTGGCGGTATGACCCTCGACTGAACGGGACGGCTTCACATGTGGCGCGCAAGTCTGACAATCTGTCTCCCCCTGCTTCTGCTGCTTGGCAGCAGCGCACTGCGGGCTGACACCCCGAACAACACGCATGAATTTACCCTGGACAACGGCCTCAAGGTCGTTGTGCGCGAAGATCAGCGCGCTCCGGTGGTGGTTTCCCAGCTCTGGTACAAGGTCGGCAGCAGCGACGAGCCGCCCGGGCTGACCGGTATCTCCCATGTGCTGGAGCACATGATGTTCAAGGGCAGTGAACGGGTCGCTCCCGGCCAGGCCTCCCGCCTGCTCGGCGCACTGGGCGCGCAGGAAAACGCCTTTACCGCGCGCGATTACACCTAGCTATTACCAACTGCTGAGCCGCGACCTGCTGCCGATTGCGCTGGAACTGGAAGCTGAACGCATGCGCGGGCTGACCCTGCCAGAGGAAGAATTCCTGCCCGAACTGGAAGTGGTCAAGGAAGAGCGCCGCCTGCGCGTGGATGACAATCCCAATGGCCTGGCCTTCGAGCGCTTTCTGACTCAGGCCTACATGGCCAGCCCTTATAGCCAGCCGATCATTGGCTGGATGCATGATATCGAGCGCCTGACGGTGGAGGATCTGCGTACCTGGTATGACCTGCATTACCATCCGGGTAACGCGATTCTGGTGCTGGCCGGCGATATCGACCTGGCCACTGCCGAGGAACTGGCGAAACAGTATTTCGGCCCGATTCCTGCCGGCCCGGTACCACCGCGCCGCCCGCCGCTGGAACTGCCCGCCGGCGGTGAGCGCAGCATTACCCAGTACCTCAATGTGCAGCTGCCGACCCTGCTGATGGCCTTCAATGTTCCGGGGCTGGTGACCGCCGAGGAGGACTGGGAAGCCTATGCCCTGCGCCTGCTGCGCGGTGTGCTGGATGCCGGGCACAGTGCGCGCCTGGCCAGTGAACTGGAACGCGCCAGTGGTATCGCCACCTCGGTGGGTGCCAATTACGATGCCTTCAGCCGCGGCGATACTCTGTTCATGTTCAGCGGCATCCCCAACCAGTCACGGGGCATCGATCTCGAGCAACTGGAAGCCGGTATCTGGGGCGAGATCGAGCGGCTGCAGGATGAGCCGCCCGCTCAGGAAGAACTGGACCGGGTGCGTAACCAGGTCATTGCCCAGCTGGTCTTCGCCCAGGACAGCATCAGCAGCCAGGCCAGGCAGATCGGTCAGCTGGAAAGTGTTGGCCTGCCCTGGACCCTGCTGGACGAGGATATCGAGCGCCTGCAGGCCATCACCCCGGAACAGGTCAGTGAGGTGGCCCGGCGTTACCTGCAGCGCGAGCGCCTGACACGCAGCCATATCTTCCCCGCCCACCTGAAGGAGTCGCGCTGATGTCTGCCCATCGCGTACAACCCATGTCACCGGCACGCTGGCTCGGGGCGCTGGCTTTTCTGCTGCTGATCGCGCTGCTGTTCTGGCGCGAGAGTGGCCAACAGGAAGCCGCTGCCGAACGCGCTGCGCTTGATAGCGCACCGATCAGTGGCCCACAGATCCCCGGCCTGGACCCTGCCGACCTGCCACCCCTAAGTTCGCTGCAGGTACTGCTGGATGACCAGCCCCTGCCCAGCCGTGAATTGGACTTACAGAACTGGCAAACCGACCAGGGCAGTCTGGTGTACTTTATGCCCGCGCCGGAACTGCCGATGTTTGACCTGCGCCTGGTGTTTGCTGCCGGTGCCAGCCGCGATGGCGAGCAACCCGGCATTGCCAGCCTGACCAATAGCCTGATTGGCGTGGGTGCCCAGTTCAGCAATAGTGCCCATCGTGATATGGCCACCGCCAGCCTGCGCAGCCTGAGCGACCCTGCCCAGCGCCAACCGGCGCTGGAGCTGTTTACCCGGGTGGTCGCCGAGCCCAGTTTTCCGGAGGATGCCTTCGAGCGTTTGCGCGAACGCACCCTGGCCGGCCTGCGCATGCGCCAGCAGCGCCCCTCGGCACTGGCCAGCGAAGCCTTCTGGGCCAGCCTGTATCCGCAACACCCCTACGGAAGCCTGCCTGAAGGTAATGAAACCAGCCTGGCTGGGTTGAGCCCGGCAGCCCTGGCGGACTTTCACCAGCAGTTCTACAACGCCAGCAACCTGACCATCGCCCTGGTCGGCGACCTGACCCGCGCCGAAGCCGAGGCGATTGCCCAGCAACTGGCCGATGCCCTGCCCCAGGGCAGTGCCGCGGACGAACTGCCAGCACCGCCTACGGTGTCTGGCGGCCATGAGCATATCGCCTTCGATAGCCAGCAGACGCATATTCTGGTCGGCCAGCACGGCATTACCCGGCACGACCCGGATTATGCCGCGCTCTATGTCGCCAATCAGATTCTCGGCGGCTCCGGCTTTGGTTCCCGCTTGATGGAACAGATCCGCGAACAGCGCGGGCTGTCCTATTCGGTCAGCAGCCAATTCATTCCCATGGCCAGCAACGGGCCCTTCATGATCAGCATGCAAACGCGCAGTGACCAGACCGCCGAGGCGCTCGAGGTGATCAATGACACCCTGGACAGCTTTATCGCCGAAGGCCCGACCGAGGACGAACTGGCCCGCGCCAAGCGTCAATTGCTCGGCCAGTTTGTGCTGGGCACCGCCAGTAACAGCGCCATCGTCGGTCAACTGGCGGCCAACGGCTTCTATGGCCTGCCGCCCGATCAGTTCCAGCAACTGATCAGTGACATCGAAAG
The DNA here is from genome assembly GCA_023475025.1 of Gammaproteobacteria bacterium. Classification (GTDB taxonomy): domain Bacteria; phylum Pseudomonadota; class Gammaproteobacteria; order Pseudomonadales; family Pseudomonadaceae; genus Halopseudomonas. The sequence goes on from JAMCWB010000019.1 coordinate 2,942, forward strand.
CCTGACCCTGGAGGAGATTCGCAGCGTGCTGCAGCAGCGCCTGCCTGCCGACCAGCGGTTGATCATCACCCTGGGCCAGACACCGGAGGATGAGGCATGAGCCGGGCAAAGAAACCCAGGGCCTTTTCCCCCACCGAGCGCGGCGAGCTGCGTATCATTGCCGGGGCGTGGCGTGGCGCAGCCGGCGCTTTGCCTTCAACGCCCTGCCCGGCCTGCGGCCCACGCCGGACCGGGTGCGTGAAACCCTGTTCAACTGGCTCAGCGGCCAGGTCGAGGATGCCCGTTGCCTGGACCTGTTTGCCGGCAGCGGTGCGCTGACGCTGGAGGCCCTGTCGCGCGGGGCCGCCGAAGTCTTGGCCTGCGATCTCAGCCGTGAGGTGGTCAGCACCCTGCGCGGCCATTTGCAGACATTGCACTGCGAGCGCGGCGAGGTGCGCCAGCAGGACGCCTTGAGCCTGCTCGCCACGCCGCCAGCAGCGCCCTATGAGATTGCCTTTCTTGACCCGCCCTTCCATCAGGATCTGTTGTTGCCCGCCTGCCAGGCGCTGGAAGCCAATGGCTGGCTGACCAGCCGCGCCTGGATCTACCTGGAAAGCGAGCAGCGCCCGGCACAATTGGCACTGCCGGCCAGCTGGCATCTGCACCGCGAGAAGCGCGCCGGTCAGGTGCATTACAGCCTGTGGCAGCGCCAGGCATGAGCCTGTTCCGCCCGGCACGCTGGCTGCCTGGCGGGCATAGCCAGACCCTGTTCAGCGTCTTGTTCCGGCGCGCACCCAGACTGCAACGCCGGCGCGAACGCCTGACCCTGAGCGATGGCGATTTTCTCGATCTGGACTGGTACGGGCCAGATAGCCCGGATGCGCCGCTGGTCATCCTGCTGCACGGCCTGACCGGCAGCTCCAGCTCCTTGTATATTCTCGGCCAGCAACGGGCGCTGGCAGCGCAGGGCTGGCCCAGCGTAGCGGTCAACTGGCGCGGCTGTTCCGGCGAGCCCAATCAGCGCGCACGCAGCTACCATTCCGGCGCCAGCGAAGACCTCGCCGAAGTAGTGGATCACCTCAGCCAGCAAAGTGGATCACCTCAGCCAGCAACACCCCGGGCGCACCCTGGCTGCCGCTGGCTATTCATTGGGCGGCAATGTATTGCTCAAATACCTGGGTGAAACCGGCCCTGACTGCCGACTGCGTGCTGCAGCAGCGATTTCCGTGCCCTTTCGTCTCGATCAGTGCGCCGACCGCATCCGCCAGGGCTTTTCACGTGTTTATCAGACGCGCTTTCTGCGCGACTTGCTGGCCTATACGCGCAACAAGCAGCGGCTGTTTGCGCATCAAGGCCTGCACGCCGAGCACGCCCGGCTCAGCGCCATCGGCTCACTGGAAGGCATGGACAGCTTCTGGGATTTCGATCACCGGGTTACTGCTCCGCTGCATGGTTTTGCCAGCGCCGAGGATTACTACCGCCGCTGCAGCAGCCGCTATTTTCTCTCCGCTATACGCGTGCCCACGCTGATCATCCAGGCGCTGGATGATCCTTTTGTGTTTCCCCACACAGTGCCGGAACTGGCTGAACTGGCCCCCGGCACCGAGATGGAGCTGTACGCCAAAGGCGGGCATGTCGGTTTTATCGAAGGGCCACCCTGGCGACCACGCTATTATCTCGAGCGACGTTTGCCAGAGTGGCTGGATACGGTCTTGAGCGGGCGTACCTGAACAAGCGGTGGTCAGCCAGTTTCGGCTTTTCTATACTGCCGAGTAACTTTTGACAGGATCGGCCCATGCAGTCTCCCGGACTCGCCAGCATCAGCTGACGCTGGCTGTGGCCTGGCTATCGCGCTTTACCTCGGTGGCCGGTGATATCTCGCTGATCTGGCCGGTTACCGGGCTGTCCGTTGCGGTGGCGCTGCTCTGGGGCCGCCTGGCAACCCTGAGCGTCGGGCTCGGCATGATCGGCTGGGCCTGGTTGCAAGGGCTGGCACCCGGGACCTGGCCACTGCTGTTTGCTGAAGCCTGCCTGCCCGGGCTGCTGGCCTGGTACTGGCCGGGCCGCTGGACCTTGAGCAACCATCGCGCCCTGAGCAACCTGAGCAACTTGTATCTGCGTGGCCTGCTCCCTGGCGCCACCAGTGCTGCCCTGTTCGGCAGTCTGGCGATTGTAACCAGCGGCGACTTTGCCGACTTCCATTGGCCGGATATCGCGGCCTTTTACTGGATTGCCAGCGCCATCGGGGTGCTCTTGTTCACCCCCTTACTGATAGCCGTGCGGCAACAGGGGCTGCGCATCCAGAGTGATGACTGGCGCTTCCTGCGGCAATGGCTGGCCTGCCTGTTACCGGTGCTACTGATTGCCTTTCTGGCCAGCCCGGAATACCGCTGGATTGCCAATTATCTGCTAGTGCCCATGCTGGTCTGGGCCAGTACGCACGCCTTGGCCGTGGCCTGTATGCGGCAGCACTGGAAGAGCCTATGCCTCAGGTTGAGCCCATTGTGTTCAGCTTTTATCAGCAGCTGGATAGTCGCCCCGTTTGCGCTGAGCACGCCAATCTGCTGCTGCGCCCCAGCATGGTGTTGATGCCGCAGGGCAAGGCCGGAAGCGCTGAACTGCGCCTGGCGGTGGAGGGCCTGGCCATGGCCGCCAGTATGACGGGTAGCCGATTCTGCCGCCTGCACCACGCTGAACATGCCAACCAGGAACGCCTGCGGCAGAAAACCCTGCAAGAAGCCATCAAGGCCGGACTGCGCGACCGTGAATTTGTGCTCTATGCGCAACCCATAATGCCGCTGGCAGGTGCCAGTGGTGGTCGACACTGCGAACTCTTGCTGCGCTGGCAGACCGCCAGTGGCGATATTCTGACCCCCGGCGCCTTCCTGCCCGCGGCCGAGCAGGCCGGGCTCATGGGTTCGATTGACCGCTATGTAATCGATACCCTGTTGCGCTTGCTGACGCGGAAGCCGGCATTAACACAGGAGTTCGGTAAATTTGCCGTCAACCTGTCTGGCTCCTCCCTGGCCGACCCCGAACTGCCCGACTGGATAGCCCGGCGCGTGCGCGCCTCAGATATTGACCCTGGCTTGCTCTGCTTTGAAATTACCGAATCACAGACCATCAGCAACCGTGAACAGGCGGTACGCCTGGTCAATGCCCTGCGTACATTGGGTGCCAGCGTTTCCCTGGATGATTTTGGTACCGGCCTGGCCAGCTTCGACTACCTCAAGCAGTTCCGCTTCGATTACCTGAAAATCGATGGCAGCTTTGTGCGCGAGCTGGATGCATCAGCCACGGATCAGGCCATCGTCAGCGCCATGGTCAAGGTAGCCAGCACCCTGGACCTGAAAACCATCGCCGAGTTTGTCGAAAACCAGCCCATCCTGGATTTGCTGACCGGCCTGCAGGTGGATTATGCCCAGGGCTACCACCTTGGCCGGCCGGCACCTTTACAGGACTGGCTCTCACTCAGCAAAGCTGCAACCAGGACGACCTCAGTCGAGCCCCGGTAAGGGTTGGTAGAAATCTGCCATGGCCTGCTCGACCACGACGGCGGCCTCGGGAGTCAGCAGGCCGCGCTCCAGCGCCAGTACCTGGTGCACCCCGCGGCGCAACAGACGCTGGTCCAGCGGCTGGCCCGGCTCACTGCTGACCACCGAACAGACAAAGGACACCCAGTTGGTCAACAGCAGCCAGCTGTTGATCGCCATGGCCTGCGCCAGCGCTTGAGGGTCGGTACGCTCGGCGCAGAGGATGCCGGCCTCCACCAACCCCTGATAGATCGCCCGGCCCTGGGCAATGCAGCGCTGGGCAAAGGGCCGAAAACGCGCTGACAGCGCCGGATCACTGATCAACAGGTGCTCCAGCTCCCGGTACAGGAAACGGTAGTCCCAGATGCCCTCAAACAGGGTTTCCAGGTAATGCACCTTGTCCTCGGCAACCAGGCTGCGCTCGCCCGGCAGTGCCAGGCTGTCAGCAATTTGCGCCTCGTAGCGGCTGAACAGTTCGGCGACTATCTGTTCCTTGTTACGGAAGTGGTAATACAGGTTACCCGGCGAGATCCCCAGGTGGGCCGCAATATGGTTAGTCGTGACCTGGCGTTCGCCCTGCTCATTGAACAACGACAGGCTGGCTTGCAGGATGCGTTCACGGGTTTTCATCTGGGCTTTTGCACCGGTTTGACAGGTTAGAGCATTTACTCTAGATTAATTTTCAGCATAACAATACAGCACCTGTGCCAACGCTGAAACCCGGCGCTGCTCAAGGCTGCTACCCGCCTACCGGAGACATTATGAACGCCGCGCAGCCAACGCCCGAGAGCACTGAAGCAATTGAGGCCATGCACAGGGTTTTCCAACAGCAGCAAAAGGCTTTTCGCGCCGCGCCCATGCCATCGGCAGAGCAGCGCATCAAGGCACTCCAACACTTGAAACAGGCGCTGCTCGAGTATCAACAGCCTCTGATCAGTGCAATCAATAGCGATTTTGGCCGCCGCAGCGCGGATGAAACCCTGCTGGCCGAGCTGCTCCCTTCGGTAGAAGCCATCAAATACACCACTAGACGACTTCGCGGCTGGATGAAACCTTCGCGCCGCCAGGTGGGTATGGCCTTTCAGCCGGGCAAGGCGCGGGTGGTCTACCAGCCGCTGGGGGTGGTCGGCATCATGGTGCCGTGGAATTACCCGCTGTATCTGGCCATTGGCCCTCTGGTCGGTGCACTGGCCGCGGGTAACCGGGCGCTGATCAAGATGAGCGAGTCTACGCCGGCAACGGCTACTGTTCTGCGACAGATGCTGGCCAGCTGTTTCGGTGAGGATGAGGTCGCGGTGATTACCGGTGAGGTAGAGGTTGGTCAGGCCTTCTCGAAGTTGCCCTTCGATCATTTGCTGTTTACCGGCGGTACCGAGATTGGACGCCATGTGATGCGGGCGGCGGCGGAGAATCTGACGCCGGTGACACTGGAACTGGGCGGCAAGTCGCCGGCGTTGATTGCTCCTGATATGCCGATCGCCGATGCGGCGGAGCGTATTGCCTTTGGTAAGGGGTTCAATGCCGGCCAGACCTGTGTGGCCCCCGATTATGTGCTTTGCCCGGAAGATAAGCTGGATGCTTTGGTTGATGCGCTGCATCAGCGGCTGAGCAGGATGTATCCGACGCTGCGCGACAATCCGGATTACACCTGGATCATTAACCAGCGGCAGTACCAGCGCTTGAGTAACTGGTTGCAGCAGGCGGAGCGTGAGGGTGCCCGGCTGATTCCCGTCAATCCGGCGAATGAGAATCTGGCCGATACACGGATTATCGCGCCGACGCTGGTGCTGGATACTGCGGATGGGATGACGCTGATGCAGGAGGAGATCTTTGGTCCGATTCTGCCTATCGTGCCCTACCAGAATCTGCAGCAGGCGCTGGACTATATTGCTGACCGCCCGCGCCCATTGGCGCTGTATTACTTCGGTTATGACCGCAGCGATCAGCAGCGCATCATGCAGATTACCCATGCCGGGGGGATGTGCATCAATGACACCATTTTGCATGTGGCGCAGGATGATATGCCCTTTGGTGGTGTTGGGCCTTCGGGTATGGGTCATCATTACCACGGGCATGAGGGTTTTCTGACCTTCAGCAAGGCCAAGGGCGTTTACATCAAGCAACGCTTCAATGGTGCGCGGCCGATCTATCCGCCCTATGGTGGGAAATTGCTGCAGTGGGTTTATAAGTTGTTTATTCGCTGAGATGGCGCTGGTAACCGAATTGATGCTGTTCGGCATAAGCGCCATTGCATCAGGGCTTTTGTGGACACGCTACGAGCCATCCCTGGGGCTCGTCGATGTACATCCATGTACATCGACGATCCACAAAAGCCCTGATGCAACAGCGCAGTAACCTATGTGCGCTCTGAGCGGAAAAACCGCAGATCGATAAAAAACAATAACAGTGGCCCAGCCACATTAGCGAGGTAACGATGTCCTCCATCACCCAGGCCCGGCTTAGCCGCCGGGAGTTACTCAAGTTGGGCGCCGGGGCCAGTCTGGTACTGACCACGGCCGGCATGACCGCCACCCTGACCGGCTGCAGCAGTAGTGAACCCGCCACGGACTATCAGGTGTTGCGCAGTAGCGATCTGCCGATTCTGGGCGCGATCCTTCCCGCTCTGGTCGGCCCGCACCCTGCCATGCCGGCACAGATCCCGGCGGCCCTGCGCCAGCTCGACTGGAGCCTGGCGCATATGTCCACGCAGATTCATCAGGATATTCACGAAATGCTCGACCTGCTCAGCATGGGCATTATCCGTGGGCCGATGACGGGTATCTGGGGCAGTTTCGAGAATGCTTCACCGGAGCAGATTCTGGCCTTTCTGGTGCGCTGGCGCGATAGCCGGCTGGCTTTGCTGCGTGAAGGCCATGCTGCTTTGACGCAGCTGCTGTTGATGGCCTGGTATGCCTTGCCGGCAAGCTGGGACAGCATCGAATACCCCGGCCCGCCGGCCATCTGATCAGGATACTTCCATGTCGATACCCGATATCTATACCCAGGGCATTGCCCGCGGCTGGCAGGTCACTGACGCGACCAGTCTGGACAACGACAGCCGCTTTGACGCCGATGTGCTGATCATCGGTACCGGTGCCGGCGGCGCGACCAGCGCCGAGATTCTGGCCCAGGCTGGGCTGCGCGTGCTGATGGTGGAGGAAGGTGGGCTGTTTACCTCCAGCAGCTTCAAGGGCAATGAGGCCAAGGCCTATGCCGAGCTGTATCAGGAAGGCGCTGCGCGTGCGACCAGCGACAACGGCATTGTGATTCTGCAGGGCCGGAGTGTGGGTGGCACTACCACAGTGAACTGGACCAGCAGTTTCCGCACCCCTGACGCGACTCTGGAGCACTGGGCCGACGCGCATCAGGTCGCCGGGTTGGACAGCGCCAGCATGGCGCCCTGGTTCCAGCGTGCCGAAGAGCGGCTGGGCATTTCGCCTTGGGCCGTGCCGCCGAATGCCAACAATGATGTGCTGAAAGCCGGTTGCGAGCAGCTTGGCTGGCACTGGGCGGTGATTCCGCGCAATGTGCGCGGCTGCGCCAACCTGGGCTACTGCGGTACCGGCTGCCCGTTGAATGCCAAGCAGTCGATGCTGGTAACCAGCGTGCCGGCGGCGCTGGATGCTGGTGCGCACCTGATCCATCGGCTGCGCGCTGAACGCTTGGTGTTCAGTGGCGATCAGGTTACCGGCGTTGAAGCCCGTGGCATGAACAGCACCCTGACCCGCGCCGATGGTCCGCGGGTTACCCTGAGTGCCAAGCATGTGGTGCTGGCCGGTGGTGGTATCAATTCGCCTGCGCTGCTGTTGCGCTCGGACGCGCCCGACCCCCACGGCCGCCTGGGCAAGCGTACCTTCCTGCACCCGGTGAATTTCTCGGTGGCGCAGTTCGACAAGCGCATCGATGGCTTTTACGGAGCGCCACAATCCATCTATTCAGATGAGTTCCAGTGGAACAATGGCGCCACCGGGCCCATGGGCTTCAAGCTGGAAGTACCGCCCACCCACCCGAGTATCACTGCCGCAACCATTGGCGGGCATGGCCGGGAGAGTTTCGAGCGCATGCAGCGCCTGGCCTACAGCAATGTGATGATTGCGCTGATGCGTGATGGCTTTGATGAGCAGAGCCAGGGTGGCAGTGTGCAACTGCGCAAGGACGGCAGCCCGACACTGGACTACCCGCTGAACGATTACCTGTGGGAAAGCGCGCGGCGAGCCTGGTTGGCGATGGGTGAGATCCAGTTTGCTGCCGGGGCCAAGGCGGTATTGCCGGCACACGCCCATGGCCGCCTGAGCCGTAACCTGGCTGACTTCAAGGCCCAGGTCGAGCAATTGAGCTACCGCATATACGACGTCAACCTGGCCAGTGCCCACGTGATGGGTGGTTGCGCCATGGGGGAGGACTCGCAGCAAGCAGTGGTCAACAGTCAGGGTCGCCATCATCAGTTGAGCAACCTGTCGGTGCTGGATGGCTCGCTGTTCCCGACCAGCATTGGCGCCAATCCGCAGCTTTCGATCTACGGCCTGGTCGGTCGCCTGGCGACACAGTTGCGCGATGAGCTGACGGCCTGAAACGCTGAGTACTTCGCGTGCCAGTGGCGTTGGGCTACCATCTGCAGTCCACGTCCTCGATTCTGGAATTGCCCGATGAATACCGCACTCTATCCTGGTACCTTCGACCCCATCACCAAAGGCCACACTGATCTGGCCGAGCGGGCGTCCAAACTCTTTGACCGGGTAGTGGTTGCCGTTGCCGCCAGCAACAAGAAGAGCCCGGCCTTCGAGCTTGAGCAGCGGGTTGAGCTGGCGCGCGAAGTACTCAGCCACCTGCCGAATGTGGAAGTGGTCGGCTTTTCCTCCTTGCTCGCGCATTTCGTCAAGGAAGTCGATGCCAATATCCTGCTGCGTGGCCTGCGTGCGGTATCGGATTTCGAGTATGAATTCCAGCTGGCCAACATGAATCGCCAACTGGCGCCCCAGGTGGAAAGCCTCTTTCTGACTCCCTCGGAAAAGTACTCTTACATTTCTTCCACCCTGGTGCGTGAAATTGCCTCCCTTGGCGGCGATATTTCCCAGTTTGTGCATCCGGCAGTGCATGATGCCCTGCTCAAACGCTATCACGGCTGATACCACCCCGCTTTCCCCGGAGTATTTGTATGGCCCTGATCATTACCGATGACTGCATCAATTGCGATGTCTGTGAACCCGAGTGCCCGAACAACGCCATCTCCCAAGGTGAAGAGATTTATGTGATCGACCCCAACCTGTGTACCGAGTGCGTCGGCCACTATGACGAGCCCCAGTGCCAGCAGGTGTGCCCGGTGGATTGCATTCCGCTGGATCCTGCCCATGTCGAAAGCAAGGATAGAGTGCGGTATTCATCGAGCTGATGGAAAAATACAAGATCATTACCGGAGACGCATGATTTCACGCCTTCGCCTGACACCCTCCCCCCGCCTGCAGGGTCTGCTGCTCAGTCTGCTACTGAGCCTCTCGCTGACCCTGCAGGCCGCTCCCGAACGCCACGCCATTGCCACCGCACACCCGGTTGCCACCGCAGCAGCCGAACAGATCCTCGCAGCCGGCGGCAATGCCTTTGATGCTGCCATTGCCGCCAGTGCTACCCTGGGCGTGGTTGAACCCTATGGCTCCGGCCTGGGCGGTGGCGGCTTTTACCTGCTGCGCCTGGTCGAGGACGATGGCGACGTACGCCACCTGTTTGTCGATGCCCGCGAAACGGCGCCGCTCAAGGCACACCCCGATCTGTACCGTGATGAAGACGGCGAGGTACAGCGTGCACCCAGTATCAATGGTGCCCTGGCCGCCGGCATTCCCGGTCTGCCGGCAGCGCTGGTGCATCTGGCCGAGCACTACGGCACCCTGCCGCTGAGTCAGAGCCTGGCGCCGGCGATTGCAGCCGCCGAGGAAGGCTTCGCCGTGACTACGCGGTATCAAGCACTCGGCGGCTTTCGTCTTGAGGCCATGCGCAATGACCCGGAAACTGCGCGCCTGTTTCTGCGTGACAACGACATTCCTGCCGAGGGCACCCTGATCAAGCAACCCGAGCTGGCGCAAACCCTGCGTTTATTGGCCGCCAAGGGCCGCGCCGGTTTCTATCAGGGTCCGCTGGCCGAGCAATTGCTCCAGGGCGTGCAGGCTGCCGGCGGTATCTGGCAGCAAGCCGACTTTGATCAGTACCAGGTCATTGAGCGTGAGCCGGTCAGCTTTATGCTCGGGGATACCCGGGTAATCACCAGTCCGCTGCCCTCCGCTGGCGGCATCGCGTTGGCGCAGATACTGCAAGGCCAGCAACACCTGCCCGCCACGGACTACGCCAGTACCGCCTGGACCCATCAGCTGGTCGAGCTGATGCGCCGCAGCTACCGTGACCGCGCCGTGCTGCTGGGCGACAGCGACTTTGTTGACGTGCCGGTCGAACGCTTGCTCAGCGCCGACTATGCCGCGCTGCTGGCCGACCAGATCAACCCGGAACAGGCCACACCCAGTGCCAGCCTGGGCGAGCCTGTGCTGTTCAGTGAAGGCGAAAACACCACGCACTTTTCCCTGCTTGATGCCCAAGGCAATGGCGTTGCCGCCACCCTGAGTATCAACCTGCCTTTCGGTGCGGCCATGACCATCCCCGGCACCGGGGTGATCCTGAACAACGAGATGGATGATTTTGCTGCCGACATTCATGGTGTCAACGAGTACGGACTGGCAGGCGGCCAGGCCAATGCGGTCGAGGCCGGCAAACGCCCGCTCTCCAGCATGACTCCGACCATCCTCGACAGCCCCGACCAGTTGGTGCTGGTC
>JAMCWB010000052.1 GCA_023475025.1 Gammaproteobacteria bacterium
AGTGGGTTATAAAAACTGCCATGGAGTGTCCGGCGCTTGAGGGACTACCTGTCTTTACTGCTACAACAAGCCTACCTGTTCTGGTCCAGCCCGGCAGTGATCTATCAACTGGTCATACTGCTGTTGGCAGCCGGCATCGCCTTGCTGCTGCGCAACAATCTGGCCCCCCCGGCTGGAGGCACTTGCCGAACACACGGGTAGTCGACAATGGCGTCATCTGCTTGGGCGCTCAGGCCAGCGCCTGCTGGTGCCGCTCAACCTGTTGCTGCTGGTGATGATCGGGCGCAGCCTGATGCTGACCAGTGAATTGCCAACCCAGTTGCTGGATCTGGCCATTCCCCTGCTGATGTCATTGGCCGGTATTCGCTTGCTGGTCTATCTGCTGCGCAAGGGATTCCCGGTAACTCCTGGATAGCCTGGCCATCGAGTTTGGCGACAACCGCATCTCGGTGCTCTATGTGCTCAAGCTGATGTTGCTGGTCGCGGTCATGATGACGCTTGCCTTCTGGCTGTCCGCCCTACTGGATCGCCGCCTGCGCCAGTCACGCTATGTGCCGCCCGGCCTGCAGGTAGCCATGGCCAAGTTCAGCCGTTTCTTTCTGCTGACGCTGGCAGTCTTGCTCTCACTCAACCTGGTCGGCATCGACCTGACCACGCTGACCGTGTTTGGTGGCGCGCTCGGCGTCGGTCTGGGTTTTGGTCTGCAACGCATCACCAGTAACTTTATCAGCGGCTTCATCCTTATTCTTGACCGCTCGATCAAGCCGGGTGACGTGGTCACCATTGGTGAGAGCTTTGGCTGGGTCCAGGAGCTGCGGGCCCGCTACATCGTTGTGCGTAACCGCGACGGCGTGGATACCCTGATCCCGAATGAAAACGTGATTACCAATGAGGTGATCAACTGGAGTTATGCCGACCGCAATATCCGTTTACGGATTCAGGTAGAGATCAGCTATGACGACGACCCGGAACAGGCCATGGCCTTGATGCGTGAAGCCGCCAGCGCGTCACCCCGTGCCCTGATGGAACCGGCGCCAGTGGTGAACCTGATCTCTTGCGCAACCAGGGCCGCTGGCAAGGCACAGAGGTGATTGCGCCAGAAGCCGTGAGCGCCATCACCAGCGGCGCTGACCGCGAGGCCTTCACGGCATCAGGCCGCGACTTCATGCCGGGATTCTCCTACCGCAACCAGTGGTGGATCAGCCACGATGAGGACGGCAGTTATTATGCTATGGGTGTGCATGGTCAGGTGATCCACGTTAACCCGGCAACAGCAACCGTAGTCGTTCGGCTGTCGTCCCACCCGCAGGCCAGCTCTGCCGTGACCATGCCGCTGACCTTGCCGGCCATGACTGCGCTGGCTGATTACCTGCGCTGACGCCAGCGCCCGATCATTGCCAGGATTACCAACAGAGCCAGCAGGGCCTGACTGAGCCAGGCAAACAGATGCGGGTTACGGCTGAAAAAGCTGCCACCCGCGTCTGGCGAAAAAGGCATGACAGCCAGCAGCTCTGTTTGCTCGAATGCCTGGGTGCTGGCCACCACACGCCCGGTCGGTGTCGCCACCACTGAGGGGCCGTTATTGATCGCATGGATCATCGGCACCCGGTTTTCGATACCGCGCACAATCGACATATCACGATGCTGAAAGGGCTGGTGCGTCTCACCGAACCAGTTATCCTGCGATACAAAGAGCAGCACCTTGCCTGCGGCATCCTCACCAATGGCGGCTGCTACCGAGGCAGGGAATGCGGTTTCGTAGCAGATTTTGGGTACCAACAGCAGGTCATCGAGAAAGAATACGCCATGATGTTGCCCAGCCCCCAACGGACGCAGGAACTCGCCAAGAAAGCGTCTGGTCAGCCAGTCGATGCCTGGCAAACTGAAAAATGCTGGCAGGTACTCGCCAAAGGGCATGCGCTCCATCTTGCGGTAATGACCGCCACTATGACCGTCAGCATCCAGCAGGGTCACCGTATTGAAGCCCACTTGCTCACCTCGCACCCACTGCGACTCGGCATCATGGAAAACCAGGGGTACGCCCCACCCGGCAACCTGTTCGGCATAGGCCTGACGCACCGAAAAAGCCTCGAAATAGCCTTTAAAACGCGCTTCCGGCCAGACAATCAGCTCAGCGCCAGCATCCACCAGACGCTGACTGGCCTGCATTTCCGGGGGAAATTCTCGGGAGAACCCGGCTGCCGGAGGTGGCACCTCAATACTGGGCGCATCATTGGGTTGTACCAGGCCAATCTGTTTGCTCGACCATTGGGCAATCTCCCCCTCCCAGTGAAGCCAACTGCTGGCTGCGTATGCAAACCAGACCGCTAGCAGGCCCCAACCCAGCATACTCGGCTGCAGCCACCAGCGACCTTCTGCATGTCGCCCACGCAGCCTTTGATAGACCAGCACAGCAAACATCAGCATCAAGGCATCCAGCCCTTGCGCACCAACCAGGTCGACACCCTGCAGAGCCAGCAAGAAGCCGGTTTGCGCTTCGGCAAAACGGGTTTCAAACAACAAGGGGAACAGGCTCATGCTGACCACTATGGCCAGCGGGAAACTGATAAAGTGCCAGGCCGGCATGGCGCGCCTGAGGTAATGTGCCAATAGACAGCCAAACGCCAGGGCCAGGCCGGCATAGAGCCAGAACAGGGAGGCCAGAAACAGGCTGGTCAGCCAGCTGATACCGCGCAGATTAATGGCAAAGTCGATCATCCAGTAACTGGCGCCGGCAAAACAGACAGTGCCCGCCACCCAGCCAAGCACAAAAGCATGCCGAGCCGTGGCGCGCTGCAAAGCAAACAACAGCGGGATGGGCGCCAGCCAGGCACTGACAAAGAGTACCGGAACCAACCACGGCAAGAACCAGAGAACACCACTGGCCGCAGCAAGCAGGCTTGACGACCAGAGCCCCAGAGGCTGGGCATCCGCCACCAACAAACTGAAGCTGTCACGACGATTAAGCAGCGGGTTGAATCGGGACATCATGAGCCTCTGGGCGGTGGCAGCCAACGGCAGCGGTGTCAGCCTTCTTGATGCCAACCTGTCTGATTATTATGGCCATTACCCTAGCACTGGCAATCTGCGCCACCCCATCACCTGAACGGGTGAGCAGCCATGCTGCCGCGAACTGCAAAAATAGGTATCCTTGGCTGAAAAAGTAACGAGAGAGTCTTGCCATGCCCGCCTGGCTTACCGGAATCCTGACCTGTCTGCTGGTACTGATCAATACCCTGATCGGCATTGGCCCGATGCTGCTACTCGGCATCATCAAGGCACTGATCCCCCACCCCTGGGTGCGCCGTGAGACATCACGGGCCATCATGTGGATTGCCAACAACTGGGCCGAACTCAACAAAGGCATTTTTGCCTGGCTGACGCCGACCCGCTGGGATATCCGCTGCGACACAGCGCTGTACCGCAATCACTCTTATCTGGTCATCTGCAACCATCAGAGCTGGGTCGATATCCCTGCGCTGGTGCAAGCGCTGAATTACAAGGTGCCCTATTACAAGTTTTTCCTGAAAAAAGAGCTTATCTGGGTACCCTTCCTCGGCCTGGCCTTCTGGGCCCTGGATTACCCCTTCATGAAGCGCTACAGCAAAGCCCACCTGGAGAAGCACCCCGAAGACAAGGGCAAGGATCTGGAAATCACCCGCAGGGCCTGCGAGAAGTTTCACGGCATTCCGGTCACCGTGGTCAATTACCTGGAGGGCACACGCTTTACCCCGGCCAAGCAGGCGGCCCAGGCATCACCTTATCAGCACCTTCTGAAACCCAAGTCAGGCGGCATGGCCTTTGCCATGGCCGCGCTGGGTGAACAGATGAAATCCCTGCTGGACGTCACCATTGTCTACCCCGGCAACCGGCCGCCCGGTTTCTGGGCACTGGTCAGCGGCCAGGTCAGCGAGGTCATAGTCGACATCCAGGGCCGTGATGTGCCGTTGGAGCTCTTTCACGGCGACTACGCCAATGATGCCGAATTCCGCCAGCACTTTCAGGACTGGGTGCAACGCCTGTGGCAAGCCAAAGACCAGCGCATCAGCCAGTTGCGTCAGGAACTGAGCTGATCAGCGCAGTCAATGCAGGCCTGGGCCATCGGCAAGGCCTGCAAGCGGGCATCACTGATCCGCTCGCCACACTGGGTACAGAGGCCATAGGAGCCAGCATGGTAGCGCTCGATCGCTGCATCCACTTGCTTGAGCAGGTCACTGGCTTCTGCCAGCAAGGCTTCCATTACCTCATCATTCTCACGCGCCTGGGCCTGCTCGGCAGAGTCGCTGGGGTAGGCCTGACTCAGGTCACGACGCAGCTTTTCAGCGCGCGTGGCGTAGTCTTCCTGCAGGGCCTGCAATTGTTGCAGCGGTGAAGTGCTCATTAACGACTCCCGGGACTGATGGACAAACTATAGGTGATCTCATGTGTGCAGCATGACGGATTAACGCGCTGCACCTATTGACGTCAGTCAAACCAGTGTAGTTGATTCGTTACAGTCACTGCTCCAATGACTGCGTGCCCGACAGGCGATACTGCTGGCCGGCAGCAACGACCTGATTGCGCCCACCAGCCTTGGCCTCGTACATGCGTCGATCAGCAACCAGTAACAAGTCGTCCAGGTCACGGGCGTCCTCGCCCAATGTAGCAACACCGGCACTGAAAGCCAGAACATAAGGCTCATCTGACAACAGTAGCGGGCGCTCTGCCAGCCACAGGCGCAGCTCATCAGCCAGCGCCGCCGCCTCGTCCAGCGGCGTATCCGGAAGCAGCAAGGCAAACTCCTCACCACCCAGACGGCAAATCAGATCGGTATCGCGCAGCCGCTCACGCAGACTATCAGCCAGGTGCCGCAGGGCAAGATCACCCCCGGCATGGCCATAGCGATCATTGATATATTTGAAGTGATCAATATCCATGACCACCAGACTCAAGGGGCTCTGCAGGCGCAAAGCCCGACTGCGCTCACGCTGAAAGTTGCTGGCCAAGGACATGCGATTGGCCAGCCCGGTCAGTCCGTCGGTGGTCGCCAACTCACGCAAGTGCGCTTCATTCTGTACCCGGCTGCGTTCGTAAATATGCGAAAACAGCATGATGGCGAAGCTGCTGATGCTGACATTGAGTAGCGCCACCAGGCTGATGGCAAGTTCAGCATCGAGCAGGAAGCGGTAGCTGAAGGCAAGAATGCCAAGGGTGATAAACACCAGGGAAAACCAGAACCCCAGGCGTAGCCCCAATAACAGGTAGACCACGATAGGAATAGCCTGGATAAAGGCAAAACTGGTCTGTGAGGTACCCGGCAGCATCAGGCTATAAATGATGATGGTAAAAAACGGCAGCAGATAAATCAGGCTCCATAGCCGCAGATGAGGCGTCCGCCTGATGATCTGTAACAGCACCAGGGCAAAGCCCGCGTAGGCCAGTTCGAGTATTGCCAGCCAGAACAGCCCACGCTGAAGATTGATCAGCCCCAGCCAACCAGCGGCAAACACCGTCAGCCACAGCAGCGCCCGCAGGATCTGGCGCTGATGTTGATGCGGATTACTGAGCAGATCGGCCATGGCGCTCACATTACTCTTCGGTGTTGTCAGTGTAGACCAGCGGACGCGCTCGAATAATGGCCAAGCGCCCTTATTCATTGCCCGAACACTTCTCAAGCCGGCAATATCTTGTATGCTAGACGCCGGTACGTTCAACTCTTTTAGCTACAGGATGGTCCCACTTTGAGCCAGATACCCCTGCTCGTTTGTGATGATTCCGGCATGGCCCGCAAGCAGCTGATCCGCTCACTGCCAGCCGACTGGCCATTCAGGATCACTCAGGCGACCAATGGGGTTGAAGGCATGCAGGCGATACGTGCCGGCGACGGGCAAGTTGTCCTGCTCGACCTGACCATGCCAGAGCTGGACGGCTTTGGCGTCCTCAGTCAACTGCGTGAAGAGGGTCTCAACGCCGAGATTATTGTTGTCTCCGGCGATGTTCAGGATGAGGCTGTACGCCGTGCCAAGGCGCTGGGAGCCCGCGCCTTTATCAAGAAGCCAGCCGACCCCTTGCAACTGGCTGCAGCCCTGGATGATCTGGGCCTGAACATCGAACTGCAAAACACCACGCCTGACTCCGCCGCAGCGCCCGAACTGCCGCAGGTGTCCTTCCGCGATGCATTCAGGGAAGTGTCCAACGTTGCCATGGGACGTGCTGCCGAGCTGCTTGGCCGCGTTCTCGGGGTGTTTATCAAATTGCCCATACCCAACGTCAACATTCTTGAAGTGGGCGAGCTGCACATGACCCTGGCCGACGCACAGAACGACCAGCAACTATCGGCCATCTGCCAGGGTTATATCGGTGGCGGTATTGCCGGTGAAGCCCTGCTGATCTTTCACGACTCGGAGATCGAAGACATTGCCCGCTTGCTGCATGCCCGAAACGATGAAAACAGCCATCTGGAAATGCAGCTGGATCTGGCCAGCATTATTATCGGCGCCTGCCTGAACGGCCTCTCAGAGCAACTCAACATCAATCTGTCGCAAGGCCACCCTATGGTGCTTGGACAGCACTGCCCGATCGATGACCTGATCCGTATCAACCAACGCCGCTGGAAGCGCACCCTGGCGGTGGAAATCAGCTACAGCCTGGAAGAGATGGATGTGCATTTTGACCTGCTGCTGCTGTTTACCGAAGACTCGGTACCGCACCTGCGGGAAACCCTTGATTTCATGCTGGACTGACCTGGAGCAGCCATGAGTACGACCTTCGACATGAATGAACTGCACTGGCTGCTGGATATTGTCCAGAGCATTGATGTCGGGGTGGTCGTGCTCGATCGTGATTACCGGATCGAAGTCTGGAACAGTTTCATGGAGAACCACTCCGGCCTGGACAATGAGCGGGTTCGCCAACAGCCCCTGTTTGAGCTGTTTCCGGAAATCGACGCTGGCTGGTTTACACAGAAAGTTGAAAACGCGGTGATGCTGGGCACCCGCGCCTTTACCATCTGGGAACAGCGCCCGAACCTGTTCCACTTCAAGAGCTACCAACCGGTTACCGGCCTGGCAGACGAGATGTACCAGAACGTCACCATCCTGCCCTTGCGCAGCACCAGTGGCAGCATTAACCACGTCTGCCTGATTGTCTATGACGTCACCAACGTGGCAATCAACAAGCGCCAACTGGAATCCGCCAACAGCCAGCTGCGTGAACTGGCGGACCTTGATGGTCTGACCGGGCTGCTCAACCGTCGCTACTGGGAGCAATGTCTGAGCCATGAGTTTACCCGCCACCTGCGCTATGACGAGCCAGCCAGCCTGGTCATTTTCGACATTGACCACTTCAAGCGTTTCAATGACACCTACGGTCATCAGCTCGGTGACGACGTCATCCGCGAAGTTGCCCGCCTGACCCGGCAGCTGGCAAGGGAAACCGACTTTGCCGGGCGCTATGGTGGCGAGGAGTTTGTCGTCCTGCTACCCAATACCGATACCGAAGGCGCCATCCAGTTTGCCGAACGGCTGCGCAATGCTATCGCCCGGCTGCGCATCGAGCATCAGGGCGAACCCCTGACAGTAACCATCAGCCTCGGTGTAGCTGGCATACTGACCAACATGGTCAATCATCAAGCGTTGATTGAAGCAGCTGACCAGGCGCTCTATCACTCAAAGGAATCCGGTCGCAATCGCACCACCCTATACCCCGACCAGAGCGTCGTCCTCTGAGTTGCCAAAGTACCATGCCGCTATTACCAACAGGAGCACGGCATAATGACTCAGGAACAGTGGCTGATATTTGGCATTCTTGGCACCACTATTGCCCTGTTTCTGTTTGGCCGCTGGCGCCATGACCTCGTTGCCCTGCTATCCCTGCTTGCCTGTGTCATCGCCGGGCTCATACCCAGCGCAGAGGCCTTTGCCGGATTTGCGCAACCCGCAGTCATTACCGTCGCTGCCGTGCTCGTGCTCAGTCATGGCCTGCAAAAAACCGGGGCCGTTGAAGCAATGGCCCAACACATACTTCCCGATAGCAAAAACCCTCTGATCGCCCTGGGCGCTCTGACCCTCATCGGCGCCACCCTCTCTGCCTTCATGAACAACGTCGGCGCCATGGCCCTGCTGATGCCGATTGCCGTGCAACATGCCAGCCGCCAGGGCATCCCCCCCGGCAAGGTTCTGATGCCGCTGGCATTCGGCACCATCCTCGGCGGCATGACCACCCTGATCGGCACACCGCCCAATATGATTGTTGCCGGGTTTCGCGCCGAGCACAGCGGCAGCGGCTTCGCCATGTTCGACTTTACCCCGGTCGGCCTGGCCGTTGCCCTGGCAGGGATCGTTTTTGCCGTACTCTGCTCGCGCTGGCTGGTTCCCCATCGCGAGCAGGGCAATGCGGACAGTTTTGACACCGGCACCTACCTGACCGAAGTGCGTATCGGCGACAATGCCAACCTGGTGGACAAGACACTGCGAGAAGCTGAGCAGCTGCTGGAAGATGATGACGCCCAGATTGTCGGCATGGTGCGCAATGACTTCCGGGTGACGGCACCACTACCCGGCCGACGGCTGCATGCGGGTGACATCTTGGTCATTGAAGCCGACCCGGAGAGCCTTGGCTCGACACTGACCCGGCTTGGCCTCAAGCTGGAGGAGTCGGTAAAGCCAGAAGAGCCCGAGAGCGCCGACGACGATACCTCCCCCTCTGACGCGGAGCAGGACGCAGTACCCGATAAGGACCAGGCCAGCGAGAACAAGGCGGACAGCACGGATATTTCCAGAACGCGGCCAATCCTGAATGATGGCGAGGAGATCGAACAGACGACCGAGCCGAAAAAGGCCCGGCGCAACAACGATGATGAAGTCGTTATCCAGGAACTGGTCGTGCAGCCCAATGCCCTGCTGCTGGGTCTGACCGCGACCGACCTGCAGATTCGCAGCCGCTTTGGTATCAACCTGCTGGCTATCTCGCGCCGAGGCCACCGTACCGTTAAACGACTGCGCTGGACCGAACTGCATGCGGGCGATGTGATCCTGATGCAAGGCCCACCCGAAGCCATTGCCGGCTTTGCCATGGAGTATCAATGCATCCCGCTGGCCCAGCGCCAGATCCTGATTCCGAACAAACGCAAAGCCTGGACTGCACTGATTATCATGTTGCTCGCCGTTGCCGTTGCCGCCACTGGCTTTTTGCCTGCGGCACTCGCCTTCACCGCCGGGGTTGCTGCCTTCATGATTACCCGTGTCGTGCCGGTGCGACGCATCTACGACGGCATCGACTGGCCCATCATAGTATTGCTCGGCGCACTGATGCCGATGGCGGCAGCCATGGCCAGCACCGGTGCCGCCGACCTGCTGGCACAAGGGTTACTCAACCAGCTGGCCCAGGGCAATGCCATCATCGCCCTGACCTTGACCCTGATCATCACCATGACACTGTCTGACTTCATGAATAATGCTGCTACGGCAGCGGTGATGTGTCCGATCGCCATCAGCATTGCTGCCCAATTGGGTGTGGATGCCGACAGCTTTCTGTTGGCCGTCGCCATTGGTGCTTCCTGTGCCTTCCTGACGCCCATAGGCCACCAGAACAATACCCTGATCCTCGGCCCTGGCGGTTTTCGCTTCAGCGATTATTGGCGCCTTGGGCTGCCGATGGAGATTCTGGTCGTGCTGATCAGCGTTCCGCTGCTATTGCTGTTCTGGCCACTCTGAACGACGCTATCGAGGTTTGACGGCCCGGGACGCACACCACTATAGTAAGTACGGTTTCCATAACAACATCAGGTCGATTCCAGGCGGCAGTAGCGGTGTCCAGGGCAAGGCCTCAGCCCAGCAACCGCGCGCAGACCTGACCCCGGACGGGCTCTACATGGCTGTATTAACAGGGATGAACAGGCGGCCCCGGCATGTCTGCCTCTATGGCAGCAGCCATAGACTGCTCTGGCCATTACTCTTGCTTGCCCTTTTGCTGCCAGCCACTCCGGCACAGGCGGCTGGCGGCATCCTGCAATTACGCGTTGACCAGACGGAAGCCATACGCTTGCAGCCGGCCATTCACTACCTGCGTGACAGCAGCCGCCGCATGAGTGCAGACCAGGTACTGGCCCAGCGCAATGAGATGCAGAGCGCCGCGGCTGGCCGCGATATCAATTTCAGCTATACCAGTGATCGCGTCTGGCTGCTGTTCGAGCTGATCGGTGATCCCGACCAGACCAGCGACTGGGTCATTGAAATGCTCTACCCCTCGCTCGACCGGGTCAGCCTGTATAGCCAGACCGCTGACGGCTGGCAGGTCCAGCGCAGCGGTGATGTGCTGCCCAGTAGTGAACGCAGCCTGAGTCATCGCACCGCAGCCTTTCCGCTGCAATTGGCTGCGGGCGAACGCCAGCTGTTCCTGCTGAGTGGCGAGTCCGCCGGCAGCCTCAGCCTTGATGCCCTGATCTGGCCGGCGGAAAGCTTTCGCGCACACAGCAACCTGGCACATATCATTCTGGCAGCCTACCTGGGCATGATCCTGGCTCTCGGCGGCTACAACCTGCTGCTCTTTATTGCCCTGCGCGAGCCCAGCTTTCTGCTCTATGTCCTGTTTATTGCCAGCTTTGGTACCGGGGCAATGGCCATCAACGGGTTGGGACCTTATTACCTGTGGCCAAACATCGGCGAGATCGGCAACCGTATCCTGCCGACGTCGATCATCCTCGCCACTACCGTCGCCGCCCTGTTTACCCGTACTTTTCTGGATGTACAACTAAGGGCACCGGGCTGGTACAAGCTACTCAGCATGGCGACCCTGACCGGCGCCATACTGACCCTCGCCAGCCTCTTGCTGCCAGTTCAACTGGCCTTGCAAACCATGTCGGTTTTCGGGCTGACCGTGACCCTGATGCTGATTATCTGCGGCATTCACTGCATTGTTCTCGGCGTGCCCGGCGCCCGCATTTTTGTGCTGGCCTGGGGGCTGATGATGACCGGTGCTGTGCTGCTCGCCCTGCGTAATTTTGCCTTGCTGCCGAACAATTTCATCACCCTGTATTCGGTACAGATCGGCTCGGCACTGGAAATGCTGTTGCTCTCCTTTGGTCTGGCAGCACGCTTCAATGAACTCAAGCGGCAAAAGGAAATGGCGCAAACGGCCGCCTTGAATGCCCAACGCCAGCACGTACTTGCCTTGCAGCAACACGAACGGGTTCTGGAACAGCGCGTCAACGAACGCACCCGCGAACTGGAACAGGCCAATCTGCAACTTGAAAACATGGCCATGCAGGACGTGCTGACCGGCCTGGCCAACCGTGCCGGGCTGAACCGGCATCTGCATGAAGCACTGGCGCGCGCAGATCGTAACCAGCAACAACTGGCCCTGTTGATGATCGACCTGGATAACTTCAAACCGGTCAATGATGTCTTTGGTCACGCCTTTGGTGATCGCGTCCTGCAAGAGGTCGCCCTGCGCCTGCAAGCTGAGGCGCGCGCCAGTGATTTTGTCGCCCGCCTCGGCGGTGATGAATTCATTGTTGTCAGCGAAGGCCTGCACCCGGGAAATGATGCCCATGCGGTTGCCGAGCGCTTGCTGAGTGCCCTGACCCGACCAATCATGCTGGATGGGCAGCAGATCCAGATTGGCGCCAGCATTGGCGTCAGCCATGCCACCGGGCCCGAACTGCTGGCTGACGAACTTCTGCGCCAGGCCGATCAGGCCATGTATGCGCGCAAGCGGCAGGGGCGTAGTGGTATCAGTTATTACACCCGGGATGATGAGCAGGGGCTATCTGAGTGAGTTGCAGCCAACCTCTGCTGTCCAGGTGGCTGCTGCTGATAGCCTGTTTACTGACCAGCGCCCAGACGCTGGGGCATGATCACCAGCTTACCCTCAGTGGCAACGAGAGCCACCTGGAGCTGCAGCCCTGGCTTGACTTCACTCTGCTGCCGCCGGCATACGGCCTCAGCGAAGTGCAGCAATCAGGCGTTACCTGGCAGGCCGCATCCAACCGTAACGATCTGAATTTCAGCTATACCGAGAATGCCGTATGGCTGCGTCTGACGGTTGAATCGACAGCCAGCAGCGACCGGCAGTGGTTCATTCATTTCCCCTACTCTTCGCTTAACCGTATTGAGCTGCACGGCCTCGAGGCGCAACCCCTGCTCAGTGGTGATGGTGTGCGCCTGTCCGATCGCCAGCTCGCCCACCGCGATCCCAGCTTCACGTTATCTCTGGCTGCCGGCGAGCAGAAAACCCTGTATTTCAAGGCCACCTCCGGGGGCAGTCTGACCCTGACCAGTCAGCTGTGGTCACCCGCGGCTTTCGCCAGCTACAGCGTCAGCAGCATGGCAATTATTACGCTCTATCTGGGCATGCTACTGGCCATGGCAGCCTATAACCTGCTGCTGTTTACGGTACTGCGCGAACGTACCTATCTGTATTACGTCGCCTTTGTCAGCGTCTTCGGCATTGGCGCGCTGAGCTTTACCGGCATTGGCTCACGCTTCATCTGGTCCGAGCTGGGTATCTACGGCACCCGCCTGCTGCCACTGTCGCTCTGCCTGTCCGGCTTGCTCGGCGTACTGTTCATTCGGCGCTTTCTTGAAATCAAACAGCATCTGCCGCAGTGGTATACCCCGCTGGGACTGATTGCCTGGCTATGCCTGGCCTTCAGTCTGCTCAGCCTGCTGGCGCCGATCCGCGTCAGCATTCAGGGCATGTCAGTGCTGGCTATTATCGCAGCGCCCCTGGTCTTTGCCTGTATCCTGCAAGCGGTACGCCGGCACGTCCCGGGCGCCAGGGTGGTCCTGCTGGCCTGGAGCCTGATGATTGTCGGGGTTTTGCTGCTGGCGTTGCGCAATTTCGGCCTGCTGCCATCCAACTTTGTCACCACCTACGCCATGCATATCGGCTCGGCACTGGAAATGCTGCTGCTTTCCTTCGCCCTCGCCGCGCGCTTCAAGACCCTGAAGGAACAGCGTGAGCAGGCCCAGCAAAGTGCGCTGAACGCGCAAAGCGAACTGGTCAGCACCCTGCGTGCGCATGAGCGCGAACTCGAAGCCAAGGTAGCCGAACGTACGACAGAGCTGGCGGAGGCCAATGCGCGCCTGGAGCGCATGGCCCTGCATGACCCCTTGACCAATCTGGCCAACCGCACCGCACTGGAACAGCATATCGAAGAGGCCATGCGCCGCAGCCAACGTCGCCGTGAATACCTCGCGGTGATGCTGGTCGATCTTGACGGGTTCAAGCAGATCAATGACCAGCTTGGCCATGAAACCGGCGACGCGGTGCTGCAGTGTATTGCCGAGCGCATGCTCGAAACCGCCCGCGACAGCGACTTTGTTGCCCGTCTGGGCGGTGATGAATTTGTTCTGGTGGCCGAGGGGATAGTGAGCCAACAGCAGGCTGCCGGCCTGGCTGAACGCTTTCTCGATGAGCTCAGTATGCCAATCGAACTGGAGGGCCAGAGTGTCGCCGTTGGCGCCAGTATCGGTATCACCCTGACCCGCTCAGCGGAGCCGGATATGGCTTCTCTGCTCAGACAGGCCGATGCTGCCATGTACCAGCGCAAGCGCAGCGGGCGTCATGGCGTCAGTTTCCACGAGCCCGCTGGCGGCTATTGACGGATCAGGGGGTAACCCGCAGCACTTTGCCGTCAGGACTATCGGTCAGCAGATACAGTGCTCCGTCAGGGCCTGTACGCACATCACGAAAACGCGCATTCAGCTCACCGAACAGGCTTTCTTCGCCAATAACCTCGGTGCCAGACAACTCAACCCGGCGCACATGGCGGCCGGCAAGGGCAGAAACAAACAGCTGACCCTGCCACTCTGGAAACAGGTCGCCGGTGTAGAGTGTCATGCCAGAGGGCGCAATCGATGGCGTCCATTCGATCAAGGGCTGCTCAAGACCCGGTTTTTCGGTAAAGGGGGTAATAATCGCACCGTTGTAATCCACCCCGTAACTGATCACCGGCCAACCATAGTTATTACCCGGCTCGATCAGATTCAGCTCATCACCGCCACGCGGGCCGTGCTCATGGCTAAGCAAGCGTTGATTGGCAGCATCCCAGACCATGCCCTGAACATTACGGTGACCAATGCTGTAGAGCTCAGGTTTGATACCGGATTGGCCTACCCAGGGATTATCCTCCGGCACGCTGCCATCACGATTGAGACGCACCAGGCCACCCAGATGGTTACCCTTGTTCTGCGCTTCCTCACGCAGCACAAAGGCATCACCCAGGCCCATCACCAGGGTATGGTCATCAAGGAAGGCAATCCGCGCACCATAGTGTGCTGCGCCACGCTTGCCCGGCTCAGCACGAAATAACTCCTCCACCTCTTCCAAGGCCTCGCCGTTAAAGCGTGCGCTGGCCAGGCAGGTGTTATTGGAGGCCAGGGTGCCACAGGCATAACTGAGGAACAGCCGCTGGTTATCGGCAAACTCGGGGTCCAGGACGACCTCAAACAGCCCGGCCTGACCGTCGACAAATGCCTCGGGTACACCGGCAACGGGCTCAGCCTGCAATTCCCCCTCCGCCGATAACAAACGCAGGTCGCCGGCACGCTCGGTAACCAGCATGCGGCCGTCCGGCAGGAAGGCCAGTGACCAGGGGTGGTTCAGCCCTTCGGCCAGGGTAATGATCTGATAGTCGGCCGCATTCGCGCCGCTAATGGCTGCCAGTGCTACAGCCCCGGCAAGGCCTTGTCGAATCATGCGCATCGGTTTTCTCCTTGTCAGCCCAGAACCCGCAGGCCACGTTTTTTCGCCGGACGGGTCAGGCGGCCGAACAACCAGCTACCAACACCGACCGCAATCATCATCAACAGCAAGCCACCCGTGCCCCGTGTAGCCGCGATAAAAGTCGGCATCGGCGCCAGGTAGTCCACCACATCAAAAGCAACCTTGATACCCACAGCGCCAGCCAGCGCATAGAGTACAGCCCGCCAGGGCTTGAACACCCGCCCGAGCAGCTCGGCCACAGGCAATGCACACAGCAGAGCGGCAGCAACCAGCAAGGCAAAAATGGGGGTAAAGCCGAGCAGGTCACGGCCGGTGGTGGTCAGGCGGTCGGCAAAGCCTATTTCCACACCAATGACTTGCAGGGCAGCAAGGTTAAGCTGGGTTTGTATCAGCGTACCCAGCAGGGTAGCCACCACGACCGCAAGCAGAAAAAATAACACTACACGCAGGATTGAAAGCAGCATCAGGCAGTTTCCTTTTTTCTTCGAGTTTGCCAGCCACAATGATATCTGGCCCGGTCAATCCGTATCTTGATATGTCCTGCACCCTACTCCAGGGCGTCAGGCAATTCTGGCAGGTTACGTAAAGCCTGTTCATAAGCCGCCAGATCGAAAGGCTTGTCCTCATCCAGCATCACGCCAATGGCATGCGCCAATACCTGCGCCATCAACTCCAGGCTGTCTTCCCGGCTATAGCCCACCAGCGTCAGCTTGTTCAGGGTTGCCTGAGTGGCAGGCGGCTCGTTGGCGGCCAACTGGTTTTCCAGGGCTTCCAGCAAGCGCTCATGGGTAAAGCCCGCATCATCATCGGTGTCGGCCATAGCTCCTCCAGTTTTGAGCAAAAAACAGGGCGCCTCGGCGCCCTGTTTCCCTGTTCAGTGAATCTTGGGTTCCAGCTCGCGCGCCTCGTAACGCTCGAACATTTTCTCCAAGGAAACCGGACGGATCTTTGACGCATTACCGGCACAACCAAAAGCCTCGTAACGCGCCATGCAGATATCGCGCATGGCATCGACCGTCTTGCTGAGGAATTTACGCGGATCAAACTCAGCAGGATTGTGAGCCATAAAGCGACGTACGGCACCGGTCGACGCCAGGCGCAGATCGGTATCGATATTGACCTTGCGCACCCCGTGCTTGATGCCTTCAACGATTTCTTCCACCGGCACACCGTAGGTCTCGGGGATCTCGCCACCAAACTCGTTGATCACCGCCAGCCACTCCTGCGGCACCGAGCTGGAACCATGCATGACCAGATGGGTATCCGGAATCCGCGCGTGAATCGCCTTGATACGACCGATATCGAGAATATCGCCCGTCGGTGGGCGGGTGAACTTGTAGGCACCATGGCTGGTACCGATGGCAATCGCCAGTGCATCCACATGGGTCTGCTTGACGAAATCAGCGGCTTCTTCCGGGTCAGTCAGCATCTGGCTGTGGTCGAGAATACCCTCAGCGCCAATGCCATCCTCTTCACCTGCCTGACCGGTTTCCAGGCTACCCAGGCAACCCAGCTCACCCTCGACCGAGACACCGCAAGCATGCGCCATATCCACCGCCTGGCGGGTCACGCGCACGTTGTAGTCATAATCCATCGGTGTCTTGCCATCCGGACCCAGGGAGCCATCCATCATCACCGAGGAGAAGCCCAGCTGGATCGAGCGCTGGCAGACTGCCGGGCTGGTACCGTGATCCTGGTGCATACAGACCGGAATATGCGGAAACTCCTCGATCGCCGCCAGAATCAAGTGGCGCAGGAAAGGCGCACCCGCATACTTGCGCGCACCAGCCGAGGCCTGCAGGATCACCGGTGAATCGGTGTTGGCAGCCGCTTCCATAATGGCACGGACCTGCTCCAGGTTATTGACGTTGAAAGCCGGAATGCCATAACCATACTCGGCGGCGTGATCCAGCATTTGGCGCAAACTGATAAGGGCCATCGGGTTAACTCTCCGTAATAAAAATTCGAATTCTGGTCGCTGAAAGCTGAAAGCTGAAAGCTGAAAGCTGAAAGCTTATAGGGTGCAGACTTAATCCAGGCTTGGCAACTACTCGCCCAGCATCAAGCTTCCAGCCTTCAGCGGCTTTTAGCCTTGCGCACGCTGCTGCAGAATCTCGACCGCCGGCAGCACCTTGCCCTCGACAAACTCGAGGAAGGCGCCGCCGCCAGTGGAAATGTAAGAAATCTGCTTGGCCACAGCGTACTTGTCGATAGCCGCCAGGGTATCGCCACCACCGGCAATCGAGAAACCGTCGCTGGCCGCGATCGCCTTGGCCAGGGCCTCGGTACCACCGCCAAACTGATCAAACTCGAACACCCCGACCGGACCATTCCACAGGATAGTCCCGGACGCCTTGAGCATCTCGGCAAACTGCCGGGCGGTCTGCGGCCCGATATCCAGAATCATGTCATCCTCGGCCACATCGGCAATTGCCTTCACCGTTGCTTCGGCATCCTCGGCAAAGGCCTTGGCCACCACCACATCCACCGGCAAGGGCACACTCACCTTGGCCGCAATCGCCTTGGCGGTGTCCAGCAAGTCCGCCTCATGCAGCGACTTGCCCACCGGATAACCGGCCGCCGCCAGGAAGGTATTGGCAATCCCGCCACCGACGATCAACTGATCACACTTCTCCGCCAGCGCATTCAGCACATCCAGCTTGGTCGACACCTTCGAGCCCGCCACAATCGCCAGCATCGGCCGCGCCGGCTTGTCCAGCGCCTTGGCCAGTGCCTCCAGCTCAGCGGCCAGCAGTGGGCCGGCACAGGCCACTTTGGCAAACTTCGCCACCCCATGGGTCGAACCCTGGGCACGATGGGCAGTACCAAAGGCATCCATCACAAACACATCACAGAGCGCCGCATACTGCTGCGCCAGCTCATCAGTATTCTTCTTCTCGCCCTTGTTGAAGCGCACATTTTCCAACAGCACCAACTCACCCGGCTGCACCTCGACCCCATCGAGGTAATCACGCACCAAGGGCACTTCCCGCCCCAGCGCCTCGCTCAGGTAGGCAGCAACCGGTGCCAGACTGTTTTCCTCACTGAACACGCCCTCTTCCGGACGCCCCAGGTGCGAACACACCATCACCGCCGCGCCCTTCTCCAGCGCCAGCTTGATGGTCGGCAAAGACGCGATAATGCGTGCATCACTGGCTACCTTGCCATTCTTGACCGGCACGTTCAGATCTTCACGAATCAGCACCCGCTGGCCCTTGAGGTCCAGCTCCTGCATGGTCAGTACGCTCATTTCTGGCTCCTTGGTTAAATCAAAACATCAAATTTCAGCGATAAACAAACGGCACACTCTACGTCGGCGCTATTGCCAGTGCCCTGTTGTGGACCGTCGATAGCCTGGACGGCTATCGTCGTGCGCCCATGGATGGGTTCACAGCGTGTCCACAACAGGGCACTGGCAATGGCGCCTTGCAGCGACAAGCCCGCTCCGACAGTGTGCAAGCCTGCTTGTCGATGACCTGCTCTGGACACGCTGCAAGTACATCCCTGTAAGCTCCTCGATAGCCATCCAGGCTATCGACGGTCCAGAGCAGGTCATCGCCAAGCAGGCGCTATACCCTGTGCATGCTGAACAAAACCACAACTGACGGCATATTCAAACGCACCGCCGCAACCAGTACCCCGCCACATCCAGCATCCGATTGGCAAAGCCCCACTCATTATCAAACCACACCAGCAGATTCACCATGCGCGGTCCCGACACCCGCGTCTGACTACCATCCACAATCGCCGAATGCGGATCATGGTTAAAATCACAGCTCGCATGGGGCAGCTCGGTATAATCCAACAAACCCACCAAAGGCCCCTCAGCCGCAGCCTTGAGCAACGCATTTACCTCATCGGCCGTCGTATCACGCGACACCTGCAAAGTAATATCCAGCGCCGAGACATTTACCGTCGGCACCCGGATCGCCTTCGCCTGAATACGCCCAGCCAGCTCCGGCAACAAACGCTCAATACCCCGCGCCAAACCCGTCGAGACCGGAATTACCGACTGAAACGCCGAGCGCGTGCGGCGCAAATCCTCATGATGGTAAGCATCAATCACCGGCTGATCGTTCATCGCCGAGTGAATGGTCGTAATCGACACATACTCCAGCCCGATCTGCTCGTTCAGCAATTTCAGCAAGGGTACCCCGCAATTGGTGGTACAGGACGCATTCGACACCAGCCGCTGCGACGCCCCCAATTGCTGATGATTCACCCCGAAAACCACAGTCGTATCCACCGCTGCCTCAGAGGCCATTGGCTGCGAAAACAGCACCCGCGGCACACCCGCATGGGTAAAGCGCAGCGCCTGTTCCCGCGTGGTGTACTGCCCCGAACACTCCAGCACCAGATCGACATCCAACGCCGACCAATCCACACCCTCAGGGTCCGGCGTGCGCAACACCTGCACGCAATCACCATTGATATGCAGACAATCACCATCCACGCTCACCACCCCGGGAAAGCGCCCATGGGTCGAATCAAAACGGGTCAGGTACTCGATGCTGGCCTGATCAGCCAGATCATTCAACGCCACCACCTGCAACCCCTCGCTGCCACGCTCATAGAGCGCACGCAGCACACAGCGCCCGATACGACCATAGCCGTTCAGCGCGATACGAAAGGGGGGGCGGGAGGTTGGGGCCATGGTCACCATCGGGTAGCAGGGGTTGATCGGTTGTCGGGCTCGAGGCTAAGGCCTCGGGGCTGGAAGCTGAAAGCTGAAAGCTGAAACGGTGAGATTGGTTTTTTTATCCAGGCAGTGCAATATCTGACCTGTGCACGCTCCAACC
Organism: Gammaproteobacteria bacterium; assembly: GCA_023475025.1. Taxonomy (GTDB): domain Bacteria; phylum Pseudomonadota; class Gammaproteobacteria; order Pseudomonadales; family Pseudomonadaceae; genus Halopseudomonas. Next base: position 19,506 of record JAMCWB010000052.1, read on the forward strand.
AACCACACTCAACTCAACCTTCCAGCCCTACAGCCTTCAGCCTTCAGCCTTCAACGGGTTTCAGCCCTCCAGCCGGCTTCAGTCCTCCAACAGCTCTTCCGCTGCGGCCAGGACATTATCCACGGTGAAGCCGAACTCTTCGAACAGCGCGGCTGCCGGGGCGGATTCGCCGAAGGTCTGCATGCCGATGATGCGACCGTCGAGGCCGACGTATTTGTACCAGAAGTCGGTATGCGCCGCTTCGATGGCGATTCGCGCACCGACTTCCAGCGGTAGTACCGACTGCTTGTAGGCCGCGTCCTGCTGATCGAACACGCTGGTAGACGGCATGGATACTACGCGCACCTGACGACCTGCCGCGCTCAGTTTTTCAGCGGCTGCCATCGCCAGGCCCACTTCCGAGCCGGTCGCGATCAGAATCAGCTCCGGCTCACCGGCGCAATCCTTGAGTACATAGCCACCGCGAGCGATATCCGCCAGCTGCTGGCCATCACGACTCTGGTGCGGCAGGTTCTGCCGCGAGAACACCAGCGCACTGGGGCCATCGGCACGTTCAATGGCATATTTCCAGGCGACCGCGGACTCGACCGCATCCGCCGGACGCCAGGTATCCAGATTCGGTGTACCCCGCAGGCTGGCCAGCTGCTCGATCGGCTGGTGAGTCGGGCCATCTTCGCCCAGGCCGATGGAGTCATGGGTAAACACATAGAGTACGCGCTGCTTCATCAGCGCCGACATGCGAACCGCATTACGCGCGTATTCCATAAAGATCAGGAAGGTCGCACCGTAGGGAATGAAGCCACCATGCAGGGCAATACCGTTCATGATCGCGCTCATACCAAACTCGCGCACGCCATAGAACAGGTAATTACCGCTGGCATCGTCAGCGCTGACGCCCTTGCAGTCCTGCCACAGGGTCAGGTTGGAGCCGGCCAGATCAGCCGAGCCGCCGAGCAGCTCAGGCAATAGCGGGCCATAGGCATTCAGGCTGTTCTGGCTGGCCTTGCGGCTGGCAATGGTCTCGCCCTTTTCCGCTACCGCAGCCACATAGGCTGCTGACTTTTCGGCAAAGTCCGCCGGCAACTCACCGGCCAGGCGACGCTGCAGCTCGTCTGCCAGCTGCGGATAGGCAGCGGCGTAGGCAGCGAAGCGCTCATTCCAGTCGGCTTCCGCAGCCGCACCCGCCTCGCGGGCATCCCATTCCGCCTTGATCTCGGCGGGAATCTCGAACGGACCGTGCGACCAGTTCAGCGCCACGCGGGTTGCTGCAATCTCCTCATCACCCAGCGGCGCGCCGTGGCATTCTTCCTTGCCCTGCTTGTTCGGCGAACCAAAGCCGATCACTGTCTTGCAACAGATCAGCGTCGGCTGACTGGTGTTCTTGCGTGCCGTTTCGATCGCCGTCTTGATCTCTTCGGCATCATGACCATCAACATTACGGATAACCTGCCAGCCATAGGCTTCAAAGCGCTGCGGCGTGTCATCGGTAAACCAGCCGTCCACCTCACCATCGATGGAAATGCCGTTGTCATCATAAAAGCCGATCAGCTTGCCCAGCCCCAGCGTACCGGCCAGCGAGCAGACTTCGTGGGAGATACCTTCCATCAGGCAGCCGTCACCCATAAAGGTATAGGTGTAATGGTCAACCACCTTGTGCTGGTCGCGGTTGAACTGCGCGGCCAGTACCTTTTCGGCAATCGCCATGCCTACCGCGTTGGCCAGACCCTGACCCAGCGGGCCGGTAGTGGTTTCCACACCCGGGGCGTAACCATATTCCGGGTGACCGGGTGTCTTGCTGTGCAGCTGGCGGAAATTCTGCAAATCCTCGATCGACAGCTCATAACCGGTCAGGTGCAGCAAGGAGTAGATCAGCATCGAACCGTGACCGTTGGACAGCACAAAGCGGTCACGGTCAACAAACTGCGGATTGGCCGGATTGTGCTTCAGGTAGTCACGCCAGAGCACTTCGGCGATATCCGCCATACCCATGGGCGCGCCGGGATGGCCGCTCTTGGCTTTCTGCACGGCATCCATGCTGAGAGCACGAATGGCATTGGCGCGGTCACGACGGCTGGGCATGAGTAACTCCTGTGATTGACTGGCAAATCGATGCACTGGGCATCCTGGGCTTGCAAAGCCCGGCATTTTCGCGCAAATGGCCGCGCCGGGCAATGAAAACCCCCGTCAGCCGGGAAAGCCCGATGCTTGCGCTGACGAAAGGCAACACGCAGACATACCTATATCAAAAAACTTTGATATAGGTATTGCGCCATCGCCAACCCAGCTCTACACTGCGCAGCATGAATACAGTCGCCCAACTTGCACCTTTACCAGGTGCTGCCACCGACAACCTGGCTGCCTTGTGCAAGGCAGCGGGCGACACCCTGCGCCTGGATATTCTGCGGGTGCTGCGTAACGACTCCTTTGGCGTGCTCGAACTGGCCCAGATTTTCAACATGCGGCAGTCCGGCATGAGCCACCACCTCAAGGTACTGGCCAAAGCTGGCCTGGTCGTTACCCGTCGTGAAGGCAATTCAATCTTTTACCGGCGCAGCTTGCCGGCCGGCGACAGTCACTGGCGCGGCGTGCATGAGCAACTGCTCGCCGACCTCGACGCCCTGGCGCTGGATGCCGAGCTGGCCGAAGGTATCCGCCAACTGCACCGCCAGCGCAGTGCACTGTCCGAACAGTTTTTCGCCCGCTTCAGCGATGGACCACCCGCTCAGGACGACCTGCTCGCGCACATCAGTCACTATCGCGATGCCCTTTTGGTATTGCTTGATAGCCTGCAACTGCCGGCACACAGTCTGGCGATTGAAATCGGCCCGGGCGAGGGTGACTTTCTGCCCGACCTGGCCGAGCGCTTTCAGCAGGTAATTGCGCTGGACAATGCACCGGCGATGCTCGAGCGGGCACGACAACAGTGCGACAGGCTGCAGCTCGATAATGTCGACTGCCTGCTGGCCGATGCACTGCAAGACCAGCAGCTGCCAGCAGCAGACTGCCTGATCAGCAATATGGTGCTGCACCACATGCCAGCACCGGCAGATGCCCTGCAACAGCTGGCTGCCTACCTGAAACCCGGCGGCCGTCTGGTACTGACCGAGCTCTGTCGCCACGATCAAAGCTGGGTCCGTGATGCCTGCGGCGATCTCTGGCTCGGCTTCGACCAGGCTGATCTGACCTGGTGGGCCGCACAGGCCGGACTGGGTAGTGATGCCAGCCAGTACATTGGCCTGCGCAACGGCTTTCAGTTACAGATACACGCTTTCAGCAAACCCGCTTACAACCTTGGCGCAACAGGAACTACAGCATGAGCGATTACTCGATTTTCACCTCGGAATCGGTTTCCGAGGGTCATCCGGACAAACTGGCAGATCAGATTTCAGATGCCGTACTGGATGCCATTCTCAGCGAAGACAAATTCGCCCGCGTAGCCTGTGAAACCATGGTGAAAACCGGTGTCGCCATCGTCGGCGGTGAAATCACCACCAGCGCCTGGGTCGACCTGGAAGACCTGGTACGCGGCGTGATCTGCGATATCGGCTATACCTCCTCCGAGGTCGGTTACGACGGTGCCACCTGCGGCGTGATCAACATCATCGGCAAGCAATCGCCGGATATCGCCCAGGGCGTCGATCGGCAGAAGCCGGAAGATCAGGGCGCTGGCGACCAGGGCCTGATGTTCGGCTATGCCAGCAACGAAACCGATGTACTGATGCCAGCACCGATCACCTTCGCCCACCGCCTGGTCGAACGCCAGGCAGAAACCCGTCGCGATGGCACCCTGAGCTGGCTGCGTCCGGACGCCAAATCGCAGGTCACCTGCCGCTACGAGAATGGCATAGTCACCGGTATCGACGCCATCGTACTCTCGACCCAGCACAACCCTGAGATCAGCCAGGCCGACCTGCGCGAAGCAGTGATGGAAGAAATCGTCAAACAGGTGATTCCGGCCGAACTGCTGCACGCCGACACCCAGTTCCATATCAACCCGACCGGCAAGTTCGTTATCGGCGGCCCCGTGGGTGACTGCGGCCTGACCGGCCGCAAGATCATCGTCGACACCTACGGCGGCATGGCCCGCCACGGCGGCGGCGCCTTCTCCGGCAAGGACCCGTCCAAGGTCGACCGCAGCGCCGCCTACGCCGGCCGCTATGTCGCCAAGAACATCGTTGCTGCCGGCCTGGCCGACAAGTGCGAGATTCAGGTCTCTTATGCTATTGGCGTCGCTCAGCCGACTTCAGTCTCCATCAACACCTTCGGCACCGGCAAATTGAGCGATGAAAAAATCATCCAGCTGGTGCGCCAGCACTTCGACCTGCGGCCCTATGCGATCACCCGCATGCTCGACCTGCTGCACCCGATGTACAAGGCCACCGCAGCCTACGGTCACTTTGGCCGTAACCCCTACGAGATGACGGTCAAGGGCGATACCTTTACCGCCTTCCCGTGGGAAAAGACGGACAAGGCCGAAGCGCTCAAGGCTGATGCTTGAAGGGAAAAGACGCTGAAGGCTGGAAGCTGGAAGCTGGAAGCTGGAAAATAGTGACATTGCAAGGAGCAGAGGGCGGCCAACCGCCGACGCGGCAATCCAGACAGACGTGCTGACTGCACCAACGAATGGATTGCCACAGGCCTGGCGGCCTTCGCAATGACGCGAAGTGTGGCGTAAGCAAGGCCGCTGAATAACGCAACAACGTCATTGCGAGGAGCAGAGCGACGTGGCAATCCAGGCAGGCGTGCTGGCTGCACCAGCGAATGGATTGCCGCAGGCCTACGGCCTTCGCAATGACGAGGACTTAGCGGCGGTAGTCGTCGTGGCAGCCGCGGCAGGCTTGCTGGACAGCAGTCAGCGGTGCACGCAGGGCATCGGGATCATCGCCTTGCTCCGCCGTTACCGCTGCCAGCTCGCTGACGGCATGCTGGTACTGTTCGATGGCGGCAGCAAAACCTGCCGCATCGGACCAGACGCTGGGCCGCGCGGCATTGGGCTGGCGTGAGTCGCCAGGCTCAGGGAAGTGCTCCCAGGGCACATCGGCCAGTTCGACAAGCCGCTGCACATGAGCGGCGAAGATGTCGGCATCGAAAGCCAGCCGACCGCGCAGCATGCCATCCAGCGGCTCACTGCTGTTGAGCATGCGGGTAAAGGCAGCCTGGCGCTGCCCCTCCGGAGAATCCGGATCGGCCGACTGACTGCCACAGGCAGTCAAGAGGATTGACAGAGAGGTCAATACAAACAGTTTTAAGGGTGAGACGTGTGACATGGTTTCATCCAAAAAGATTATTGATGGAAAGTACGATCAAACGCAGAAGTCTACAGCGGTTTTGCCGGCCAGCGGTCGAAGACCGTCGATGCCCCGGACGGGCATCGACGAGCGCCCAGGGATGGGTTCACAGCGTGTCTTCGACCGCTGGCCGGCAAAACCGCCAACACCGGCAGTCGACTGATCGGACTTTCCATGGCGATGCAAGAATAACCCTTGCACGCCGGTGCGGCAGCCGCCGCACACAGTTTGCAACACACCCCGGCCGAGGGGCGCTGCAGCGACAATCTTGTCGTCAGGCTCGGCGGGCAGTGTTTAAAGAGAACCGCGCCCATTCGCTAACTACGAATGGAGTAATCGCATGAGTGCTGTGATGAAAGAAAACAACTTTACCGACTTCAAGGTCGCCGACATCAACCTGGCCGATTGGGGCCGCCGTGAAATCATCATCGCCGAATCAGAAATGCCGGCACTGATGGGCCTGCGCCGCAAATACGCCGGCGAGCAGCCACTGCAAGGCGCCAAGATCCTCGGCTGCATCCACATGACCATCCAGACCGCCGTACTGATCGAAACCCTCACTGCCCTCGGCGCTGAAGTACGTTGGTCCTCGTGCAACATCTTCTCTACCCAGGACCAGGCCGCCGCCGCCATCGCCGCCGCAGGCATACCCGTGTTCGCCTGGAAAGGCGAAACCGAAGAAGAGTACGAATGGTGCATCGAGCAGACCATCCTCAAGGACGGCCAGCCCTGGGATGCGAACATGATCCTGGATGACGGCGGCGACCTGACCGAAATCCTGCACAACAAATACCCGCAAATACTCGAACATATCCACGGCATTACCGAAGAAACCACCACCGGTGTGCACCGCCTGCTCGACATGCTGAAAAAAGGCACCCTGAAAGTCCCGGCGATCAACGTCAACGACTCGGTGACCAAAAGCAAGAACGACAACAAGTACGGCTGCCGCCATAGCCTGAGCGACGCCATCAAGCGCGCAACGGATCACCTGCTGTCCGGCAAGCAAGCACTGGTCATCGGCTATGGTGATGTTGGCAAGGGCTCGGCCCAGTCACTGCGCCAGGAAGGCATGATCGTGCGCGTCACCGAAAGTGATCCGATCTGCGCCATGCAGGCCTGCATGGATGGCTATGAAGTCGTCTCGCCCTACATCAACGGCATCAATGACGGCAGCGAAACCAGCATCAACAGCGACCTGCTGGGCAAGATCGATCTGCTGGTAACCACCACCGGCAACGTCAACGTCTGCGATGCCAACATGCTCAAGGCGCTGAAAAAGCGTGCAGTGGTGTGCAACATCGGCCACTTCGACAACGAAATCGACACCGCCTACACCCGCGCCAACTGGCACTGGGAAGAGGTCAAGCCACAGGTACACAAGCTGCACCGCAACGGCAAGGACAACTTCGACCCGACCAATGATGACTACCTGATCCTGCTGGCCGAAGGCCGCCTGGTCAACCTGGGCAACGCCACCGGCCACCCCAGCCGCATCATGGACGGCTCCTTCGCCAACCAGGTATTGGCACAGATCCACCTGTATGGCGAACAGTTTGCCAAGCTGCCAGCTGCCGACAAGGCCGCCAAGCTGCGGGTTGAAGTCTTGCCGAAGAAACTGGATGAAGAAGTGGCCCTGGAAATGGTCAAAGGCTTCGGCGGCGTCATCACCCAACTGACCCAGACCCAGGCCGACTACATCGGCGTCCCGGTTGAAGGCCCGTTCAAGTCGGACGATTATCGGTATTGATAAAAGCCGCTGGAAGCTGGAAGCTGAAGGCTGGAAGATCAAGGTATCAGTTGTTGTCACTGCTGTGCACAAGGCTGGCAATATCGGCTATACGCAGGACTTTGACAACAAGCCCGCCCTGAACCTTCCAGCCTTCAGCCTTCAGCCTTCAGCCTTATTTAAGGTAAAGAGACTATGTCCTCCCCCTCCGCCCCGGTCAGCTTCGAGTTCTTTCCGACCAAGACCGACGCCGGGCATGCAAAACTGATTGCCGCCGCCCATGTACTGGCTGGCGAAAATCCTGAATTTTTCTCTGTCACCTACGGTGCCGGTGGCTCCACGCGCGACCGTACGCTGAACACCGTGCTGCAGCTGGACCAGGAAGTGAAAGTGCCGACCGCACCTCACCTGTCCTGTGTTGGCGATAGCAAGGAAGACCTGCGCAGCCTGCTCACGCTGTACCGCGAATCCGGTATCCAGCGCATTGTTGCCCTGCGCGGCGACTTGCCTTCTGGTATGGGTCAGGCGTCCGGTGAACTGCGTTACGCCAATGAACTGGTTGAGTTTATCCGTGCCGAAACCGGTGACCACTTCACCATTGAAGTTGCCGCCTACCCGGAAGCACATCCGCAGGCACGCAGCTTCGAGGATGATTTGCGCAACTTTGTGCGCAAGGCCCAAGCCGGCGCCGACAGCGCCATCACCCAGTACTTCTTCAACGCCGACTGCTATTTCCATTTTGTCGAGCGGGTGCGCCAGGCCGGCGTGGATATTCCAATTATCCCCGGCATCATGCCGATCACCAATTACAGCAAACTGGCCCGTTTCTCCGATGCCTGTGGCGCAGAAATCCCGCGCTGGATCCGCAAGCAACTGGAAGCCTACGGCGACGACAGCGACAGCATCACCGCCTTCGGCACCGACGTGATTACCGACATGTGCCAGCGCCTGCTCGACGGCGGCGCACCCGGGCTGCACTTCTACACCCTGAACCAGGCAGAACCAAGCCTGGCGGTGTGGCGTAATCTGCTCGGTTGAACGCAAGGTGCTGCGCGCCGCTGAAAGCTGAAAGCTGAAAGCTGAAAGCTGAAAGCTGAAAGCTGAAAGCTGAAAGCTGAAAGCTGAAAGCTGAAAGCTGAAAGTATCAGGATCCGGGTGGGGTGTTGAGCCGTCAAGCTTTGAGCGGCGGGCAAGCAAATGCTTGCCCGCTACAAGTTGTGTTATACTCCGCTTTCTTCATTTCCGGCCGCACGGACAGATCCCAGTTCGCAAACGGCCATCACAGGGTTTATCTGAATGTCCTTTGCTTCTCTCGGCCTGTCCGACGCGTTATTGCGTGCGGTGACAGCCACTGGTTATACCTCGCCTACCCCCGTTCAACTGCAAGCCATCCCCACTGTTCTGCAAGGCCGCGACCTGATGGTTGCCGCACAGACTGGAACCGGAAAAACGGGTGGCTTTGCCTTGCCGCTGCTGGAAATACTCTTCCCGGCAGGCAAGCCTGACAACCATGAACGCAAACCACGTCAGGTGCGCGCTCTGGTATTGACCCCGACACGGGAACTGGCCGCCCAGGTGCACGACAGCATCACTGCTTATGCCGCCGAGCTGCCACTGAAAAGCGCTTGCGTTTTCGGCGGTGTCGGCCCCAACCCGCAGATTCGCGCCATTGCCCCTGGTCTGGATATTCTGGTCGCCTGCCCGGGTCGTCTGCTCGACCTGGCCAACCAGAAGCTGGTCGACCTGTCCCGGGTCGAAATCCTGGTGCTCGACGAAGCCGACCGCATGCTCGACATGGGCTTTATCCATGACGTGAAAAAGGTGATCGCCAAGCTACCGTCCAAGCGACAGAACCTGCTGTTCTCGGCCACCTTCTCGAAAGAGATTACCGAACTGGCCAATCGTCTGCTGGACGATCCGCAGCGCATCGAAGTAACGCCGCCCAATACCACGGTCGAGCGTATCGAACAGAAAGTGTTCCGTATCCAGGCCGGTCACAAGCGCGCCCTGCTGGCGCACCTGATCACCCAGGGTGCCTGGGAACAGGTACTGGTCTTTACCCGCACCAAACATGGCGCCAACCGCCTGGCTGAATTCCTTAACAAACAGGGCCTGTCAGCTGCCCCCATTCATGGCAACAAGAGCCAGAGTGCGCGCACCAAGGCCCTGAGCGAGTTCAAGGCCGGCACCCTGCGCATCATGGTTGCCACCGATATCGCCGCCCGCGGCCTGGATATTGATCAGTTGCCGCACGTCGTCAACTTCGAGTTGCCCAACGTATCGGAAGACTATGTGCACCGCATTGGTCGTACCGGCCGTGCCGGTCGCAGCGGCGAAGCCATCTCCCTGGTCAGCCCGGACGAAGAAAAGCTGCTGAAATCGATCGAGCGCATGACGCGCCAGCAAATCGAGACCGGTGATGACCTTGGTTTTGTCCCGCCGAGCCAGAATGATCTGAACAATGACCGGCCGGAACGTGCCGAGCGCTCAGGCTCAGACCGGCCACGCGGTAATACGCCGAACCGCTCGCGCAACGCCAACAGCAAGAACGGGCAGCAACCTGCGCGTGCAGCCAACAAGCGCACCGGCCCCAAAGGCCCCAGGCCGGCAGGCAAACCGCCAGCAGAACAGCCACGCAACAACACGCAGCGCCGTCCGCAGCGCGCCGCGCGCCCGGTGATCAGCGAGCCCGATGACGCCGTCGCCCGGGAACGCCGCTTGCAGGCCTTCGGCAACCGCGTAGTTCCCGACCCCGATGAAAAGCCGGCACGCAACCCGCGTCGCAAGGGCCAGGAAAAGCCGGCCTTGTTTGGCGGCTGATCACAAGCGGCCTACTGCAGCACCCACAACGCCAGCATCGAGCTGGCGTTGTTCGTTCAGGGCTGCGGGTTTGCCTACCCGGGCCTCAACTCCTATAGTCTTCTATCAGCGGTCAAAAGGACCCTGCCCGAATCCACGACAAAAGGAGTTTTCCCATGTGGCAGTCAGCATCCAGAACTTTTCTCGCTTGCCTCGCCAGCAGCGTCATCATCAGCGCCCAGGCACAGTCGATTTCGCCATTGCCGGAAACCGGCTTATGGAAAGTTGAAAGCACCACACTGATCAACGGCCAGGATCTCATGGCCGCTATTCGCGAAACCCAGCGCGCCATGCTGGCACAGCTACCGCCAGAACAGCGTGCCATGATGGAATCCATGATGCAGCAGGATGCCGATGAAGAGGATTACGACTGCATCACCGAATCAGATCTGGCCAACTTCAGAAACCCCGAGAGCCTGATGGCGGACATCCAGCGCGATATGCCCGGCTGCACCATCTCCCTCACTGAAAGCACTGGCAACCGCATGGCATTTACTGGCACCTGTGATGGTGCCGATGGCTTTACCGGTGACATGCAGGGTGAAATCGTCATGGTCAGTGCGCGCGAGATGCGCCATAGCTTCAGTGGCAAAGGTACGCTGGACACCCCGGCAGATGAGCTGCCACCGAGCATGCAAGGCATGTCAGGCACTGTGCAGACCGAGCATACCGAAGTCGCACGCTGGGTTGCTGCCGACTGTCGCTAGAGTCTCTGCCTGACCCAGATCATGGAAAAATATCCCGCGACTGCCACACTGTAGACAAGTGAGCAAAAACATCAGGAGAGAAACCATGTTGAAACACTGCGTTGTTGGAGTGGACTATTCACCCGAGTGGGATCGTACGCTCGACTATCTGCCCGCCATAAAGCAACTGGTCGGACTTGAACGCCTGACCCTGGTACATGTCGTTGAAAGTTTCAAACGCCAGCGTACCCAGGATCAGGCCGGCGTGGCCGAAGGACACCTCAAGGGCCTGGCCGAGCAACTGACCGCAGACCTGGGCATTGCTGTTGACTACGAGGTGCGTACTGGTTTTGCCGCCTCGGAAATCCTTGAAGCAGCCAAAAAGCATGAAGCCGATGGCGTAATCGCCCTTAATCGGAGCCATTCCGCCAGCCGTGAAGTGCTGGTCGGCAATATCGTGGTTAACCTGGCCCGCATGACCAAGTTGCCGCTGCTGATCGTGGCCAGCGATGGCGCCATCGCCGAACCCGGCGCTCCTGTCATTCTGGGCACGGATGGCTCCGGCCCGGCCAAGGTTGCTCAACGCTGGTTTGAAGACTTTGTCCGTCAAGGCAGCCACGGCCTGGCACTCTGGGTTGATGCCGACGAGCATGATGATGAAGACGAAGCTCACCGCACCCTGACCACTCTGAGCAGCGAATACAGCAATGTAGCCACCCGCCGCCTCAAGGGTGACGTCAGTCATGAACTGGTCAACACCGCGAACGAAGAAAAGGCAGCGCTGGTGATTATCGGCAAGCGCGGCAGCACACCCATCCTGGACCTGCTGATTGGCAGCAGTGCAGAAGCGGTTGTGCGCGAAAGCCGCCAACCGGTATTGCTGATTCCTTCCTGAGTCGTTACCCGGCGGCCACTGACACCCGGTGGCCGCTCATTCAGGCTGAGCCACCACCCTCAGCTTCACCCAACCAGTCTCGCCTTACGCTGGCCTCATCCGCATTCAGTAATGGTGGTGCGTAGCGGTAACTGACCGGCGTGCGCGACAGGCGGATCGGATTGGCCACCAGGCTGACGCGCTCGCTCAGTGGATGCGACATCTGCAGTGCCAGTGCTCTGGCCTGAACCTGAGGGTCAGCGAAGACCTGCTGCAAATCATTGACCGGACCACAGGGAACACCGGCCCGCTCCAGCAACGCGATCCACTCAGCTGTGGTACGAAATACCGTCTGCTGGCGGATCAAGGGGATCAATTCGGCACGGTGGGCAACCCGAGCTGCATTGCTGGCAAAACGCGGATCATCGGCCCATTGTGGCTGCCCGGCAGCATTGGCAAAGGCCCGGAACTGGCTGTCATTGCCGACAGTCAGGATAAGATTGCCATCGGCGGTGGGGAAATCCTGGTAAGGCACAATATTCGGATGGGCGTTGCCCAAACGCCCTGGCGCCTGGCCGGTAGTCAGGTAATTCAGCGCCTGATTGGCCAGACAGGCGACCTGCACGTCGAGCAAGGCCAGATCAATATGCTGACCCTGACCACTTTTCTCACGCTCGGCGAAGGCAGCAAGAATCGCATTGCTGGCATAGAGGCCGGTCAACACGTCAGTCAGCGCAACCCCGACCTTGAGTGGGCCCGCCCCCGGTTCACCATCGGGCTGCCCCGTCACACTCATCAAGCCACCCAGCCCCTGGATCATGAAATCGTAGCCTGCGCGAGCGGCATAGGGCCCGGTCTGACCAAAACCCGTCACCGAGCAATAAATCAGCCGCGGGTTGAGCGCCTGCAGGCTGGCGTAATCCAGCCCATAGGCTGCCAGACCGCCAACCTTGAAATTTTCGATCAGTACATCGGCCTTGGCTACCAGGCGCTTTAGCTCCGCCTGACCCGCAGGCTGGGTAAAATCGATCGCCAGCGAACGCTTGTTACGGTTGGCACTGAGGAAGTAAGCCGCTTCCGAGGTATCCCGTCCATCAGCATCTTTCAGATACGGCGGCCCCCAGGCACGGGTGTCATCCCCCACCTGCGGACGCTCGATCTTGACCACATCCGCCCCCAGATCACCCAACAACTGACCCGCCCACGGCCCAGCCAGCACGCGGGAGAGATCAAGAACGCGTAAGCCGGATAGTGCAGACAAGGCGGGTACCTCGGGCTGAGTTAGGGAAAGGCGCTTTGTTGGCGGGCGTAGGCTGGGGTTGGGGCTGAAGGCTGGAAGCTGGAAGCTGGAAGCTGGAAGCTGGAAGCTCAGTGTGGACTTGGAGTGAATGCCTTGACTAGACATTATCTAGCCAGACGCAAAGATTCATCCAGTACCACTGCCCATACCTTCCAGCTTCCAGCCTCCAGCTTTCAGCCGCTTTTACCCACTTTCAGGCGTTAAAAGAACGCCTGCAGCCCCGTTTGCGCACGCCCCAGAATCAGTGCGTGCACATCGTGGGTCCCTTCGTAGGTGTTGACCACTTCCAGGTTGACCACATGGCGGATTACGCCGTACTCATCCGAGATACCGTTGCCACCGAGCATGTCACGGGCTACACGGGCGATGTCCAGCGACTTGCCGCAGGAATTGCGCTTCATGATCGAGGTGATTTCCACTGCGGCAGTGCCCTCATCTTTCATGCGACCGAGGCGCAGGCAGCCTTGCAGTGCCAGCGTGATCTCGGTCTGCATGTCAGCCAGTTTCTTCTGGATCAGCTGGGTCTGCGCCAGCGGACGGCCGAACTGCATGCGGTCCAGGGTGTACTGGCGCGCCGTGTGCCAGCAGAACTCGGCGGCGCCCAGAGCGCCCCAGGAAATCCCGTAACGGGCCGAATTCAGGCAGGTAAAGGGACCTTTCAGACCGGTCACGTGCGGCAACATATTCTCTTCCGGCACAAATACATCGTCCATCACGATCTCACCGGTGATCGAAGTGCGCAGGCCGACCTTGCCTTTGATGGCCGGAGCGCTGAGGCCGGGCATGCCCTTCTCGAGAATAAAGCCACGGATCTTGTCGTCATCGGTCTTGGCCCAGACCACGAAAACATCGGCAATCGGGCTGTTGGTGATCCACATCTTGGCGCCTTTCAGACTGTAACCACCGTCAACACTGCGCGCACGGGTCACCATGGAACCCGGGTCGGAGCCGTGATTCGGCTCGGTCAGACCAAAGCAACCGACCCACTCACCACTGGCCAGCTTGGGCAGATACTTCATCTTCTGCTCTTCGCTGCCGAACTCATTGATCGGCACCATCACCAGCGAGGACTGCACGCTCATCATCGAGCGGTAACCCGAATCCACCCGCTCGACTTCACGGGCAATCAGGCCGTAGCAGACATAGTTCAGCCCGCTGCCACCGTATTGCTCGGGGATAGTCGCACCCAACAGGCCCAGTTCACCCATTTCACGGAAAATGGCAATGTCGGTCTCTTCGTTGCGGAACGAATTGAGCACCCGCGGCATCAGTTTTTCCTGACAGTACTGCGCCGCCGAATCACGCACCATGCGCTCTTCTTCGGTCAATTGTTGATCCAGCAGCAACGGATCTTCCCAGTTGAAACTTGCTTTTGATTCGGCCATGGGTAACTCCAGACAGTGACAGGTAAACGCAGAACCAACGGGCTCTGCTTCAAGTGTCACCAAGCCTAGTCGCGATCAGACAGACAGGCAAACGCGTTTTTTGCAGCTATCTGTGCTAGATTGGAATTCCGTAAGTATTAAAAGCCGCTGAAGGCTAAAGGCTGGAAGCTGGAAGCTGGAAGATTGACTCGGGTGCGGGGTGTTCATTTAAGTGCCTCGGGAAAGCACCCTATTTAGTCCGGGCAGCTAACTGTCTTTAAACTTCCAGCCTTCAGCCTTCAGCCATCCGAAGGATGCCCTATGCGCCGCAAAATCCCCCCAACCCAGGCTCTGGTCTGTTTTGAGTCTGCTGCCCGCCACGAGAGCTTTACCAAGGCTGCCGAAGAGCTGGCGCTGACGCAAAGCGCGGTGTGCCGGCAGATTGCCAATCTGGAGACCTTTCTTGATGTGCAGTTGTTTCGGCGCACGCGGCGCGGGGTGAAATTGACGGAAACAGGCCAAACCTACAGCCGGCGTATCAGCAACCGGCTGGATGCGGTGGAGCGCGACACCCTCTCGGTGATGGGCAATCAGGGTACCGCTACACTGGAACTGGCTACGGTACCCACTTTCGGCACTCAGTGGCTGCTGCCCCGGCTGAACAGCTTTCTTGTGCAACATCCGCACGTGACCATCAATCTCACCAACCGCACCCGCCCCTTTCTGTTTGCCGACACCGAGTTCGATGCCGCTATCTATTTTGGCGACGGTGACTGGTCCGGGACCGAGGCGCACTTTCTCATGCATGAATCGCCAGTACCCGTGTGCAGCCCTTCACTGATAGCGCCGGGCACTGAACTGACACCGGAGCAAATTGCCCACTTACCCCTGCTGCAACAAAGCACCCGTCCCTATGCCTGGCGCCAGTGGTTTGCCTCATTGGGCATGCGCGTTGAGCACGACCTCAATGGCACCCGTCTGGAGCTATTCTCCATGCTCGCCCAGGCCGCCATGCATGGCATGGGCGTTGCCCTGATTCCGCCCTTTTTGATCCGCGACGAGCTGTCCAGCGGCAGACTGATCAACCCCTGCGCGCACAGCTTTGACAGCGAGAACGCCTATTACCTGGCGATACCCGAGCGCAAGGCAGAGTCCGCCACACTGCAGGCATTCAGAGATTGGTTGTTGCAAGAGATTGACGTATACAGAAGCACAGCACAGGCCGCCTCTTGAATCCCTTTGTACACAAGGTCGCCTCAGCGGGGCACAATCATTCAGGCATTGCATATTGAAGGCTACAATAAGCAACCGAATGAAGGCTACGCGCATTCAAAATCTTTAAAGAAGGAACTACCCTAATATGACAAGCTCCCAACAACGCGCCGCCCTGCAACGCCAGATCTGGGCCATTGCCAACGATGTGCGCGGCGCTGTGGACGGCTGGGACTTCAAGCAGTACGTGCTGGGCACCCTGTTCTACCGCTTTATCAGTGAGAACTTCGCCAGCTATATCGAAGCCGGTGACGACAGCGTCCACTATGCCGAGCTGCCCGACAGCGTCATCACCCCGGACATCAAGGACGACGCCGTCAAGACCAAGGGCTACTTCATCTATCCCAGCCAGTTGTTTGCCAATGTGGCGAAAAACGCCCACAGCAATGAAAGCCTGAACACCGATCTGGCCGCCATCTTTGCCGCCATTGAAAGCTCCGCCAGTGGCTACCCGTCCGAGGGCGATATCAAGGGCCTGTTTGCCGACTTCGACACCACCAGCAACCGCCTTGGCAACACCGTCAAGGACAAGAACGTCCGCCTGGCCGCCGTGCTCAAGGGCGTGGCCGGGCTGGATTTTGGTGCCTTCGATGCCGCCCATATCGACCTGTTCGGCGATGCTTACGAATTTCTGATTTCCAACTACGCGGCCAACGCCGGCAAGTCGGGTGGCGAGTTCTTTACCCCGCAGCATGTGTCCAGGCTGATTGCCCAGCTGGCCATGCACAAGCAAAGTACGGTCAACAAGATCTACGATCCGGCAGCCGGGTCGGGGTCTCTGCTGCTGCAAGCGAAAAAACATTTCGACGCGCATATCATCGAAGAAGGGTTCTACGGCCAGGAGCTGAACCACACCACCTACAACCTGGCGCGGATGAACATGTTCTTGCACAACATCAATTACGACAAGTTCAATATCCAGCTGGGCGATACGCTGAAAGACCCGCACTTTGGCGATGAAAAGCCCTTTGATGCCATCGTCTCCAACCCGCCCTATTCGGTGAAGTGGATTGGCTCCGATGACCCGACCCTGATCAACGACGACCGCTTTGCCCCAGCCGGTGTGCTGGCCCCCAAATCCAAGGCCGACTTTGCCTTTGTGCTGCATGCGCTCAGTTACCTGTCCGCCAAGGGCCGTGCGGCGATTGTCTGCTTCCCCGGCATCTTCTATCGCGGCGGTGCCGAGCAAAAAATCAGAAAATATCTGGTGGACAACAACCATGTGGAAACCGTGATTTCGCTGGCACCCAACCTGTTCTACGGCACCACCATCGCCGTCAACATTCTGGTGCTGAGCAAGCACAAGACCGACACCACCACCCAGTTCATTGATGCCAGCGCCCTGTTCAAAAAGGAAACCAACAACAACATCCTCACCGACGCGCATATCGAGCAGATCATGCAGGCCTTCGACAGCAAGGCCAACAGCGACCACTTCGCCCGCTCCGTGCCCTTCGAAGAAATCGCCGCCAACGACTACAACCTGTCGGTCAGTAGCTATGTGGAGACTAAGGACAACCGCGAGCAGGTGGACATCACCCAGCTCAATGCCGAGCTGAAAAGCACGGTGGCCAGAATCGACCAACTGCGCGCAGAGATTGATGCGATTGTGGCGGAGATTGACGGTGAGGAGCAGGAGGCATGAGCGGCTTGAGTTTTATGGAGAAGCTGCTGGATGGGGTTGAGGTGGAGTGGAAGGCGCTTTCAGATGTGTTTCATTTGAAGAATGGCTATACCCCGTCCAAATCAAATAAGGAGTTTTGGGAAAACGGAATCGTCCCGTGGTTCAGGATGGATGACATTCGTCAGAATGGCAGGATATTGAACGACTCTTTGCAGAAAGTTTCCGAAAGCGCTGTGAAAGGGGGAAGGCTGTTTCCAGCAAACTCAATTATTGTTGCTACATCAGCAACGATTGGTGAGCATGCTCTAATAACGGTTCCGTATTTGGCAAACCAGAGATTTACCTGCTTGGCACTAAAGGAGAAATATACTAAACACTTTAGTATCAAGTTCCTCTATTACTACAGTTTTTTGCTGGCCGATTGGTGCACAAAGAACACTACCATGTCGAGCTTTGCATCCGTGGAGATGGATGGCTTTAAGAATTTTTTGATCCCCATCCCATGCCCCGAAAACCCAAAAAAATCCCTTGAGATCCAGGCCGAAATCGTCCGTATTCTGGACGCATTTACCGCCCATACCGCCGAGCTTACCGCCGAGCTTACCGCCGAGCTTACCGCCCGCAAAAAACAATACCACTACTATCGCGACAAGCTGTTGAGCTTTGAAGAGGGGGATGTTGAATGGAAGGCGTTGGGAGAGGTTGGCGAGTTTATTCGTGGCAAACGTTTTACCAAAGCTGATTATGTAGAAGACGGCATCAGTGTTATTCATTACGGCGAGATATATACACGTTTCGGCACTTTTGCGACACGAGCTTATTCTCAGGTTAGAAAGGACATGGCCAGGATGCTACGCTATGCAGAGCCGGGTGATGTCGTCATGGCTGGTGTTGGTGAAACAGTTGAAGATGTGGGGAAGGCTGTCGCCTGGCTTGGTGGCCATAAAGTGGCTATTCACGACGATAGTTATGCATTCCGACACTCAATGAATCCCAAGTACATTGCCTACGTGATGCAGACGGCTTCATTTAATTCTCAGAAGACGAAGCATGTTTCCAGTGGGAAGGTTAAGCGTCTGCTGATTGAGAGTATGAAAAAAGACGTGCGCATTCCTGTTCCTTTCCCAAGTGACCCTGATAAGTCCCTTGCGGAGCAGGCTCGTATTGTCTCGATTCTCGATAAATTCGACACGCTGACCCACTCCATCAGCGAAGGCCTGCCTCGCGAAATCGCCCTGCGCCAGAAGCAGTACGAATACTACCGCGATTTGCTGTTGAGCTTCCCCAAGCCAGAAGAGGTAGCGGCGTAAGATGGGTAAGACACTAAGGGAAATAGCCGAAGATCTTCAAAAAAGCCCGAAGAAGGTGCAGTTGATCTACGCCTTCAATGGCACGGGTAAAACGCGCTTGTCGCGAGAGTACAAACAGCTATTCGCTACAAACGCAGAGGCTGCAGAAGGCGAGAATACGCTTGAGCAGCCTGCGTCGCCGGGCAAAAAGATTCTCTATTACAGTGCCTTTACCGAAGACCTGTTCTATTGGGATAACGACCTGAGCGGCGACGCTGAGTCCAAACTGAAAATCCAACCTAATGCTTTTACGGATTGGGTATTGTTGGATCAAGGTCAGGATCAGAATGTCATTACCACCTTTCAGCGCTACACCAATGACAAGCTCACACCACGTTTCAATGCTGAGCAAAAAGATGAGCGGACAGGAGAGGTCATTGCCAAGGCTTTCTCCGAGGTCACTTTTTCCTTGGAGCGTGGTAATGATGATGAGCCGTCAGGTAATCTGAAAATCTCCAAGGGCGAGGAAAGTAATTTCATCTGGAGTATTTTCTATACACTGCTTGAGCAGGTGATCTCGACACTCAATGAAGTGCAGCCGGACTACCCCGAGCCTACCCCGTTTGATGATTTGGAATGCGTGTTCATCGATGACCCTGTCAGCTCTCTGGATGATAATCACCTGATTCAGTTGGCCGTGGAGTTGGCGCAGCAGGTCAAGTCCAGCAAGACTGATATAAGGTTCGTTATCACGACGCACAATGCGCTTTTCTTCAATGTGCTGTGCAATGAGTTTGCGGGTGATGAGAAAACCGACACCTATAACTGGAAGGCAAAGCACTTCCGTAAGGCGCGGTTAGAGCGAAATGGTGATGGCAGTGTTGATCTAGTCGAGCAGCCGAATGACTCCCCGTTCGCTTATCATCTGCACCTGATGGCGCAGCTTGAACAGGCGATAAAAAGTGGGCAGGTAGAAAAATATCACTTCAATCTCCTGCGCAATGTCTTGGAAAAAACAGCGACCTTTCTCGGCTACAAAAGGTGGGAGCATCTTCTGCCTGAGACGAACGAAGGCCTGCCTGATCCCTACGCCAAAAGAATTGTGAACTTCTCAAGCCATTCAAAACATGCGGCTGACGAAGTTCAGCCCTTGAAGCCGGAGGAGAAGGTGCTCTTGGAGCGATTGCTCAAATACATTGTCGAGCGCCATCGCTTTGGGCAATAAAAAAGGAGCTTAGAGGTGAAGAAAAGCCAGTTGAGCCTTAAACAGCAAACCACCGACTTTCTGCTCTACACCGCGCCCAATGGTGCGATCAAGGTGGAGGTGCTACTCAGCAATGAGACCATCTGGCTGACCCAGAAACGGATGGCCGAGCTGTTCGGCGTCGGTGTGCCTGCTATTTCCAAACACCTGAAAAATATCTTTGAAAGCGGCGAGCTGCAGGAAGAGCTGGTTGTTTCCATTTTGGAAAATACCACTGAACACGGCGCGGTAGCGGGCCTTACCCAAACCCAGCAGGTGAAGTATTACAACCTAGATGCAGTAATCTCGGTCGGCTACCGCGTCAACTCCACCCAGGCTACCCAGTTTCGCATTTGGGCTACTCAACTGATCAAGGAATACATCATCAAGGGCTTTGCCATGGATGATGAGCGCCTGAAGAATGGCCGTTTCTTTGGTAAGGATTATTTCCGTGAACTGCTGGAACGGGTGCGCTCCATCCGCGCCAGTGAGCGGCGGGTTTATCAGCAGATCACCGATATCTTTGCCGAGTGCAGCATCGACTACGACCCCAAGTCGAAAACTACCCAGCTTTTCTATGCCCACGTGCAGGACAAATTTCATTACGCCATTACCGGCCATACCGCAGCGGAAATCATTTCATTGAAAGCCGATGCCAGCAAACCACTGATGGGCATGAGCACCTACAAGAATGCGCCAGCAGGACGGGTACTGAAGTCAGATGCCACAGTGGCAAAGAATTACCTCAGCGAGGCCGAAATCAGGCAGCTCGAACGGGCGGTGTCTGCCTTCTTTGACTATATCGAGGGCATTATCGAGCGACGCAACACCTTCACTATGGAGAGCTTCGCCGAAAGTGTTAACAAGTTTCTGGCCTTCAATGAGTACCGCATTCTGGACGGTTACGGCAGTATCAGTAGAAAGCAGGCCGACCAAAAGGCCCTTGCTGAATATGAGAAATTCAACCGGCAGCAGCCGATCGAGTCCGACTTCGACCGAGAGGTGAAAAGACTGCTGCAAGCAAAGGATGCGCACCATGATTGAGTACAAGGCCATTGCCGAGTCCAACAACTTTATTGTGCTGGATAGATACGCCAGGCAATGGCAGGTCGCTGAAGGCTACCAGAGCGAAGGCGACCTGGAGCGGGAGTTCATTCAGGACTTGCAGAACCAGGGCTATGAGTACCTGCCAGCGCTGACCACCCCTGACGCCCTGCTGGCCAATGTGCGCACCCAGCTGCAAAGCCTGAACAGGGTTGAGTTTTCTGACGCCGAATGGCGGCGCTTTGTCGAAACCTTCCTCGACCGGCCCAGTGAAACCATCATCGACAAGACCCGCAAGATCCACGACGACTACATTCACGATTTTGTCTTTGATGATGGTCGCATCCAGAACATCTACCTGCTGGACAAGCAGAATATCGCCCGTAACAAGCTGCAGGTGATCAAGCAGTTCGAGCAGACCGGCAGCCATGCCAATCGCTACGATGTGACCCTTCTGGTGAACGGCCTGCCGCTGGTGCAGGTGGAGCTGAAGCGCCGTGGCGTGGCGATTCGCGAGGCCTTCAATCAGGTACACCGCTACAGTAAGGAAAGCTTCAACAGTGAAAACTCGCTGTTCAAGTATTTGCAGCTGTTCGTGATCTCCAACGGCACCGACACCCGTTACTTTGCCAACACTACCCAGCGCAACAAGAACAGCTTCGACTTCAGCATGCACTGGGCGAAGTCGGATAACAGTTTGATCAAGGACCTGAAGGACTTCACCGCGACCTTCTTTCAGAAAAGTACGCTGCTGGAAGTGCTGCTGAAGTACTCGGTGTTTGATGTCAGCAATACCCTGCTGGTGATGCGGCCCTATCAGATTGCCGCCACCGAGCGCATTCTGTGGAAGATCAACAGCGCCCACGCCGGCAAGCACTGGAGCAGCCCGGAAGGTGGCGGTTATATCTGGCACACCACAGGCAGTGGCAAGACGCTGACCAGCTTCAAGGCGGCGCGGCTGGCGACTGAATTGGCGTTTGTCGACAAGGTGTTCTTTGTGGTGGACCGAAAAGACCTCGACTACCAGACCATGAAGGAATACCAGCGCTTTTCGCCGGACAGCGTGAACGGCTCGGATAGCACCGCGGGGCTGAAGCGCAACCTGGACAAGGACGACAACAAGATCATCGTCACCACTATCCAGAAACTCAACAACCTGATGAAAAGCGAGCCGGACCTGCCGATCTACCGCAAGCAGGTGGTGTTTATCTTCGATGAGTGCCACCGCAGCCAGTTTGGTGAGGCGCAGAAAAACCTGAAGAAGAAGTTCAAGCGCTTCTACCAGTTCGGCTTTACCGGCACGCCGATTTTTCCGCAGAACGCACTGGGCGCAGAAACCACTGCCAGCGTGTTTGGCCGCGAATTGCATTCCTATGTGATTACTGACGCCATCCGCGACGAGAAGGTGCTGAAGTTCAAGGTCGATTACAACGATGTGCGCCCACAGTTCAAGGCGCTTGAAACCGAACAGGACGAGAAGAAACTGTCGGCGGCGGAGAACCGCCAGGCGCTGCTGCACCCGGAGCGTATTCGTGAGGTGTCGCAGTACATTCTGAAGCACTACCGGCAGAAAACCCACCGGCTCGCAGCGGGCGCGAAAGGTTTCAATGCCATGTTTGCGGTCAGCAGCGTGGACGCTGCCAAGTTCTATTACGAGTCGCTGAACCAGTTGCAGGCAGGCCATGACAAGCCGCTGAAAATCGCCACCATCTTTTCCTTTGCGGCCAATGAGGAGCAGGATGCGGTGGGCGATATTCTGGATGAGAGTTTTGATGTGTCGGCCATGAACAGCAGTGCCAAGGAGTTCCTCAGCGCCGCGATTGCCGACTATAACGGTTTCTTCAAAACCAGCTTCAGCGTCGACAGCAATGGTTTTCAGAATTATTACCGTGATCTGGCCAAGCGCGTGCAAAGCGGCGACATTGACCTGCTGATTGTGGTCGGCATGTTCCTGACCGGCTTCGATGCGCCCCGGCTGAACACCCTGTTCGTCGACAAGAACCTGCGTTACCACGGCCTGATTCAGGCCTATTCGCGCACCAACCGCATTTACGATGCGACCAAGACCTTTGGCAATATCATCACCTTCCGCGATCTGGAAAAGGCCACCATCGACGCCATCACCCTGTTTGGCGACAAGAACACCAAAAATGTGCTGCTGGAGAAAAGCTACAAGGAGTACATGGAAGGGTTCACCGATATCGTCACTGGCCAAGCACGGCGCGGCTTTATGGAAGTGGTCTCGGAACTGGAACAGCGCTTCCCCGACCCGGACGAGATCGTCAGGGAGAAAGACAAGAAGGATTTTGCCAAGCTGTTTGGCGAGTACCTGCGGGTGGAAAACATCCTGCAGAACTTTGATGAGTTTGCCAGCCTGAAAGCCCTGCAAAAGATCGACAAGGACGACCCGCAAGCGCTGGAAACCTTCAAGGCAGAGCACCACCTGAGCGATGAAGACCTGGCCACTCTGCAAAGCATCCGTCTGCCAGCCGAGCGGCGGATTCAGGATTACAAATCAACCTATAACGATATCCGCGACTGGTTGCGCCGGGAAAAAGCCGCCAGCGACAAAGACCAGTCCAGCATCGACTGGGATGATGTGGTGTTTGAAGTGGATCTGCTCAAGTCCCAGGAAATCAATCTGGACTACATCCTTGAGCTGATTTTTGAGCACAACAAAAAGACCAAAAACAAGGCCGATCTGATTGATGAAGTGCGTCGCCTGCTGCGCGCCAGCCTCGGCAACCGCGCCAAAGAAGGCCTTGTGGTGGATTTTATCAATCAGGCAGACCTGGACGAAATGCCCGACAAGGCAAGCGTGATCGAGGCGTTTTTCATCTATGCGCGGAGCGAACAACAGCGCGAGGCGCAGGAACTGATCGACTCAGAGGGCCTGAACGCGGAAGCCGCCAAGCGCTATATCACCAACTCGCTAAGACGAGAGTTTGCCAGCGATAGTGGTACCGAACTTAATGCAATTTTGCCCAAAATGAGTCCATTGAACCCGCAGTACCTGACCAAGAAGCAAAGCGTATTTCGCCAGGTTGCTGCTTTAGTCGAAAAGTTCAAAGGCGTCGGTGGGAGCGTCTAAGCTATGACTTGTCCCGGCAGCTATACGATGCGGTGCTTGACGCTCCAGCCAAGGTGAATGTGATACTGGCCACGTCAACCCGAAGGCAATGTGGTGCCAATCACACTGCAGGCATTCAGTAGTGGCCGAAGCACATAGTTATCGAAGGCAGGACTGAGTCAGCGCCTCAGAAAAAAAGGCGCTTCAACTCGGCACCCGGATCCTTGGCACGCATAAAGGCCTCGCCCACCAGATAGCTGTAGACCTCATGAGCGCGCATCAACTCGACATCCGCACGATTAAGAATGCCACTTTCGGTGATCAGCAAACGGTCATCAGGTACCCTGGGCAGCAGTTCGAGGGTAGTATCCAGGGTCACTTCGAAGGTGTGCAGGTTGCGGTTGTTGATACCGATCAGCGGCGTATCCAGCGTCAGGGCACGCTCCAGTTCCGGACCGTCATGCACCTCCACCAGCACATCCAGCTTGTAGGTACGGGCTACATCGGCCAGTTCATGCAGCTGGGCATCATCCAGCGCGGAGACGATCAGCAGGATGCAGTCGGCGCCCATGGCGCGTGCCTCCACCACCTGATAGGGATCGATCAGAAAGTCCTTGCGAATAACCGGCAAGGCACAGGCCGCACGGGCCTGACGCAGGTAATCGTCACTGCCCTGAAAATAATCCACATCGGTCAATACCGACAGGCAGGCGGCACCGCCCTGCTGGTAACTGAGCGCGATAGCGGCGGGATCAAAGTCTTCGCGCAACACACCCTTGCTCGGTGAGGCTTTCTTGATCTCGGCAATCACCGCCGGTTCGCGCCGCGCGGCACGCTCCATCAGCGCCCGGGAAAAGCCCCGTGGCGCGTCGGCTGTGGACGCCAGGCGTTCCAGTTCGGCCAGTGGCGTATGCTGACTGCGCTCGGCCACTTCCTCATGCTTGCGGGCGATGATGTTCTGCAAAATGGTTGGCACACTCACTGGCCTGCCTCCTCACGATAGACATTGGTAAAGGCCACCAGCTCGGCCAGCTTCTCGCGTGCCAGGCCGGAATAGAGCGCATCCGAGGCCAGCTCGACGCCCTCTTTCAGGGTCGCGGCCTGATCCATGGCATAGAGCGCGGCTCCGGCGTTAAGAATGATCATGTCGGCGGCTTTTTCCGCCGCATCAGTCTCACGCTTGCCCAGGGCATCGCGGATCAGGGCGAGGGAGGCCTGCGGGTCTTCGACGCTGAGGCCAATCAGGCTCTGGCTCTTCAAGCCGACATCCTCCGGACTGACCTCATACTCATGGATCTCGCCATTTTTCAGCTCAGCCACATGGCTGGGGCTGGCCAGGCTGAATTCATCCAGCCCGTCTTTGGCACAAACCACCAGTACATGCTCGCTGCCCAGACGCTTGAGCACTTCCGCCATGGGCCGGCACAGCTGCTGACTGAATACGCCGAGCACCTGATGGCGAACACCGGCAGGATTGGTCATCGGCCCGAGCATATTGAAGATGGTGCGCATACCCAGCTCGCGGCGCGGGCCAATGGCATGCTTCATGGCGCCGTGGTGCGCCGGGGCAAACATGAAGCCGACACCGACACTTTCCACACAGCGCGCCACCTGCTCAGGGCTCAGATCCAGATACACGCCAGCCGCTTCCAGCAGGTCGGCGCTACCACTTTTGCCTGATACGGCACGGTTGCCGTGCTTGGCGACCTGGCCACCAGCAGCAGCCACGACCAGCGCGGCCGCGGTCGAGACATTGAAAATATTGGCGCCATCGCCGCCCGTCCCGCAGGTGTCCACCAGACGTTCGGCCTTGATCTCGACCTGTGACGCCAGCTCGCGCATCACCTGCGCAGCCCCGGTGATTTCGTCGATACTTTCACTCTTCATGCGCAGGGCAACAAGAAAACCGCCAATCTGCGCATCGGTGCATTGCCCGGTCATGATCTGACGCATGACGTCCTGCATTTCCTCAGTCGTCAGGTCAATTTGCTCGACCACCTTGGCCAGTGCTTGCTTGATATCCATGCTGTCTCCTTGTTCGCCCTAGCGGCGGCCACCCTGCTGTTTGAGGAAATTGGCCAAGAGTTCATGCCCCTGTTCGGACAGGATAGATTCCGGGTGGAACTGCACCCCTTCGATCTGAAATTCGCGGTGGCGCAGCCCCATGATTTCATCCACGCTGCCATCGGCGTACTGGGTCCAACTGGTCATTTCCAGGCAATCCGGCAGATTGTCCCGGCTCACCACCAGTGAATGGTAGCGGGTTACCGTGAGCGGGTTGGCCAGACCGGCAAACACACCCTGATCAGTATGGAATACCGGGCTGGTCTTGCCATGCATGACCTGACGCGCCCGCACTACCTGACCACCGAAGGCCTGACCAATACTCTGATGCCCCAGGCAAATACCCAGAATCGGCAGCTGACCGGCGAAATGCGTGAGCACCGGCACCGACACACCGGCCTCGGTCGGCGTGCAGGGGCCGGGGGAAATCACGATACGTTCGGGCTGCAGCTCAGCGATCTGCTCGATAGTCAGCTCGTCGTTGCGGATCACCTTGACCTCGGCACCCAACTCACCAAAGTACTGCACCACGTTGTAGGTGAAGGAATCATAGTTGTCGATCATCAGCAGTTTAGTCATAACAACCTCTTGTTTTTTCTATATTTTTTATGCCGATGCTTCGATCAACGTTGCTCA
>JAMCWB010000059.1:0-29184 GCA_023475025.1 Gammaproteobacteria bacterium
CCCCCTGTGTCAGCCTAGTTGTCCAGTAGGCAGTTTTGCCTGAAACCACATCACAGGGGGCGGTATGGATGCACACATGCCACGCTATTCCAATGAACGTAAAGCGGCAGTCCTGAACAAGCTGTTGCCACCCCATAACCGGACGGTTGTCTCAGTGTCCGCAGAGGAAGGCATCTCCGATGTGACCCTGTATAGTTGGCTGAAACAGTGTCGACAACAAGGAATGCCTGTGCCGGGTAGTCGTAATAATGGAGACGATTGGTCTCCTGAAGCAAAGCTGGCTGCTGTGATTGAAACAGCGCCCATGTCTGAAGCCGAGCTCAGCACCTATTGCCGTGAGAAAGGCCTGTACCCCGAGCAGATCCAACGCTGGAAGGCCGGTTGCCTCCAGGGTGCAGGCATGCAGGTGGAGAGCGACAAGACCGCTCAGAAGCAGCAGCGAGAAGCGCGCAAAACCATCAAGAAGCTCCAGGCGGAAGTGCGCCGTAAAGACCGCGTACTGGCAGAAACGACCGCCTTGCTGGTGCTGTCAAAAAAGCTCGAAGCCTTGTACGGCGAAACCCCGGACAACGAGGACAACTGACCTCTCTGGACGAACGTACAAGGCTGTTGCAGTGCTTTGATGAAGCCGTGGCTGGCGGTGCCGCTCGCTACAAGGCAGTGGAGCTGATGGGCTTGAGTGAGCGTACGGTAAAACGTTGGCGACAAGCCGATGGTCTTGTTACCACGGATCGTCGGCCACTGGCCAAGCCTGCTGAACAGCCGCATCAGCTGACAGTTGCTGAGGAGGTCGCCATTCTGGCCACCTGTAACCAGCAGGAATACCGCAGCCTGCCGCCCTCGCAGATTGTTCCAAAGCTGGCTGACAAGGGCATCTACCTGGCGTCTGAGTCATCGTTTTACCGGGTGCTGAAAAAGCATCAGCAGCAGAATCACAGAGGCCGTATGAAGCCGAGGCGCAAGGTGCCTGAGCCCACCAGCTTTACCGCCACTGCTCCCAATCAGGTGTGGAGCTGGGACATCAGTTACTGCCCGTCGGCGGTCCGTGGACAGCACTGGTATTTGTACCTGGTGCTGGACATTTACAGCCGCAAGGTTGTGGCCTGGGAAGTACATAGCGCTGAATCCGGCCTTCTGGCTAAGCAGCTCATCGAGCGCGCGCTATTGCGTGAAGGCTGCTGGCACAAGCCACCGGTCCTGCACTCGGACAACGGAGCGCCGATGACGTCGCATACGCTGCGTGCACGGCTGGCTGAGCTGGGTATGCCGATGTCACACAGCAGGCCTCGTGTCAGCAATGACAACCCGTATTCTGAATCGATGTTCCGGACACTGAAGTACTGCCCGGCCTGGCCGTCAAAGGGGTTTGCATCACTGGCTGATGTGCGTGACTGGATGCTGGTCTTTGAGCGAGGATACAACAGCCAGCACCTGCATAGTGGCATCAACTTCGTCACTCCAAGTGTTCGCCATGCTGGCAAAGATATGGAGCAATTACAGCATCGTAAGTGGGTGTATGAGGCAGCCAAACGTCGGAACCCTCGGCGCTGGTCCAGAGCAACCCGGAACTGGGAACCGGTGGGAGCGGTGTCGCTCAACCCCGGCAAATTGCAGGAAATCGAGCTGAATAAATCGGCTGCTTAAACGCATTAAAATGGACAACTGGGTTGAAAATTACCGTCCTGGTTCGTCAGGTGCTGCAGGCTGACGCCGAGATCTTTTTTTATCAGTTCGTTCGCCTTCGTCAGGAGATCACGCTCTAGTTGAAGCCGATGAACTTGCCTTTCCATCTCGGCGAGTTGCTGCTGCAGCGCTTCATGTTCGGACGACAGGTCAGAGTCATCACGTCGTGTCATCGGGGGAGAGGCCTCATCACCAAGGAGCTGGGCCTTCCACTTGTACAGGACCTGTCTGCTGACGCCTAGCTTCTCGGCGACCACTGACGCTGCCCCTTCTCGTGAGCACAGCTCAACGACGGCATCGCGTTTTGCCCCTGCTGAGAGTAACGGACCCTTGTAGCTGCCGGTCGACTCCTTCACGAGATCAGGGTCGTGCTCCAGGAGCCACTGGCGCAGCGTGCCCGCGGCGGGATACCCGAGCGCTTTGCGGGTTCTCGCCAAACAGCGGCCATGAGTCAGATAGTGCTGCACGGCCGCCTGTTTCTGCGCCTGTGAATATTTCGGCTTTGGGGCGCTCCGTTCAGGGAGCCCTCCAGTGCGGATGTAGATCGCATGCCAGCGCCGGAGGTTCTTCTTCGAGGGATACCCCAGTTCTCGAACCGTAGCTGCAGCACTCCTGCCGTATTTGATGTAGAGCTCTACGGCCTTGATGCGTTGTTCGTAGCTGTACATAGACTACCTCTGTCGATAGTCCAAGATTTCGTCCGCACCCTCCAGACGCCGCGCGGACCATATCCAGCATGACCAGCAGTACCCTGCGCGGTACGTTCTCGGCGAGAGCTGAAGCGACGGGTGCGATCAAGACATAGGCGACCATCTTTATGGCCATGGCAGTGCCCAGCACTTTGCCGGCATCGTCACCCGCCAGATCAAACGCAACGATGCTGAGCGCGACGGTTGCAAGGCCGGTGCCCAACAGGGCAACAACCTGGGCAAAGAACAGATGCCGGTAGATGCGGTGTCTCAGAATATCAAGCATGGCATCTTTGTCAGAGGTAACGAGCTATGGCTTTGAACTCGTCAATACGGCTTTGTTGGTCGGGTTCCAGATCACCTATCGCGGCATCAAGACAATGGTCGATATGGTCCTGCACCAAAACGCGCTTTGCCTGCTGGATCGCCTTTTCTACAGCGTGCAGCTGCTGCGCCAGCTCAAGACAGGGTTTGCCGTTTTCCATCATATTGATCACGCCAGCAAGATGGCCTTGAGCCCGCTTGAGGCGCTTGATGATGTCCGTATGTGATGCGTGTTGATGGTTGTCTGTCATTTTCATTTCCTATCCCCCCTGGGGGGATGTTATGCTTTAAAGCGGTATTAATCCAACACTCATGCCGGCTAGCCATTCATGATCTCTGCCTTCCAGCGTAAACAGCTGCTTCCGATGCTCGTAGCGTTGCTTGCGTTGCTCGGCATGTCAGTCTCTGCGGTCGGTGAAACATCGTCCCATGGTCTGGCTGCGCTGGCTGGTGAGATATCCGGTGGACAGCATGACAAATCTCATAGCCACGATGAATTTGATGAAGAATCAGATAAGCATGCGCATCATGACTCCAGTAATCACAGTCACGAGTCCTTGGGTCACCCAACTATCCGGCCAGTAGCGGCCCCTCTGATGTCTGTCCGGCAATTGCCTCTCCTGGCCGGGAGAACTCCTCCCAGATTTCATTACCGCCTCGAACGCCCGCCCAAAGCGTCCTGACCGTTCAACGTCTCGCTGCAACGCAGCTTTATAAACCAATACTGTTGGAGTTTTTATGTTGTCAATTCTGTTTGACGGCCGTTGGCGTGCGCGTGTGGGCACAAACGGAAGTCGGCTGTTCTGGATATTCCTGTCTCTTGGTCTGCTCGGCATGAGCACTGACGTGCTGGCCCATGCGGTTGCCGAAGGCGACAAGGGGTACATTCAGGAAATCACCGGCGTGAACCTTGTTGCGTTCATGTACCTGGGGGCCAAGCACATGGTCACGGGCTATGATCATCTGCTGTTTCTGCTCGGTGTGATTTTCTTTCTGTATCGTATGAAGCACATCGCTATCTATGTGAGCCTTTTTGCTGTCGGGCATTCCTTGACCATGCTGTTGGGCGTGTATTTCAACATCGGCATCAACAGCTACATCATCGATGCAATTATCGGACTCTCGGTGGTATACAAGGCGCTGGATAACCTGGGTGCTTATCAGCGTTGGTTTGGCTTCCAGCCCAATACCAAAGCCGCCACCTTGATCTTTGGCTTGTTTCACGGCTTTGGCTTGTCGTCGAAGATTATTGAATACGATATCTCCCCAGACGGGCTGGTCCCCAACCTGCTCGCGTTCAACGTCGGCGTAGAAATGGGCCAGCTCATAGCGCTAGCTATGATCCTGATTGTGATGAGCTTCTGGCGCAAGACAGATGGCTTTTTCCGCCATGCCTACACCGCCAACGTGGCCATGATGGGTGCAGGCTTCCTGCTCATCGGCTATCAGCTTACTGGCTACTTTATTGCTTAATTCTGGAGACATTTTATGTATAACACTGATATGCCCTTGCGCAGCGAACTGCCCAGCACCGCAAAGCTCATCCGCTCTACCATCATCTCCGCAGTCGTCGCGCTGGTATTGCTGGTCACTGTTGTGATGCCCGCGGAGTACGCTATGGATCCGACGGGTGTAGGCCGTCTGTTGGGTTTGACCGAGATGGGTGAGATCAAACAGCAGCTTGCCGAAGAAGCTGCTGCTGATGAAACCGCTCAACTAGCTGCGGTACGTGACGCTACTGAGGAGCTCTTAACGGAGCCCGCAGCTCCGATGCGGCAGGCTGCCGACACCCCGGAGCCACACATCGAATCCGCTATGGTGGTGCCTGCAGCTACGGAGGAGCCCGAATGGAAGGATGAGGTACAGTTTGTGCTTACACCCGGAGAAGGCGCAGAGTTCAAATTGACCATGCAAGAAGGTGGGGTTGCCAGCTTTCACTGGGTATCCGAGGGAGGCCCCGTCAACTTTGATACCCACGGTGACGGCGGTGGTCGGTCGATTTCTTATGAGAAAGGGCGCGGTGTGGCGGAAGATGAGGGCGAGCTCACCGCGGCGTTCACCGGCAACCATGGCTGGTTTTTCCGTAACCGGAATAATGAGAATGTCACGCTGGTGCTTCGCACGCGTGGCAACTATGGTGAGTTAAAGCGGGCAATGTGAAGCGGAAGATCTGATTAGGTGCCGTCACGCCTAGGCCAGTCTCGGATTGAGGCTGGCCTGGCTTGATGGCGACATAAGTGTGCTTTTGGTGGATATTGAAAGCTTCCTTCACACCTCTTGGGCCATTGTCCGCTTCTGGCCCAGAGTGTGTAAAAACACTTTTCGCATGTTGGATGACTAAGCCCAGTGCTCTTGGGCGAGGCGATTTTCCGGACATTTGCCAAGATCAGTGTCGATAGCGCGTCAGAACGTGTATGGAGCTCTTCGGCATCTCCTGGAGCAGTAAAAGCTGAGGCTTTTACGCCGCCATCGCCTTCAGCAAGCCTTCTGTACCGATGATTTTCATAACCCGCTTCATGTTATAGGCGAGCACATTCAAGCTCATCTCCGCACTCACCCCGTTCAGTTTTCGAGTCAGGAAGTGTGTCGCCCCCATCCATTGCTTGAGCGTCCCGAAGGGATGCTCAACAGTCCGCTTTCGAACCTTCATCATCTCTGGTGCTCTGGTCAGCCGTCGCTGCATTTCCTCAAGCACAGCTTCATGCTCCCAACGCTTTACTCGACGATTTGTGCTTGGTGTGCACTGGCTTTTCAGCGTGCAACTCTGACACTTTGAACTCCAGTAGCAATGCATATTCATGCCTTTCTCAACGCTGGAAAATCGCCAGATCAGGGCCTCTCCCGCCGGGCACGTGTATTCGTTTCTGGTCGCGTCATACACGAAGGCATCTTTGTTGAATCGGCCATCAGCTTTGGCGCTTGAAGTCATCGGCTTCGGCACGTAGGCGGTGACGTTTGCGTCGTAACAAGCCAGGATTTCTTCGCCTTTGAAATAGCCTCGGTCGGCAACTACCGACAGCGTTTCTACGCCGATGGCTTCACGAGCCTGCTTCGCCATTGAACTGAGTTGGTCACGGTCAGAACCTCGGTTGGTGACCTCGTGAGCAACGATCAAATGGTGCTGCGTGTCGACAGCCGTCTGTACGTTGTAGCCAACCCGCGCGTCATCATCGAACGGGCATCCGGGTCGGTCAGCGAAACCTGTTTATCTGGCGATTCGTTGAGCTGTGACTCAATCCCCTGAAGCTCTTTCATCTGTGCTTTGAGCTTGGCGATTTTATCTTCCAAGCTCACCGTATCTGGTTTAGAGGCGCTAGGTATCTGGCGATCAGCCGCATCGAGTGAGGCCAAATAACGGCTGATGCTCGCCTCGATTTCTTCCATGCGCCGCTTCAGCTTCGCACTAGTGAAGTTCCGGTCGCGGTTGTTAACCGCCTTGAATTTACTGCCGTCAATGGCAACCAGGTTTTCGCTAAACAGCCCCAACTGCTGGCAGAGCAAAACGAACTGACGGCAGACGCCGCGAATAGCTTTGCTGTTGTCTTTTCGGAAGTTGGCGATGGTCTTGAAGTCGGGCATCAAGCGACCTGTTAACCACATCAGCTCTACGTTGCGCTGGGCTTCACGCTCCAGACGACGGCTGGATTGAATGCGGTTCAGGTAGCCGTAGATATAGATCTTCAGCAGGATCGCAGGGTGATAAGCAGGCCTGCCGGTTTCGGCTGGAATCACACCATCGAAACCCAGTTTGGCTAGGTCGAGTTCATCGACGAAGACATCGACCACGCGCACTGGATTGATATCGCTGACGTAGTCGTCGAGGCTTTCGGGAAGCAAGGTGCTTTGACCTCGGTGTTCACCCTGGATAAACCGTTTCATTGATTTCCCTTGCAATGAGATTCTCAGAAATTATAGCAAGGGTCTGAGATAGCGTTTTTACACACTCTGGGCCGATAGCTGCCTGTGCGGGCTGCCATTAGCATAGGCATACTAAGGCTCGTTTTGGGGTTTGGTGGCGTCTACCAATCCGAGGACTATTCATTCCTTACGTAGCTATTTGTGCAGAATGCTAAGCTGACGCATCACTCTAGAAATAACTCACAGAGGAACCCACATGCACCTGGTCCCCTACATTTTCCTGTTTCTGGTCGGCATGCTCGGCCTGCTGTTGCTGACAGCTGATCCAGAAGGCGGGTTTCACTGGATGGGGTACACCGGTGCCAGCAGAAGCCCGGTCGAAGTCGGCGTGGTGCGGGTGGTGGGTGCGGTGCTGGTTGTGCTTGCGGTGTTGCCGATAATCAAGAATAAAAGGAAGCGTTGATCTCAGGCTTCGCTGGCGTTGCTGTCAGTGCCCGTCGCACAGGCCTGGCAAATACAGGTTTTGTTGATCTGATCTTGCGGTATCCGTTCCAGTGTTTCAGGGCTGATGCTGGCGGTCAGGCACCAGCAGTCGGCGATGGTCTGGCCGGGTTTGGTCAGGGCGCAGTTGTTGTCGCCGGCGCAGAGGGGGCAGGCTGTGGCTTTGTCTGGGCTATCAGCGGTCATGGCGATGGGCTGCTTGTGTGTCGGGCATACCGGTCAGCGGAACAGTCGGCTTCGACTCAGTGAGCCCTGGCAACGCTGGTACTGCTGGCTGTAGGTTCTGGCGCGGGCATCCACGCGCCTGGCTACCCCTTGCAGCCAGGGTTTGTTGCGGTGGGTGCCGCGGCGGTAGCCACCCCAACCTTCGTGATAGTTCAGGTACTGGTTTTCCGCATCCCACTTGGAGACGCCATTGATGCTGTGGGTTTTGCTGATGTACCAGCCCATAAAGTCGATCGAGTCGGCAAAGTTGGTGCGGCTGGCGCGGCGGTTGCCGGTTTCTTCCTGGTAATCATTCCAGGTGGCGGTGAGGGCTTGGGAGTAGCCGCGGGCATTGCTTGGCCGACTGCCGGGAATAATGCCGAGTATCTTGCGCCGGGGTGGCCGGGCGTTATGCCGGAAGCTGGACTCCTGAAACATCATGGCCATGGGCACATGCACAGGAACGCCCCAGGTCTTTTCCATCTGCAGCGCGTGGTAGTGCCAGCCGCGTTTGTCTTCGAAGATGTGGCAGATATTTTCCTGGCGGGTCGGCATGGCCTTGCTGGCACAGCCGGCGAGCAAGCTGAGCAGGGTGGCTATGACAACGAGTTTGGCGGCACCGGGCACTCTGAATACGGGGGTTGTACTACGTGACATGGCGAGTTCCTTGTTTTGGTCATGATACCGGATGGCCCGGGGATGACAATTGCAGGCTATGCTGTGCCTTTCAGAACTGAGCTGGAGTACTGCATGTCGGTGATTGATCTGTTGCACAAACGCATTTCCGTACGCGCCTTTCTGGATAAGCCGGTCACCGAGCAGACGGTCAGGGACCTGCTGGATACCGCGCGCTGGTCACCCTCGGGGGGTAATGTGCAGCCGTGGAAAGTGATTGTGGTCAGTGGGGCTGCGCGGGATGCAGTCATCCAAGAGGCGGCGGTCGCCTTGCAACGCAACCCGCAGGGCGAGGCCGGTGAGTATCCGATCTACCCGTCGGGTTTGCAGGAGCCGTATCGCTCGCGTCGGGCGCAGATGGGTGAGGATATGTATGCGCTGATGGGCATCAGCCGGGAAGACAAGGCGGCGCGCATGCAGGCATTGCAGCGCAACTTCCAGTTTTTTGGTGCGCCGGTCGGCGTCTTTATGGTGATTGACCGCGCCATGGGCCATGGCCAGTGGGCGCACATGGGCATGTTCATGCAGTCCTTTGCCCTGGCGGCCGAGGAGCAGGGGCTGGCGACCTGTATGCAGGAGGCCTGGGCTATGGTGCGCGACACCCTGCATGCGCATTTCCAGTTGCCGGCCGAGGAGATGGTCTACTGCGGGATTGCCCTGGGTTATGCCGACCCGGAGGCGGCGGTCAACGGTCTGCGCACGGCCCGCGCTCCGGTGGAGGCCTTTGCCGAGTTTCGGGGGTTCTGAGTGCGGTGATGGTGACCAGGCCATACCGAGGCTTTGATGCCAGACCAGGCTTTCATCGAGTAGCACCAGGCCGAAGAGGGGCGCAATACATCAAGGTGGCTGTCACCGCGAGGCTGCCATCAGCATACCGCCGATGCCACCAGACAAGCCCCAGAAGAAAGCAGCCAGCGTCACCATGTTTCACTTCATGTAAACATGACTATTGATTATCAGTGGCCGTTGCCAAGAATCGCAAAGCGTCTATGCAAGTCAGGAAAAATGTACTCGGCATACCACAGCGGCAATCCAACCTCGACCACGCGTGACTTGGATGTCTCTGCCTGGACAACGCCGGACTTGATTAATTTTGACAGTACCTCGGTGGCCAGCCGGTCAGAGGTGCCCAAAAAGCGTTTGAAAACAGACCTTTCCATTTTGCCATTCATAAATAGGGCTTTCAGGACTGGCGCATAGATTGGCTTGATGCCTGCGGCTTTAAACTCGGGTGCCAGGATAATAGCGCTATTGATGGCTTGTTCCAGGCTATCCAGATTCAGCGCCTGCTCTATGTAATTTATCTGGTCCAGGCAAACATCAATCATGAACTCGATGAAGTCACAGAGGCCTTTATGTGTCAGGTTGCCACGGCCATCCAGATCACCACGGCGTGATTGATCAGCGGCGGCCAGCAAGCGGTAATATTTCTGCTGGTTTTTTGCCAGGCCGCGTGACATTGACCAGAGCGGTGATGACAAACCAAGAAATTGCAGCTGCAGGTGAGTCAGCAGACGAACTACGCGGCCATTCCCGTCGGGGAAGGGATGTACAAAAGCCATGCGGTGATGGCAGGCCATAGCGCTGATAATGCGTTTGGTCGGGTCTTTGTAGCGACCATAAGCCTCTTGCAGTCTGGCTAGCATGGCAGCAAGACTGTCAGCAGCTGGCGCCATATGTGAGCCTACGGTTACTTCTAAACCACGAACATCTCTGAGTTCATCGGGCATCATTATTACGCCATCGGCTAATTTCAGTTCTGCCTGGGTAGCATTTTTGAACAATGCCAGATGGAGCTCTTTGAAAAGCGAAGGTTCAAACATCATTGACCATGCCTGATGCTCACCGGCCCACTGTGTTGCCCGTTCCTCGTAAAGCGCCTGAACCTCTATATGTTCATAGGCAAGCGACAAAAGTTGTTTGGGGTCGCGTCGAACTTTTTCTGCAGCAAGTAATGCCGGCTCCGTGTGCTGCCCTTCAATCAGGTTGGTGAAGTAGCTGTTGGTAACTCTTAGCAGGTGACCAAGGCGTTCGCGAGTGATTGGTGATAGCAGCGCTTCAAGCCGGGCAGCCTGCCGGACCATCTGAAAAGCGCCGTGAAGCATTGCCTCAGACTCTTTACCTTCGTTCGGCATACACGGCTCAAGCCATTGCTTGCCGCGCATCAGTCTTTCATCAGCCATTTCACGAGCCCTAGCTTGTACATTTCTGCGGATTTATATGCGTGTTATTATTTGAAACGAGATCGTAATAAGTGTATGAAAAATATAGATAATTATTATTCTATTGTGTAATTAAATGGGTGTTTCATGGATATTTATGCGGATCTAATTGCTGATATATCCAGAGGATATACCCAATTCCTGATATGAGGAAGTAGCGCAGGCCCTCAAAGCTGAGTAACGGCTAATATGAGATATTGGCCAGTTAGCCCTCTGCCGCGCTAGTCTAGGTTCCATCACCTAACCAGGAACCTGATCTTCCATGCCGGACGACGATACTCCGCAACGCTTTGACGATACGCACTCTGCTACTGAGAATAGTGCCAATGCCGAGCTGGTCGGGCTGGCGCGTCTGACGGTGGCGCATTATCAGCAGAATGCCGAGGGTTTTCGGGAGGGTACGCGGGACCATGATGTGAGCCAGAATGTCGATGCCTTGCTGCGCCATATTCAGGCGCCGGCGCCGTTGCAGATTCTGGATGTGGGCTGCGGGCCGGGACGGGATTTACGCACCTTTACGCAAAGGGGGCATGTGGCCGTGGGGCTGGATGGGTGCGCGCGCTTTGTGCAGATGGCGCAGCAGGACACGGGCTGTGAGGTCTGGCTGCAGGACTTTCTGGCGCTGGATCTGCCGGCCGGGCGGTTCGACGGTATTTTTGCCAATGCGGCACTGTTTCATATTCCCAGCAAGGTACTGCCTTCAGCCTTGCGCCAGTTGCATCAAACGCTCAAGCCGGGCGGAGTGCTGCTCAGTTCCAATCCGCGCGGGGATGATCAGGAAGGCTGGACGGGCGATCGCTATGCGGCCTATTACCGGCTGGAAACCTGGCGGGCCTTTATGCAGGCGGCGGCCTTTGTCGAGCTCGAGCACTACTACCGGCCTGCCGGTCTGCCACGCCATCAACAGCCCTGGCTGGCCAGCGTCTGGCGGCGGCTGCCGGGCTGAACCCCGAACTGTGTTATCATCTCGCCTCGCTAATTGAACACAGCGCCACGGAATACAGAGGTTTTCTGCTTCTTCCGGTCATCTCGAGCCCGCCTTTCTGGTGTGGTTTCGACACCATGCGATACGGCCCCCGCGGCTTGCAGTGCGTTTTTTACCTGTCTCCTTACAGTTGAAACCCTGCCTTTTTTGCACGTGACTGCGTGTCTCTCTCGTTACCGAGATGTTCGTCTGCTGCCGGCTTTGTTGGCGGGCGCGACGATGCCAATTTTAATAGAGGAATACCATGAGCTTACGAATCGCCATTCTTGGGGCTGGCCCGAGTGGACTTGCCCAAATTCGCGCTTTTGAAGCGGCCCGCCTGAGCGGGGCGGAGATTCCCGAGATCGTGTGTTATGAAAAACAGAGCGACCTGGGCGGGCTATGGAATTACACCTGGCGCACCGGTCTGGATGCTTTCGGCGAGCCGGTCCACGGCAGCATGTACCGTTACCTGTGGTCCAACGGTCCGAAGGAGTGCCTGGAGTTTGCCGACTACAGTTTTGAAGAGCACTTCGGCCGGCCGATCCCTTCCTACCCGCCGCGTGCCGTGTTGCGTGATTACATCATGGGCCGGGTCGAAAAGAGCGGAGCGCGCAAATACATTCGCTTCAATACGGCGGTGCATTGGGTCGATTATTCTGAAGATACCGGCAAGTTTGCGGTGACTGTGCGCGATCTCAAGCAGGATGTACTGAGCACGGAAGCGTTCGATTATGTGGTCTGTGCCACCGGTCACTTTTCCACCCCCAATGCGCCCTGGTTCGATGGGCTGGATCAGTTTCCGGGCCGGGTGCTGCATGCGCATGATTTCCGTGACGCCTGCGAGTTTGAGGGCAAGGATCTGCTGCTGATCGGCAGTAGCTATTCCGCCGAAGACATTGGGACCCAGTGCCACAAGTACGGGGCCAGGTCGGTAACCTTTAGCTATCGCACTCAGCCGATGGGCTTTGACTGGCCGGATTCGTTCAAGGAAGTGCCTCTGCTGACCAAGGTGGTCGGCAAAACGGCCTGGTTCCAGGACGGCAGCAGTCAGGATGTCGATGCCATCGTGCTCTGCACCGGCTACCAGCATCACTTCCCGTTCCTGCCCGACAATCTGACCCTGACCACCAGCAACCGGCTGTATCCGCAGGGCCTTTACAAGGGTGTGTTTTTCGAGTCAAACCCGAAGCTGATCTATCTGGGTATGCAGGATCAGTACTACACCTTCAATATGTTTGATGCTCAGGCCTGGTATGCGCGGGATGTGATCCTCGGTCGCATTGAACTGCCGGCCAATGGTGAGCAGGTGGCGGATATCGCCCATTGGGTTGAGCGTGAAGGCCAGGTGGCTGACCCTTTCCAGGCGATCGATTTTCAGGCGGCCTATATCCGCGACCTGGTGCAACCCACCGACTATCCGGAATTCGATGTCGAAGGCGTCGCCGAGATCTTCAAGGAATGGGAGCACCACAAGGAAGCCGATATTCTCGGTTACCGCAACCAGAGCTATCGCTCGACCCTGACCGGTACCCTGGCGCCTGCGCACCACACGCCCTGGATGGAAGCCATGGATGATTCGCTGGAAACTTTCCTCAGCGAGCCGGGCTAAGCGGCCGGGGTATGGCGCCGGCTAGAAGCTGGCGCTATTCACCACGTCATCCCCTCAGCCTATGCCGGGATATACACCGTATTGAGGCAGCTGGTGACGCTGACCGGTGGGTTCTACACTGGTCAAAATTTGTTGACCACTGTGGAGTTTGTGTATGTCTTACGAAACCCTCGATTACCAGGTGCAGGATGGCATCCTGACCTTGACCCTGAATCGTCCTGAGCGGATGAATGCTTTCAATGGCCTGATGCGGCGAGAGCTGATTGCCGCTTTTGATGCGGCGGATGCGGACGATGCGGTGCGGGTGATTGTGGTGACGGGTGCCGGCAAGGCGTTCTGCGCCGGTGCGGATCTGGAGAAGGGCGGCGATACCTTTAACCGGCACAAGCGCCAGGATCAGCCGGAGGGTGATGACCTGCGTGATGGTGGCGGTACTGTCTCGCTGCGTATTTATGAATGTACCAAGCCGGTGATCGGGGCTTTCAACGGCGCGGCCGTGGGCGTGGGCGTGACCATGACGCTGCCGATGGATATTCGTCTGGCCTCGACCAAGGCCAAGTTCGGCTTTGTGTTTGCCCGTCGCGGGATCACTATGGAGGCTTGCTCCAGTTGGTTCTTGCCGCGTCTGGTCGGCCCGATGCAGGCGGCGGAGTGGGTCTTTACCGGTCGTGTATTTGATGCCGAAGAAGCGCTGAAAGGCGGCCTGGTGCGCAGCCTGCACGAGCCGGATGAGCTGATGCCGGCGGCCTACAAGCTGGCGCGGGAGATTGCCGACAATACCTCGGGCATGTCCGCCATGCTCAACCGTCAGTTGCTCTGGCGCATGATGGCGGCGGATCACCCGATGGAAGCGCATATTGTCGATTCGCGGGCGATTGCCTTTATGGGTGAGTCGGCGGATGCCCAGGAGGGGGTGCAGTCCTTCCTGGAAAAACGTGCGCCCGAGTTCAAGTTGCGCCCGAGTCAGGACAAGCCGCCGTTTTACCCCTGGTGGGATGAGCGCAAATTTCGCTGAGGTATAGTCTCATCGTCATCGCGAGGCCGCAGGCCGTGGCGATCCATGGTGGGGGCGGCACGGTCGTTTGGATTGCCGCGTCGCTGCGCTCCTCGCAATGACGGCACCTATTGGCTGTGTCTCAGTGCAAGGTGGCTGATTACAACTGTGTCATCGCGAGGCCGCAGGCCGTGGCGATCCATGGTGGGGGTGGCAGGGTCGATTGGATTGCCGCGTCGCTGCGCTCCTCGCAATGACGGTTACTGTGGGCTGTGTCTGTGTGCATGGTGACTGATCTCTACGGGGTCATCGCGAGGCCGCAGGCCGTGGCGATCCATGGTGGGGGTGGCAGGGTCGATTGGATTGCCGCGTCGCTGCGCTCCTCGCAATGACGGCACCTATTGGCTGTGTCTCAGTGCAAGGTGG
Source organism: Gammaproteobacteria bacterium (assembly GCA_023475025.1). Classification (GTDB taxonomy): domain Bacteria; phylum Pseudomonadota; class Gammaproteobacteria; order Pseudomonadales; family Pseudomonadaceae; genus Halopseudomonas. The sequence goes on from JAMCWB010000059.1 coordinate 14,153, forward strand.
CTGATTACAACTGTGTCATCGCGAGGCCGCAGGCCGTGGCGATCCATGGTGGGGGCGGCAGGGTCGATTGGATTGCCGCGTCGCTGTGCTTCTCGCAATGACGGGTGTGGGTGACACACTCTGTTGTAGCTGTGGCGTTTGTTGTCGTGCGGCTGGGTGGTAGTCTGCTGGCATCTTTTGCTGACTGAGGAGTTTGCTGATGAGTCGTCATTTTGAATCTGCGCCGGGGTTGTGCGAAAACCGCGACCGGGAAACGGAAGGCTTTGTGTTCAACCAGACCATGCTGCGCATCAAGTCGCCGGAGGCGTCACTGGATTTCTATACCCGCATCATGGGTATGACGCTGGTGAAGAAAATGGACTTTGAGGCGATGAAGTTCAGCCTGTACTTTCTTGCCGCCATTGATACCCATGACCTGGGTAACTGGTCAGCTGACCCGCGGGTGCGGCTGGTACAGACATTCGGGCGCCCTGCAATGCTGGAGCTGACGCATAACTGGGGTACCGAAGACGATGAGGACTTTGCCTACCATAACGGCAATGACGAGCCGAAAGGCTTCGGCCATATCGGCTTTGCCGTGCCGGACCTGGATGCGGCCTGTGCGCGCTTCGAGAAGCTGGGGGTGAGTTTCGTCAAGCGCCCGCAGGACGGCAAGATGAAGGATATTGCCTTTATCCGTGACCCGGATGGCTACTGGATCGAGCTGTTTACCCCGAGCAAGTTGCCGGGCGTGCTGGGTTAAACGCCATAGTTGGGCATAGAAAAGGGGCTGCATGTGCAGCCCCTTTTGCGTGGTGCGCCAGCAGGGCTGGCGCGATACTTCCAGTGATCAAGCCAGATCGAAACGATCGGCGTTCATCACCTTGACCCACGCCTTGACGAAGTCCTTGACGAACTTCTCGCGGTTGTCGTCCTGTGCATAGACCTCGGCATAGGAGCGCAGGATGGAGTTGGAACCAAATACCAGGTCTGCCCGGGTAGCGGTCCACTTCACCTTGCCACTCTTGCGCTCGACAATCTCGTACTGGTTGGTGCCTGCCGGCTTCCATGTGTACGTCATGTCAGTGAGGTTGACGAAGAAATCATTGCTCAAGACGCCAACACGATCGGTGAAGACACCGTGCTTGGTGCCGCCATGGTTAGTACCCAGTACCCGCATGCCACCGATCAATACCGTCATTTCCGGTGCAGTCAGCCCCATCAGTTGTGCGCGATCAAGCAGCATTTCTTCGGGTTTGACCACGTAGTCTTTCTTCTGCCAGTTGCGGAAGCCGTCATGCAAGGGTTCAAGCGGCTCGAAAGAATCCACATCGGTCATCTCGTCGGTAGCGTCGCCGCGGCCCGGTGCAAAGGGAACGGTGATATCCACACCGGCATCCTTGGCTGCTTTTTCCACAGCGGCAGTACCGGCCAGCACAATCAGATCAGCCAGGCTGACTTTCTTGGTCAGACCAGCCTGCAGGTCTTCCAGGGCCTTGAGCACCTTTTGCAGGCGGGCGGGCTCGTTGCCCTCCCAGTCTTTTTGCGGAGCCAGGCGAATGCGGGCACCGTTGGCGCCGCCGCGATAGTCAGAGCCGCGGAAGGTGCGTGCGCTGTCCCAGGCGGTGCTGACCAGGTCTGAGACGCTGATTCCGGTAGCCAGGATCTTGGCCTTGAGGTCAGCAATTTCTGCATCGCTCAGGGTGTAATCGACCGTTGGTACCGGGTCTTGCCAGATCAGGTCTTCAGCCGGAACATCCGGGCCGAGATAACGGCTCTTCGGACCCATGTCGCGGTGGGTCAGTTTGAACCAGGCGCGGGCAAAGACATCTTCGAAGTAGGCTTGATCCTTGTGGAAACGCTCGGAAATCTTGCGGTATTCCGGGTCTACTTTGAGTGCCATATCGGCATCGGTCATCATCGGCATGCAACGGATAGATGCGTCTTCTACGTCGACAGGTTTGTCTTCTTCCGCAATATTGACCGGTTGATACTGCCAGGCACCCGCGGGGCTTTTGGTCAGCTCCCACTCGTTGTTCAGCAGAATGTTGAAATAGCCGTCATCCCATTTCGTTGGCTCACTGGTCCAGGCGCCTTCAACACCACTGGTTACCGAGTCGCGGCCAATACCACGGGTTTTGTGGTTCATCCAGCCGAAACCCTGCTCGTGGATATCAGCACCTTCCGGAGCGGGACCCAGGTTGGCGGCATCACCGTTACCGTGGGCTTTACCAACGGTATGGCCACCTGCGGTGAGGGCGACGGTTTCTTCATCATTCATCGCCATGCGCTGGAAGGTGACACGCATGTCGTGCGCGGTTTTCAGCGGGTCAGGCTTGCCATCGACCCCTTCAGGGTTAACGTAGATCAGGCCCATCATTACGGCGGCAAGAGGGTTTTCCAGGTCGCGCTCGCCAGAATAACGGCTGCCTTCGCTGCCGGATGGTGCCAGCCACTCTTTTTCGGAACCCCAGTAGATGTCTTTTTCCGGGTGCCAGATATCTTCCCGGCCACCGGCAAAGCCGAAGGTCTTGAAGCCCATGGACTCATAGGCCATGTTGCCGGCGAGGATGTAGAGGTCAGCCCAGGAGAGTTTGTTGCCGTACTTTTTCTTGATCGGCCACAGCAGGCGACGACCTTTGTCGAGGTTGCCGTTGTCCGGCCAGGAGTTGATCGGGGCAAAGCGTTGGTTGCCGGTGCCACCGCCACCACGGCCGTCGGCGATGCGATAGGTGCCAGCTGCGTGCCAGGCCAGGCGGATCATCAGGCCACCATAATGACCCCAGTCAGCCGGCCACCATTCCTGGCTGTCGGTCATCAGTGCCTTGAGGTCGTTCTTGACGGCTTCAAGGTCGAGTTTCTTGAATTCTTCGGCGTAGTTGAAATCTTCGCCCAGCGGATTGGTTTTGCTGTCGTGCTGGTGGAGGATGTCGAGATTGAGGTTCTCTGGCCACCAATCCTTGTTGGTGCTGCCTGAGGTATTGCCGCCGTGCATTACTGGGCATTTGCCCTTGTTGTTGTCGCTCATAGTTATCTCCGATTCCATCTGGGTGACTGAAGTCTGCGGGTAGCAGGTTCATGCTGTTGCTGACCGGGTTACGATCAGTCTGACTACTCATTTCTGCATGCAGTTCCTGTTTCTGATACCGGTGTCTGTATGCAGTGGGTGTATTAGTTGTAGCAAGGGGTTTTGATTGTCGCCAGTAGGAATTGGGCAGGATGTCGATAGTTTTTGTTTATCGCATCCGGCTTTGCGGCTGTAGCCCGCGGGTGGCGGGCTTTTGGTTATGTGCTTCAGGGGAGCAGGCGTGTTAGAGCTGCGCGGGGGCCGTCGGGGATGGCGCAGGGGCGGTTGCTGCTGCGGTCGACGAAGACATGGACGAAGCGGCCTGCGGCGCAGGCGTCGTCGCTGCCCTGCTTGAAGATGGCCAGTTCGTAGTTGACGGAGCTGTTTCCAAGTTTTGCGACGCGCACGCCGACGTCGATGGGTTCGGGGAAGGCGATGGGGGCGAAGTAGTCGCAGCTGGAGTTGACGACGAAGGCGATCTGTTGGCCGTTGTGGATGTCGAGGCCGCCTTGGGTGATGAGCCAGCTGTTGACGGCGCTGTCGAAGTAGCCGTAGTAGGTGACGTTGTTGACATGGCCGTAGATGTCGTTGTCGTGCCAGCGGGTGGTGATGGGGTGCAGGTAGGGGTAGTCGCTGCGCTGGGGTTTGGTGGTCATGGGTGTCTTTGCTCGTTGCGCGTAAGTTATGTGTCAGATCAGGGTTGCGAGTGCTGAGGACTTGCTGATCTATTCGGTTATCTGGGACTGGCGTGCCTGCGGACTTGGCGGCGGGCTGAGCTGGACACGCGGCAAGTACGTCCCTGTAGCTCGTCTGTGGCATCCCTGCCACAGACGGTCCAGCTCAGCCCGCCACCAAGCCCGCTTTCAAGTTCTTGCAGTCTTCTAATACGCCTGCCGATAGATCGCCAGCGCGTCAGCCTCCGTCACTTCCCGTGGGTTATTCACCAGCAGGCGCTGTTGCAGCATGGCGTCGCGGGCGAGCATCTCGAGGCTGGATTCCGGGACGTCAGCGTCGCGCAGGCGGCTGGGCAGGTTGCAGCGCGGGCTGAGGTCGGCGAGGGCGGTGACCAGTTGGTCGGTCAGACTGGCGGCGTTACCGGGCTTGAGGTCATTGACCAGTAAGGGGGCGAGCTCGGCGTAGAGCTCTTGCGCGGCCGGGGCGTTGAAGGCGATGACGCTGGGTAGCACCAGGGCGTTGGAGAGGCCGTGGGGGATATGGAAGTGGCCGCCCAGCGGGTAGGCCAGAGCGTGTACGGCGGCGACCGGGGCGTTGGCGAAGGCCTGGCCGGCGAGCAGGGCGCCGAGCAGCATGGCTTGGCGGGCGTCGCGGTTTTTGCCGTTGGGTACCGCGTCGGCGAGGTTGCCGGCGAGCAGGCGCAGGGCTTCGCGGGCGAGCATGTCGGAGAGCGGGTTTTTCTTGATTTTGCTGGTGTAGGCTTCGATGGCGTGGACCATGGCGTCGATGCCGGTGGCGGCGGTGACGGCGGGTGGCAGGCCGAGGGTGAGGTCGGCATCGAGCAGGGCGAGGTCGGGCAGTAGCAAGGGGGATACGACGCCCATTTTGCTGGTTTCGCCGGTGGTGATGATGCTGATCTGGGTGACTTCGGAGCCGGTGCCGGCGGTGGTCGGTACCTGGATCAGCGGCAGGCGCTGGCCTTTGGCGTTGCCGACGCCGTAGATGTCGGCGAGCTGTTGCTGACAGTGCGGGTGGGCGAGCAGGGCGACCAGTTTGGCGACGTCCATGGAGCTGCCGCCACCGAAGCCGACAATCAGGTCGGCTTGCAGGTCGATGGCCTGTGCTACGGCGGTCTGGACGATGGCTTCCGGCGGGTCGGCGACGACCTGGTCAAACACGGCGACGCTCAGGCCCTGGCTGGCGAAACCGGCAAGGCTGGGTTCGAGCAGGCCGAGCTGGGTGATACCGGGGTCGGTGACGATGAGTACCCGTTTGCCACCGCGTTCGCGGCAAAGGTCGGCCAGACGCACGGCGGCGCCGGTTTCACAGAGGATTTGGGCGGTGGTGGCAAACAGAAAGGGATTCATGCGGACCTCAAGGGGTGAGACAGTTTTGGTTACTGTATAAGCTCCACGCCCGGCGCTGCAAGCGGTAACGGTTACCTTCGCGGCAGTGCTGCCGCGAAGGGCTGGAAGCTGGAAGCTTGAGGCTGGAAGAATGGGTTGTGAGTGGGGGGCTGTTTTCTGCATGGGATCATGGCCCCCAGCTCGGGGGCATTTGGTTGAAGGCTGGAAGCTTGAGCGTTTGGTCGGATACAGGGCAGCAGGGAGTGTCAGATTGTTTGTGTTCGGGCGCGCTTGACGCTACGTCGATTGCCATAGGCCTGCGGCCTTGGCAATGACAGACGGAACGGCTGGTGGCCTGTCACTCTCGCAGCGTTATCTTGACCCGTCATTCGCTCAGTGTCATCGCGAGCCGCATAGCGGCGTGGCGATCCATTGGTGCGCACTCAACCAAAGGCAACATGGATGGCCACAGGCCTTCGGCCTTCGCCATGACGCTGAGAAGGTCTGAAGGCTGGAAGCTTGTCGCCACTTGGATTGTCACAGGCCTGCGGCCTTCACAATGACAGCCGGAACACAAACAATCTGACACGCCCAGGCAGCAAGCTGGTTCATTGCCTTTATCGGATAGTCCTCTGTTCCAGGCTTGACAGCTCAACAACCCACCCACAGCCTGATGCTTCCAGCTTCCAGCTTCCAGCCTACAAAAACAATTCAAGCAGGTCGTTGAGGAACAGGTGACCGCGTTCGGTGGGGCGCAGGTGGTGTTGCCAGGGTTCGAGCAGGCCGCGCTGGGCGGCCTGCTCGAGTTGTGCGGCAATGTGGTCGAGGGATTGGCCGGTGCGTTCGGCGTAGAGGCGGCTGGGGACGCCGCCCTGCAGGCGCAGGGCGTTCATCAGAAAATCAAAGGGCAGGTCGCTGGTGCCCAAGGGTTTGCGACCGGCGCAAAAGGGCTTGTCCGGGTTCAGGTAGTCCTTGGGCAGGCGGGTTTTCCAGTAGCGCTCAATCCGGCCGTCGGGCTGGGTCAGTTTGCCGTGGGCGCCGGCGCCAATGCCGATGAAATCACCGTATTGCCAGTAATTGAGGTTGTGCCGGGCCTGGCGGCCGTCACGGGCGTAGGCGGAGACTTCGTATTGGTGCAGGCCGGCTTCGGCCAGTCTGGCCTGGCCGGCTTCCTGGATACTCCAGAGGATATCTTCTTCCGGCAGTTGCGGCGGTTGGCTGTAGAACAGGGTGTTGGGTTCCAGGGTGAGCTGGTACCAGGACTGGTGTTCGGGGGCCAGGGCAATGGCCTGGTTGATATCGGCCAGGGCGTCGCTTTCGGTCTGCCCGGGCAGGCCGTGCATCAGGTCAAGGTTGAGGTTATCGAAGCCGGCGCGGCGGGCCATGTCGACGGCGGCGAGGGCTTCGCGGTCATCATGGATGCGGCCAAGGGCTTTCAGGTGCCGGGCGTTGAAGCTCTGGATGCCGATCGACAGGCGGTTGATGCCGGCCCGGCGGTAGTCGGCAAATTTGGCCTGTTCGAAGGTACCGGGGTTGGCTTCGAGGGTGATTTCGATATCAGGGGCAAAGTGCAGCCGCTGTTGCATGGCGTTGAGCAGGCGGTCGAGGCTGGCTGCAGAGAACAGACTGGGCGTGCCGCCACCAAAAAAGATCGACACCAGTTCACGCTCGCTACCGCTATGTGCCAGGTCGTTATCCAGGTCAGCGATCAGCGCATCGATATAGGCTTCTTCCGGCAGGCCGCTGTCACTGACGTGTGAGTTGAAGTCGCAATAAGGGCACTTGCGCACGCACCAGGGGATGTGGATGTAGGCCGCCAAAGGCGGCCGCTGGAGGCTGGAGGCTGAAAGCTGGAAGTCCACCTGCGGGGTGGTTGTCATGTGGGTGAGCCTGTATCCGGGTGTGGGTGGTCTTGGGTGATGAAGTCGTGCACCCTCTTTTTAGCTTCCAGCTTCCAGCTTCCAGCTTCCAGCTTCCAGCTTCCAGCTTCCAGCCTTAAGCCGGGTTAAGCCCCAACTGCTTGCGCAGCTGTGCCATGGCCTTGCCACGATGGCTGAGGCGGTTTTTCTGTGCGGCGGGCAGTTCGGCGCTGGCGCAGTTGGTTTCCGGTACCCAGAACAGGGGATCGTAACCAAAGCCCTGGTCGCCACTGGGGCTGTGCAGGATGCGGCCGTGCCATTCACCCTGGCAGATGATCGGCGTCGGGTCGTCGGCATGGCGCAGCAGGGCGAGGACGCAGATAAAGCGGGCACCGCGCTCTGCATCCGGTACATCACGCAGGGCCTCTAGCAGCTTGCTGTTATTGGCGGCATCGCCGGCGTCACCTGCGTAGCGGGCGGAATAGATGCCGGGCGCGCCAGCTAAAGCGTCAACTGCCAGCCCGGAGTCATCGGCCAGAGCAGGCAGGCCGGAGGCGCGGGCGGCATGCCGCGCCTTGAGAATGGCGTTTTCGATAAAGGTCAGGCCGGTTTCTTCGGCTTCCACGCTGAGAAACTCACTCTGCGGCAACACAGTCACCTGTTCGCCGAGCATTTGCTGCAGCTCGGCCAGCTTGCCCTTATTACCGCTGGCCAGTACCAGACGATCAAAACCAGGTTCAGTCATCGGGGTGAAACTCCTGCTGGAAGCGCACGTTGTGTACTGGTGCGCCCTCGCTTTCCTGGATGTTCAGGTTGAAGCGCAGCAAGCCGCGCTGGGCTGAGGTGTAGTTGGCGACAAAGTAGATCGCCTCACCTTCCTGAATACGGATAAAGCGGATCGGCGTAGTCTGTTGCAGCAGGTTGGTTACCGTGCCTTCGACCTTGGCATCCACAGGCACCGGGCCGTCAGCGGTCTGCTTTTGCACCAGCAGGTTGATCACACCATGGGTGCGGCCACGGCTCAGCCCGGCCTTGGCGGCAATGTCGGGTTGCAGGTAACTGCTGTTGAAGGTGTTGTGATATACGATCAGGTCGCCAAAGCGTTGCGGGCTTTGTGCCTGGGCCAACAGGCTGCCGGCAAACAGCAGGCTGCACAGCAAGAGAGTGATGCGGGTCATGACATTTACTCCTGTCGGGTTACCCGGTAGATGGCGACTTCACCCAGCAGGTTGGGCCAGAAACCACTGAGCCAGCCAGTCTGATGGGTCTGGTCGACCACCAGGCGATCAAGGATGCGAATAGAGCGCTCGCGGCACAGCTGTTCGAAATCCCTGAAGGTACAGAAATGGATATTCGGTGTGTTGTACCAGGTGTAAGGCATGAACTCGGACACCGGCATGCGGCCCTTGATACCCAGATGCATGCGGCAGCGCCAGTGGCCGAAGTTGGGGAAGGTGAGAATGCCTTCCTTGCCGATACGCAACATGTCTTCCAGTACCCGGTCCGGGTAGTGTACCGCTTGCAGTGCCTGAGTCATGACTACGGTATCGAAACTGTTGTCACCAAAGTTGTCGAGCCCCAGGTCCATGTTCTGTTCGATGACCCGTACGCCCCGTTCGATACAGGTCTGGATTTTTTCCGCATCGATTTCCAGGCCATAGCCCTGCACCTGTTTGGTATCGCCCAGATGTTGCAGCAGCTCGCCGCTGCCGCAGCCGAGGTCGAGCACGCGGGTACCGGCGGGAATCCATTGCTCGATGATTTGCAGATCGGTACGCAGGCTCATGCGTCCACCTCGATTCGGTTCATGTAGCCACTGAAGGCATCGATGTAGCGCGGGATCGGCAGCAGGAAGGCATCGTGCCCCTGGGCAGCTTCTATTTCCAGATAACTGACCTGCTTGCCGGCAGCGAGCAGGGCGTCGACCAGTTCCCGTGAGCGGGCCGGGGAAAAACGCCAGTCAGTGGTAAAGGACATCAGCATGACGTCGGCCTGAACCCCGGCCAGGGTGCGTGCCAGGTCGCCCTGATGGGCGGCAGCCGGGTCAAAGTAGTCCAGCGCCTTGGTCATCAGCAGATAGGTGTTGGCATCAAAACGGCCGGAGAATTCCTGGCCCTGGTAGCGCAGGTAACTTTCCACCTCGAACTCGACGCTGGTCAGGTCGTAATTGAGCTGTTCACTGCGCAGGTCGCGGCCGAATTTCTTGCCCATGGCGTCGTCGGACAGGTAGGTGATGTGGCCGACCATGCGCGCCAGGGTCAGGCCACGCTTGGGGATAACGCCAAAGGCCGCGTAGTCACCATTATGGAAGTCCGGGTCGGTGACGATGGCTTGGCGGGCAACCTCGTTGAAGGCGATATTTTGTGCTGACAGCTTGGGTGCGGTGGCGATGGCTACACAGTGGCGTAGCCGATCCGGGTAGCTGATGGCCCATTGCAGGGCCTGCATGCCGCCCAGGCTGCCGCCGACCACGGCGGCCCATTGCCGAATACCGAGCAGATCGGCCAGCCGTGCCTGGCTGTGCACCCAGTCTTCCACGGTAACTACCGGGAAGCTGGCGCCATAGGCCTTGCCGGTGGCCGGGTCGATACTCGACGGCCCGGTGGAGCCGTGGCAGCCGCCGAGGTTGTTCAGGCTGACGACAAAGAAGCGGTTGGTATCGATGGCCTTGCCGGGGCCGATACAGGCATCCCACCAGCCGGGCTTGCGCTCGTCTTCATGGTGATAGCCGGCAGCGTGGTGGTGACCGGACAGGGCGTGACAAATCAGAACCGCATTGCTGGCGCTGGCATTCAGCTCGCCATAGGTTTCGTAGACCAGTTCGTAAGGTCCCAGCAATCGCCCGCAGGATAACGGCAGGGGTTCATCGAACGCCTGCCGTTGCGGCGTCACCAGACCTACGCAATCGACGGGAAAGAGGGACATCGGCTCACGAGTTCCTGATTGAGTGTTCAATAGGCCAGAGTCAGACCACGGGGCATGCCGGTGGCGATTGCCAGGTTGGTGATCAACAGCATGTCGACCAGCCGCAGGGCAATAAAGGCAAAGATCGGTGACAGATCAAGCCCACCCATGGACGGCAACAAGCGCCGGACCGGTGCCAGTAGTGGCTCGCAGATCTGATGCACGATCAGCGCTGCCGGATTCTGGCTTTGCGGTGCAACCCAGGACAGGATCACACTGATGATCAGGGCAAAGAAGAAGATTTTCACAAATAGCGCGGTAATGCCCACCAGCGCCCAGACAATGATTTGCAGCAGACCGGGCATACCGAAGCCGGAAACGCCGAGAATCAGGCCGATCAGCACGGCCTGGATGATCAGCGCCAGTACCAGTGACGCCAGATCAACGCCGCCCAGGCCGGGAATCACACGGCGCAGGGGCGTCAGCAGAGGCGCGGTGGCACGGACAAAAAACTGGGTCAGTGGGTTGTAGAAGTCAGCCCGAACGGTCTGCAGGATAAAACGCAGCAGTACGATCAGCAGATACAGGCTACCCAGGGTCTGGATCAGGTAGATGGCGGCGGAATCTAGTCCGGTCATTGGGTGTCCTCGGTGTTGGCGTTGGTGGAGCTGCCCAGTTCGGCAGCCATTTCAGCGGCGCGGCGACTGGCCGCCTGCATGCCGCGGGCAATAATCGCCGGGAAGTCATCGGCGGCAAAACTCTTGATCGCCTGTTCGGTAGTGCCGCCCGGTGAACTGACCCGGCGGCGTAATTCGCTGGCGTCGACGTCGCTGTGCACGGCCATGTCGGCGGCACCCAGGGCGGTAAACAGGGTCAGGCGTTCGGCGGTATCGCGCGGCAGGCCGAGTTGCTCGCCCGCGGCGGTCATCGCCTCGATCAGATAGAAGAAGTAAGCCGGGCCACTGCCGGACACGGCAATGACCGCATCAATCAACTGCTCTTGGTCCAGCCAAAGACTGATACCGACGGCATTGAGGATCTGCTCGGCCTGCTGTTTCTGCGCAGTGCTGACATTGGCATTGGCAAACAGGCCACTGACGCCCTGACGGCGCAGTGACGGGGTATTCGGCATGCAGCGCACAATGGCGGCATCGGCGCCCAGCCAGTCGGCCAGGCTCTGGCTGTCGATACCGGCCGCGATGGAAATCACCAGCTGGCCCGGCTTGCGTGCCGGCAGGGCGCGACAGACCTGTTGCATGACCTGGGGTTTGACTGCCAGCACCAGCACATCGCAGTCACGGGCTAAGCGGGCATTGTCGGTATCTGCCTGGATACCGAACTGGCGGGCCAGTTTGGCGGCCTGTTCCGGGTTGTGGTCGCTGGCCAGCAGCTGGCTTGGTTTGACGTCCTGCTGCAGCATGCCGCCAATCAGGCTGGTGGCCATGTTGCCGGCGCCGATAAAACCAATAACAGGTGCAGTCATATGCTTATCCTTGTGTCGAGTCGGAGCCGGGGGTGTGGCGCGGGCCAAAGAGTGCAGTACCGATGCGCACCTGGGTGGCACCTTCCTGTACGGCTTCAGTAAGGTCGTTGGTCATGCCCATCGACAGGGTATCCAGCGCCATGTTCAGGCTGAGCTGGGCATCATGCAGGGCCTTGAGGGGTTGCCGGCGAGCATCGCTGTCATCGGCCGGCGCTGGAATCGCCATCAGCCCGCGCAGGCGCAGGTTGGGCAGTGCTGCTACCTCGGCGGCCAGCGCCGGCAACTCGGCCAGGCTGACGCCGGACTTGCTGGCTTCACCACTGATATTGACTTGCAGGCAGATGTTCAGCGGCGCAAGCTCAGCCGGGCGTTGCTCGGACAGGCGGCGGGCAATTTTCAGCCGATCCACGCTGTGCACCCAATCAAAGTGCTCGGCCAGGGCCTTGGTCTTATTGGACTGGATCGGGCCGATAAAATGCCAGGTCAGCGGCAGGTCGGCGAGCTCGGCCTGCTTGTCGAGCGCCTCCTGCAGGTAGTTTTCGCCGACATCGCGGATACCCGCCGCCCAGGCTTCGCGAATGGCAGCCGCAGGGCGGGTCTTGCTCACCGCAATCAGGGTGACAGAATCGGCGTCACGGCCGACATTTTCTGCCGCGCGCTGAATACGTTCACGAACGTTTGCAATATTATCTGCTATCGTTGACATTACTAATCTGGATACCTTGCCAATCGAAGTGACCTTGCCCGCATTCTACATGCTTGCAAGGACCAATGGGGAACCCTATGGATATTACCGAGCTGTTAGCCTTCAGCGCCAAGCAGGGCGCGTCGGACTTGCACCTGGCGGCAGGACTGCCACCCATGATTCGTGTGGACGGCGACGTGCGGCGCATCAACGTGCCTGCCATGGAACACAAGCAGGTGCACGCGCTGATCTACGACATCATGAATGACAAGCAGCGCAAGGACTACGAGGAATTTCTGGAAACAGACTTTTCCTTTGAAGTACCGGGCGTTGCGCGCTTCCGGGTCAATGCCTTCAACCAGCATCGCGGTGCTTCAGCGGTGTTCCGGACCATTCCTTCCAAGGTGCTGACCATGGAAGAGCTCGGGCTGGGTGACGTGTTCAAGAAAATCGCCGACGCCCCCCGTGGTCTGGTACTGGTGACCGGGCCGACCGGCTCGGGTAAGTCGACCACCCTGGCGGCCTTGCTGGATTATCTGAACAACACCCGTTACGAACACATTCTGACCATCGAAGACCCGATCGAATTTGTTCACGAGTCGAAGAAGTGTCTGGTCAACCAGCGCGAAGTGCACCGGGATACACTGGGTTTTGCTGAAGCCCTGCGCTCGGCCCTGCGGGAAGACCCGGACATCATTCTGGTCGGTGAGATGCGTGACCTGGAAACTATCCGTCTGGCACTGACTGCGGCGGAAACTGGTCACCTGGTATTCGGCACCCTGCACACCACCTCGGCGGCCAAGACCATTGACCGCATCGTCGATGTGTTCCCGGGTGAGGAAAAATCCATGGTCCGCTCCATGTTGTCCGAATCCCTGCAGGCGGTAATTTCGCAGACGCTGCTGAAGAAAATCGGCGGTGGCCGGGTGGCCGCGCATGAAATCATGATCGGCACCCCCGCCATCCGTAACCTGATCCGTGAGGACAAGGTGGCGCAGATGTATTCGGCGATTCAGACCGGCGGTAATCTGGGCATGCAGACCCTGGATATGTGCCTGAAAAAGCTAGTGCAGCAAGGCCTGATTACCAAGGATGCGGCGCGTGAGAAAGCCAAGGCTGCTGACGGCTTCTGATACCGGTTGTGGTTACCGGGCGGCATAGGGATGCCGTGCGGGATGTTACTCGAGGAGTGTCATGGATTTTGAAAAGCTGCTGCGCCTGATGGTCGAGAAGGGCGCTTCCGATCTGTTTATCACCGCCGGCGTGGCGCCAAGCATGAAGGTCAATGGGCGCATCCTGCCGGTGACCAAGTCACCCCTGTCGCCAGAGCAGACCCGCGAAACCGTGCTGGGGGTCATGTCCGAAGCCCAGCGCCGCGAATTTGCCGAGAAGCACGAGTGCAACTTTGCCATCAGTGCCCGGGGTATTGGCCGCTTCCGCGTCAGTGCCTTTTACCAGCGCAACCTGGTGGGCATGGTGCTGCGTCGAATCGAAGTGAATATTCCGACCATGGAAGAGCTGCGGTTGCCACCGATCCTCAAGGATCTGGCGATGACCAAGCGGGGGCTGGTGATCTTTGTCGGTGCCACCGGTACCGGTAAGTCCACCTCGCTGGCGTCGATGATCGGGTACCGCAATCGCAATTCCAGCGGGCACATCATTTCCATCGAAGATCCGATCGAATTCATCCATCAGCACCAGAACTGCATTGTCACCCAGCGTGAGGTCGGGATTGATACCGACTCCTTCGAAACGGCACTGAAGAACACCCTGCGTCAGGCGCCTGATGTGATCCTGATTGGTGAGGTGCGGACCAAGGAAACCATGGATCACGCCATCGCCTTTGCCGAGACCGGGCACCTGTGTCTGGCCACCCTGCACGCCAACAACGCCAACCAGGCGCTGGATCGCATCATCCACTTCTTCCCCACCGAGATGCACCAGCAGGTGTGGATGGATCTGTCGCTGAACCTCAAGGCCATTGTGGCCCAGCAGTTGATTCCCCTGCCGGATGGCAAGGGGCGTCGCGCGGCGATCGAGGTGTTGATCAATACGCCGCTGGCCGCCGACATGATCCGCAAGGGCGAGGTGCATGAACTCAAGCAGCTGATGACCCGCTCCAACGAGCTGGGCATGCAGACCTTCGACCAGGCGCTGTACAAGCTCTATAGCGCGGGCGAGATCACCTATGAAGATGCACTGCTGCACGCCGACTCGGCCAACGACCTGCGCCTGATGATCAAGTTGGGGTCGGAAACTGACGGTAAACAGTTGATGGACGCCAGTAACCCCGACCTGTCATTGCAGGTCGAGGAAGACACCCACGAGCGTCGCCGCCGCTGAACGCTGAGACGTATACCTGATCTGACGCCGCCCGGGCACGGCATGCCGTGCCCCCTAGGTGTTGTTCTGGTACACCAGGCGACCCTGGCACAGGGTGTGGGTGACAGCGCCGGGCACGCCCTGGCCAAAGAACGGGCAGTTGCGCCCGCGCGATAGCCAGTGCTCGCCAATCAGGCTGGCCGTAGCCGGATCAAACAGGGTGATATCGGCGCTGTCGCCAACCTGCAGGCGACCTGCCGGCAAGTCCAGTGCGCTGGCTGGGCCCAGGGTGAGGCGCTTGAGCAGGGCGGGTAACTCCAGCAGGCCATCGGCTACCAAGGTCAGCGCCAATGGTAACAAGACCTCAACACTGCTGATGCCACTGGCTGCTGCGGCAAAGGGCATGCGCGTGGCTTCCTGTTCGTGTGGGCGGTGATGCGAGGCAATCGCCTGGATGACGCCGCTTTGCACTGCCGCGCGCAAGGCGCGACGGTCATGGCTGCTGCGCAGCGGCGGCAGCACATGCAGGATGCTGGAAAAGTCGCTGAGGTCTTCATCACACAGCAGCAGCTGGTACATGGCGACATCGGCGGTGACCGGCAGGCCGCGGGCCTGGGCGTCGGCCAGCATATCCATGGCGCGGGCACTGGTCAGGCCGCTGAAGTGGGCGCGCACGCCGGTCTGCTCAACCAGCAGCAGGTCGCGAGCCAGG
>JAMCWB010000059.1:29194-29754 GCA_023475025.1 Gammaproteobacteria bacterium
AATCAGACCCAGGCGGGTCGCGGTGGGGCCCTCATGGGCCGTGCCGCCCTCGGCCAGCTCGGCATCCTGCGGGGTAAAGATCACCGGCAGATCAAAGCCCGCAGCGTACTCCAGTGCCCGACGCAGGATGCGGTTGTTGTTCATCGGTGCCAGGCCCTGAGTAAAGCCGACGCAGCCGGCATCGCGCAGGGCGACCAGTTCGCTCAGGTGCTCACCATCCAGGTTGCGGGTCAGGGCCGCCAGCGGAAATACGCGGCAATTGCCGGCCTGGGCAGCGCGATCCAGAACCAGTTCAGCGACGGCAGGGGTATCCAGTACCGGGCGAGTGTCCGGGGTACTGCACAGGCTGGTGACGCCACCGGCAGCGGCGGCGCGGGTTTCGCTGGCGATGCTGCCTTTGCGGCTGTAGCCGGGTTCGCGCAGGCTGGTATTCAGGTCGACCAGGCCGGGGCTGGCGATCAGGCCGCGGGCATCAATGGTGCGCTCGGCGACAAAGCTTGCCGGGGCATTACCGATTGCGTGCAGCAGGCCGGCGTCGATATGCAGGTCGGTGATGCTGT
>JAMCWB010000059.1:29764-45466 GCA_023475025.1 Gammaproteobacteria bacterium
AGGTGTGTCCGGAGGTAGCCATCATCAACGCCGGTGACGGTAACCACGCGCACCCGACCCAGGCCATGCTCGACATGCTGGCGGGGTCAATGACCCGAGCGCCTTCAATGGTCAGTCGCATGGTTACTCGGCTTCCTGGTTGAGCTGGCGCTGGGTGGTCTGGCCGGCCATGGCCATGGACATCACGGCCATGCGCACGGCAATGCCGTAGGTGACCTGGTTGAGGATCACCGATTGCGGGCCGTCCGCGACTTCGGAGGCGATTTCCACGCCGCGGTTGATCGGCCCCGGGTGCATCACCAGGGCATCCGGTTTGGCCAGTGCGAGGGTTTCCGGGGTCAGGCCGTAGAGGCGGTAGAATTCGCCTTCGCTGGGTAGCAGGCCGCTTTGCATGCGCTCTTTCTGCAACCGCAGCATGATGACCACATCGACATCGCGCAGCCCGGTGCGCAGGTCGTTGAATACCCGCACGCCGTAGTCCTCGATCCCTGCTGGCAGCAGGGTGCGCGGGGCGATGACACGGATATCCGGACAACCCAGGGTCTGCAGGGCGAGCATGTTCGAGCGTGCGACCCGTGAATGCAGGATGTCGCCGACAATAGCCACCGAGAGCTGGCGGAAATCCCCGCGATGACGGCGGATAGTCAGCATGTCGAGCATGGCCTGGGTCGGGTGCGCGTGGTTACCGTCACCGGCGTTGATGATGGCTACCTCCGGACACACCTGCTGGGCAATGAAGTGCGCCGCTCCGGAATCGCCATGACGCACGACAAACATGTCGGCGGCCATGGCCTCGAGGTTCTGCAGGGTGTCAAACAGGGTTTCGCCCTTGCTGGTCGAGGAGGTCGAGATGTTCAGGTTAAGGACGTCGGCAGACAGGCGCTTGGCGGCCAGTTCGAAGGTGGTGCGGGTGCGCGTCGAGTTCTCGAAGAACACGTTGCATACGGTCTTGCCGCGCAGCAAGGGGACTTTCTTCACCGCCCGCTCGCCCACTTCAAGGAAGGAGTCGGCGGTATCCAGCAACTCGGTCAGCAGAGACCCGGACAGTCCTTCCACGGTAAGAAAGTGGCGTAATTGGCCCTGCTGATTGAGCTGCAGGTGGCTGTGCGTCTGGCTCATGGTCACGGGGTACTCGCGGTGGGCATGGTCAGGGTCAGTTGCAGTGGCTCGGGCCCGGTCAGTTTTACCCGCTGCCCGGGCGCCAGTGACAGGCTGCGGCCGAGGATGTCGGCGCGAATCGGCAGCTCGCGGGCTTCAATATCGATCAGGGTGACCAGGGTGACTGAGGCCGGACGGCCGTAATCGAAGATTTCGTTGAGGGCGGCGCGGATGGTGCGGCCGGTCATCAGCACATCGTCGACCAGTACCAGGTGACGGCCGTCGAGATCAAAGGGCAGCTCTGATGGCCGTACCCGCTGCGGTAGCCCGTTCTGGCTGAAATCATCACGGTAGAAGGCAATGTCGAGCGTGCCCAGTGGGGCATCGGGCAGGCTGCGTTGGCGCAGGGCTTCGGCGACCCAGACGCCGCCGGTATGAATGCCGACAAAGGCGACGTCCTGGCGGCCACGCTGGGCCAGGTAGCGGGTCAGGTCGGCGGCCATGCTGTCGAGCAGGGTTTCCACCGCAGGCAGGCTGCTCATGGTATCTCCTTGTCAGGGTCGGCCAGCCAGGTTTCCAGCAGCAGGGCTGCGGCCAGGCTATCGACCGGGTTGTCTCGGTAACTCTGTGGGCTGCGGCCATTGTCGCGCAAGCTTTGTTTGGCGGCAAAGGTGCTCAGGCGTTCGTCCACGGTGTGTACCGGTAATTGAAAACGGCCGTGCAGGCGGCGGGCAAACTTTTCCGCACGAACGCTCATGGCGCTTTCGCTGCCATCCATATTCAGGGGTAGACCAACGATCAGCACCTGTGGCCGCCACTCTTTGATCAGGGCGCCAATCTGCTCCCAGTCGGGGATGCCATCACGGGCGCGCAGGGTGGTCAGGGGTTCGGCGCTGCCGGTCAGGGTCTGGCCAACGGCAACACCGATCTGGCGGGTACCGTAATCAAAACCCAGTGCCCGTTGCAGCTCGGCCATCAGGCGTGACCCGCCTGACTGCTGAGCTGGCCAAGGTCAATGCCCAGGCTGCGAGCCGCCGCCTGCAGGCGCTGAGCCGGCGGCAGCTCGAACAGAATATGCTGATCGGCAGGGCAGCTGAGCCAGACGTTATCGATCAGTTCCTGGTCCAGCTGGCCGGCATCCCAGCCGGCGTAACCGAGAGCAATCAGGGTGTGCTCGGGACCATCGCCTGCGGCCATGGCCAGCAGGATGTCACGTGAGGTGGTCAGGCGCAGCTCGCCGAGATCTGCGGTGGCATCCCAGGGGCGCGGGTCGTCATGCAGCACGAAGCCGCGTTCGGTTTCCACCGGGCCGCCGGAAAATACACTTTGTGTGAACAAGGCGGCCGGCAGGGCCTGTTGATCCGGCGCCAGCTGGGCGATGACTTCGGCCAGGTTGAGTTCACTGGGCTGATTGATGATCAGGCCCATGGCGCCATCGGCGTTGTGCTCGCACAGATAGATCAGGGTATGCGCAAAGTTCTCGTCCGCCATGTGCGGCATGGCGAGCAAAAAGTGATGCTTGAGGTAACTCGGGCTGGTCATATTCATGGCACTAGTATCGGGTCTCAGCGATGCCCGGGCAAGCGCTCAACGACTGGAAACGCGATCCCCGCGCTCGAAACGCCAGGTGCGGATGATTTCCAGTACATCGACATCCATCAGGTCGCCGGTAAAGGGCGCGAAGGGCGCTGACAGGCGAACAATGCGGATAGCAGCCTGGTCGAGTACGTCATGCCCCGATGACTCGAGGATCTGTACCTCGCGCAGGGTGCCGTCACGGTTGATTGCGACCAGCAGACGCAGGCTGCCGTAGATGCTGTTCTCGCGGGCCTGGGTGGGGTAGTTCTGGTTGCCGACACGCTCGACCTTGCGCCGCCAGGCATCCTTGTAATAGGCGCCCTTGTCCTGCATGGTCGAGGCTGCGTTCAGGCGATGAATGCGAGGCCGCTTGGCGTACAGTTGGCGCTCTTCTGCCAGTTGCGCTTCCAGGCTGGCGATCTCTTGCGACAGGCGAGACATGTCAAAGCGCTGCACCGGGCGGGTGGTTTCCACCGGTTCGGGTGTGGGCTCCTGGCGCGCAACCTGCTCACGACTGACTTCGGTGGTGGTGACCACCTGCTCACTGGTCTCGGGGAGAGGCTCGGGGGCGGCAAGCTCGCTGGGCGGTGTGACTTCATGGATTTCACTGGCCTGGAAGGGCGATTCTTCCGGTGTACTGGGCGCGGCGCGCTCATCCAGGGTGCCGCTGCCGGCCTGGTCATGCTGGGCCAGAAAGTCAGCATCTTCCGGGCGCTCTTCGCTGGGCTGGGTGGCCAGGGTGATTTCCAGGGAGCGGGCAATATCACTGGGGCTGGGCATATCAAAGGTGATGCCGAGAATGATCAGCGCATGCAGTACCGCCGCCAGAAAAAGGGTGAAGCCGAGTCGGTCCCGCGCGCTGGCGCGGGGCGCGGCCGCTGGAACGGGGGTGCGGGTGCTGGCTGCTTGCATGCGTGTCACGGTCCCGGTGGGCATGGCGTCTGGATGCGTGCAGTCTGCCGCTGCCGGTATGGAATGTCCATGCTCCGCTCAGGCCTGTCCAAGCTGCCGGGCAATGGCATCCATCAGTTGGCCACCGATGTCGGTGCCCTGCGCGGCATCGATTTCACGGATACAGGTCGGGCTGGTGACGTTGATTTCGGTCAGGTAATCGCCGATCACATCGAGGCCGACAAACAGCAGGCCGCGTTCGCGCAGACTGGGGCCAACCTGCGCGGCAA
This sequence comes from Gammaproteobacteria bacterium, assembly GCA_023475025.1. GTDB lineage: Bacteria > Pseudomonadota > Gammaproteobacteria > Pseudomonadales > Pseudomonadaceae > Halopseudomonas. The sequence goes on from JAMCWB010000059.1 coordinate 33,622, forward strand.
TCCAGCGATCACGCTCGCTCAATGGCCGCGCTTCACCGCGGCCACCGGCGGCCAGGTTACCCCGGGTTTCGCCTTGTGACGGGATGCGTGCCAGGCAGTAGGGCACGGGTTCACCTTCGATCATCAGGATGCGCTTGTCACCCTGGGCAATTTCCGGCAGATAGCGCTGCGCCATGATCTGTTGTTGGCCGTGCAGGGTCAGCGACTCGATGATCACGCTGATGTTCGGGTCATCGGCGCGCACGCGGAATATCTGGCTGCCGCCCATACCGTCGAGCGGCTTGAGAATGGTGTCTTGGTGCTCGCGGATGAAGTTGCGCAGGATGTCGGCGCGCCGACTGACCACCAGTTCCGGGGTGCATTGGGGAAACTGGGTGGCAAAGAGTTTTTCATTGCAGTCCCGCAGGCTGCGCGGGCGATTGACGATCAGCACGCCATCGCGTTCGGCCGCTTCCAGAATATGCGTGGCGTAGAGAAACTCATTGTCAAACGGCGGGTCCTTGCGCATCAGGATAACCTGCAGGTCTGAAAGCGGGCGCTGGCTGGCGGCGCCGAGGTAATACCAGTGGTCCGGGTCAGCGTGCACCTTGAGTGGGCTCATGACGCCCATGGCCTTGCCGCGATCCAGGTACAGATCCTGCGGTTCCAGGTACTCGAGTTGCCAGCCGCGGTGCTGCGCTGCCAGTAACATCGCCAGGGTGCTGTCTTTCTTGTAATGAATGGCTTGGATGGGGTCCATCACAACACCGACGCGTACGGTCATCTGGCTCAGCTCTCCGGGCAGGTAAGGCGAAAAACCCAGTGTACCCTTTGCTGGACAACCCTTGGAAGTCGCATGATTCTGCCCACTTTATAGATTGCCCTGAAAAACTGTGTTAAAAGTACCGCAAAAGGGATTGGCTGGTCTGGAGGTGGCACCATGCCGCCATTCTCCCTGGCCCAACGAACAATAAAGGCTGATCATATGGAAGAAAATTTTGAAAGCCTCAAGGTCATGGTCATCGACGACAGCAAGACGATACGTCGCACGGCGGAAACCTTGCTGAAAAAGGTCGGCTGTACCGTCATCACCGCAGTTGATGGTTTTGATGCGCTGGCCAAAATTGCCGACAACCACCCCGATATTATCTTTGTCGATATCATGATGCCGCGTCTCGATGGCTATCAGACCTGCGCACTGATCAAGAACAACAGTGCCTTCCGCGGTACACCGGTGATCATGTTGTCGAGCAAGGATGGCCTGTTTGACAAGGCCAAGGGACGCATCGTCGGTTCCGATCAGTATCTGACCAAGCCATTCAGCAAGGAAGAGCTGTTGAGCGCAATCCGCGCACATATTCCAGGCAGTGATCAGGTTGCCGGCGCCGCTGGTGCCTGACGCGCGCTGACGTTCAATTTTTATGGGGAGGTCCGATGGCCCGCATTCTTGTAGTTGATGATTCGCCAACTGAGCTGTACAAGCTGACCGGCATGCTGGAAAAGCATGGCCATGAAGTGCTCAAGGCAGAAAATGGTGCTGATGGTGTCGCCCTGGCCCGGCAGGAAAAACCGGATGCGGTGTTGATGGACATTGTCATGCCTGGTCTCAACGGCTTCCAGGCCACCCGGCAACTGACCAAGGACCCGGAAACGGCCCATATCCCGGTGATCATCGTGACCACCAAGGATCAGGAGACCGACAAGGTCTGGGGCAAGCGTCAAGGCGCCAAGGACTATCTGACCAAGCCTGTCGAGGAAGATACCCTGATCCAGACACTGAAGGCGGTCCTCGGCGGCTGATCAAACTCCTAACGCGCCGCACAATAACCAGAACAGGACCGGCATGTCAGACACTCTTCATCCTTTCGACCAACTCGTGCAACTGGCTGCCGCTTGCCGGCAGCAAGCGGCAGGTCTGCCGGCCCAGGAAGTGGTCAGCGAGACCTGGAGTGGCGTCGGTTTTCGCCTGGCCGGCCAGCATCTGGTTGCGGCCATGGGCGAAGTCAGTGAAATCCTGCATGAACCCCGCTATACCGCCTTGCCCAGGGTCAAATCCTGGGTTCGCGGTGTTGCCAACGTGCGTGGTCGTCTGTTGCCGATCATTGATTTGAGCCGTTTCTTTGCCGCGGGCAGCACAGTGCCGCGCAAGCAGCGCCGGGTCCTGGTGCTTGATCGTGATGAGATCTTCGCCGGCCTGCTGGTCGATGAGGTGCTCGGCATGCAGCATTTTCCCGTCAGTCAGTTTTCCACACTGGTGCCTGCCGAAGCCGGCATTCTGGCGCCTTTCGTTGTGGGCAGCTATGCGGTTGAGACGGGCAACGCCATGGTTTTCAACTTTCGTGCCCTCGCGCACGATCAGGCATTTCTTGATGTAGCAATCTGATGCAGGGGGGTGGCTGCCGCCGGTGGTCACAGACAAAAGTAAAACAAAGTAGCAGGCTGCAGGCCAGGTAGGGGCCAGACCAGAATGAAGAAGCTCGATAAACAGATAATCAATACCATGCTCAGCAACCGGAGGATTACCGGCCTGTTTGCCGCGCTGATCCTGTCGCTGCTGTTGCTCTTCGTCAACTTCGTCTACCTGAATATCCAGAGCGGGTACGATGCCGAATACATTGCCCACACGGGGGAGCTGCGGGTACTGTCGCAGCAGCTGTCGACGTCGGCGACCGAGGCGGCAACCGGGACCGAAGCGGCTTTCCCGCTGTTGCTGCAAGCGCGCAATGACTTTCAGGAACGCTGGGACTTTCTCGTCGCCGGGCGTGCTGAAACCGGCTTGCCGGCAGCCCCGCGCAGCCTGGCTCCGGAAATGGCCGAAGTACAGGCTGACTGGGATCGCGTGCGCACCAATGCTGACAGCATTCTTGCCAGTCAAGGTACGGTTATCTCGCTGCATGCGGTAGCCGCAACCCTGTCGGACACGGTGCCGCAGTTGCAGGTTGAATACGAAGATGTGGTTGATGTGCTGATCGCCGGCGGCGCTTCGGCGGAGCAGGTGGCTATTGCCCAGCGCCAGTCACTGCTCGCGCAACGGATTCTCGGCTCGGTCAACCGGGTACTTACCGGTGACTTTGATGCCGTGCTGGCGGCCGAGAGTTTCGGACGCGACGCCAGCCTGTTCGGTCGAGTCCTGCAAGGCATGTTGCAGGGTGACGAGATAATGGGGGTCACCCAGGTCACCGACCCTGAGGCGGTATTCCTGCTGCAGGAAATTGATGGCCTGTTCAGCTTCGTATCCGACTCGGTTGACGAAATCCTGCTGACGTCTCCCGAGCTGTATCAGGTGCGTCAGGCGGCGAACCAGATCTTTAACGATTCCAGTCAGGTACTGGGTAATGTGTCTGCGCTCAACGCTGGCTTTGAGGCGCGTGCCGATGCGCGCTGGATCAATACCCTGTTGGGTTATGTGCTCGGTTTGATTGCCCTGGTCAGTGTGCTGCTGATTGGTTTGCAGATGACCCGCGAAACCCGTGAGCGACTGGCCGAAACCGCCGAGAAGAACGAACGAAACCAGGCCGCCATTCTGCGACTGCTGGATGAAATTGCCGACCTGGCTGACGGTGACCTGACCGCAGAGGCCACAGTAACCGAAGACTTCACCGGGGCCATTGCTGACTCCATCAACTTCTCCATTGACCAGCTGCGCGCTCTGGTATCAACGATCAACGAAACCGCCGAAAAAGTAGCCGATGCGGCCCAGGAAACCCAGGGTACAGCGATGCACCTGGCCGAAGCCTCCGAGCATCAGGCGCAGGAAATCGCCGGCGCCTCGGCGGCGGTGAACGAAATGGCGGTGTCGATTGACCAGGTATCGGCCAACGCCGCCGAATCCTCTGCGGTAGCCGAGCGCTCGGTAGCAATTGCCAACAAGGGTAACGAGGTGGTGCAGAACACCATTACCGGCATGGACACCATTCGCGAACAGATCCAGGACACCTCCAAGCGGATCAAGCGTCTGGGTGAGTCCTCGCAGGAGATTGGTGACATCGTCAGCCTGATTAACGACATTGCCGACCAGACCAACATTCTGGCCTTGAACGCCGCGATCCAGGCCTCCATGGCCGGTGATGCCGGCCGTGGCTTTGCGGTGGTTGCGGACGAGGTACAGCGTCTGGCGGAACGTTCTTCCGGTGCGACCAAGCAGATCGAGGCACTGGTTAAAACCATTCAGACCGATACCAACGAAGCGGTTATCTCGATGGAGCAAACCACCTCCGAGGTTGTTCGCGGGGCCCGTCTGGCGCAAGACGCCGGTGTCGCCCTGGAAGAGATCGAGAAGGTATCCACCAGTCTGGCGGCGCTGATTCAGAACATCTCCAACGCTGCCCGCCAGCAAGCTTCCTCGGCGGGGCATATCTCCAACACCATGAACGTGATTCAGGAAATCACCACGCAAACCTCGACGGGTACCACCACGACTGCGCGCAGCATTGGTGACCTGGCCAAGCTGGCCGAAGACATGCGGCAATCGGCAGCAGGCTTTACCCTGCCCGAGTCACGGGACTAGCTGACTTGACCGGCTGCCAGGGCGCAGCCGGTCGGTCGATAAGGGCGAGGTAACTGTCGTGCAAACACCCAACTGGTCGCTGCAACACCTGCCGGATATGGATGCGGAACAATTCCGGCAATGGCAGATGCTGCTGGAGTCGCGAACCGGTGTCTGTGTCAGTGACCAGCGTCGGGTCTATTTGCAAACCAGCCTGTGCAGCCGCATGCGCACCCTGCAAATTGCCGATTATCAAAGCTATTACGACTACGTTACCAACGGTCTGAGTGGGACTATCGAGTGGTCCGCACTGATTGATCACCTGACGGTGCGTGAAACCAGCTTTATGCGGCATCGCCCGTCCTTTGACTGTGTTGGTCGGCATCTGCAGCAGCGTCTGCAGCAGGCGGATCCGGCCCAGCCCTTACAACTCTGGAGTCTGGGCTGTGCCAGTGGCGAAGAGGCCTGGTCGCTGGCAATTACCCTGGAGCAGGCCATGAGCCAGGTGGGCAAGCGCCATAACTATGGCATCTGGGCCACAGACATCAGCCTCAAGGCGCTGGAGCAGGGGCGCGCAGCCACCTATCCGGCTGCTCGCCTCGGCGGGTTGCATGAGGCGGAAGTCCGGCGCTGGTTGCAGGTGCGAGACAACGGACAGGTGCAGATATCTGACAGCCTGCGCGAGCGTGTCTGCTTCAGTCGTTTGAATATTCTTGAACTGGCCCAGGCGCCGATTCAGGACATGGATATCATTTTCTGCCAGAACCTGTTGATCTACTTCCGCCGCTGGCGGCGCCGTGACCTGCTCAATATGCTGGCCCGTCGGCTGGTGCCGGGCGGTATGTTGGTGATTGGCCTGGGCGAGATAACAGATTGGCATAACCCCCTGCTTATTCCTGTAGCTGATGACCGGGTTCAGGCCTGGGTGCGGCGGGATGACAACGCGGATCAGGAGTGAATATGGGTGATCGGCATGATTATGTCGCCCTCGACTGGGTCAAAGGCGAAATTTCCGCAACGCTGCAGCAGGCCCGGCAGGCGTTGGAGGCCTATGTAGCGCAACCGGATGATTCAACCCGGCTGCGTTTCTGCCTGACCTATATCCATCAGGTGCACGGCACCCTGCAGATGGTCGAGTTCTATGGCGCAGCACTGCTGGCTGAGGAAATGGAAAAGCTGGCACAGGCGATGATGCACGGCGACACCAGTAATGCCGATGAGGCACTGGAAGTGCTGATGCAGTCGATCCTGCAAATGCCGGTCTATCTGGACAAGGTACAGACTGATCGGCGTGATTTGCCGATGTTGTTGTTACCCCTGTTGAATGACATGCGCAGCGCGCGCGGTGAAAAACTGCTGTCGGAAAGTGCCGTCTTCAGTACCGAGTCACCGGAGCCGGAAGCGGCCAGCGCGGATGGCTTGCCGGATCTGGCCAGCGAGGCCAGCCAGCAGCAGCTGCGTAAATTGCGCCAGGTGTTGCAGGTTGCCCAGCTAGGCGTGATCCGTGAACGCGACGTAACGGCCAACAGTGAGCAACTGGTCAAGGTATTTGCCCGGCTGGAACGCCTCTGCCAGGGCAGTGACTGGGCAGAGCTCTGGCGCGTATTTGCCGGCATTGCCGAGGGCCTGGCCACGGGCAGCATCAACAACGGCAACTCGATTCGTCAGTTGCTGCGCCAGGCTGACCGCGAACTGCGCCAGCTCAAGGATCAACCAGACAGCATAGCCACGGCCCCGGCCAGCGAACTGCTGCGCAATCTGCTGTTCTATGTGGCCAAGAGTCCGGGTGGCAGCCCGCGTCTGGATGCCTTGAAACAGCGCTATCAGCTGCAGGAGCTGTGGCAGGCAGAGGATGAGCCGGCGAGTGGCAAGCGGCAACTGGTCGGGCCAGATCGCTCGGCCATGCAGTCGGTCGCTCAGGCCTTGTCCGAGGAATTATTACAGATCAAGGATCAGCTTGATCTCTTTGTCCGTGGTGATCGCAGCAGCCCGGAACGGCTGCGCGAGCTGCTGCCGACCATCAAGCAGGTAGCAGATACCCTCGCCATGCTGGGGCTGGGTCAACCGCGTCGGGTGTTGCTGGAGCAGATCGAGCAGGTCGAACGCATGGCATCCGGGCAGAGCAATCTGATCGATGCGGCCTTGATGGATGTTGCCGGCGGCATTCTCTTTGTCGAGGCCAGCCTGCATGGTATTGCCGGGCTCGGCGGCAGTCAGGACAGCGCGGACAACGATATCCAGCGCCTTGCGTCGGCGCAGGATATGGCACTGGTGCAGCGCCAGGTGGTTCAGGAAGCGCGCAACTCGCTGGAGCAAACCCGTGATTGTATCAACGCCTTTATCATCAATCAGTGGGATCACGGCCAGCTGGCCCAGGTGGACGAGCTGCTGACCAGTGTGCGTGGCGGTCTGTCAATGCTGGGTCTGGAGCGTCCATCGGCGGCGGTCAATGCTTGCCGGCGCTATGTGCAGGAAAGTTTGGTTCGACCCCAAGCCCGGCCAGAGTGGCAGGCGCTGGACTGTCTTGCCGATGTGGTCACCAGTATCGATTACTACCTGGAGCGTCTGGCCGAGGATGACCCCGAACGCAGCGACAGCATTCTGCTTGTGGCTGAGGAGCGCTTGCAGGATCTGGGTTACCACCCTGCTCAATTGCCGGCTGATGTGACGGCAGCGCCGGATGCGCCTGAGCAACCGGCAGTCGAAGAGGTGGACGCCAGCGCCGCAGACAGCGACAGCTTGTCGCCAGAGGTCAGTGAGCTGGCGCCGCAGCCGCTTGACAGCGATACGCCGGATAGCCTGCCGGCAACGGATGAGGCCGAAGACAGCGCTGGCGTTACTGATGCTGGCAGCGATGAGGCTGCCGCCGCGGCAAACGTCAGTGAACCGGTTGAAGAGCCGGCTGTTGAAGACGACCTGATTGACCCTGAGCTGGTGGAAATCTTTGTTGAGGAAGCGGGTGAGGTACTGGAAACCCTCGCCGAGTTTACCCCGTTGTGGCAAGCCAATGAGGATGATGACAAGGCGCGGGCCGAAGTACGCCGCGCCTTCCATACGCTCAAGGGCAGTGGTCGCATGGTGCAGGCTGGTGTGCTGGCCGAGCTGGCCTGGTCGGTCGAGAACATGCTCAACCGGGTCATTGATCGCAGCATCGACTTGACTCCGGGCGTATTTGCCACGGTCAATGCCGTACGCGCACTGATGCCGCAACTGGTCGAGGACTTTGCCGCCGGCCAGTCGTGCATGTTGCCTGAAGTTGAACACTTGAGCGCCCAGGCTGACGCGCTGTCGCGTGGGGAAACGCCGCCTGTGGCCAGCGCCGCTGAGCCTGAGCGGGTGCAGCCGACTGAGTCGGAAGCGCAAGCCGAAGTAGAAAACAGCGATGCCTTGCCCTGGGCCGCTGACGATGAGCCTGGCGTGCTGGCTGAAGCCGACGAGCCTCAGTTGGACAGTGCCGGCGCCGAGCCTGAGCAAGCAACGACACCGGAGCCTGATCTCGCTGAAGCGAAAGCGGCTGCAGAGGAAGCCGGGCTGACAGCGGAGGCCGGCGACGCGACTGAGCCTGCAGCGACGAGCTCCGATTTGCACGCATCCGATGCGACAGGAGCTGAGCCGGCTATCGAGCCGGAGGTTTCGCTGGAAGCGCCAGAGGTCGGTCTGGGGGCCTTGCTGCCGGCGGCTGAGCAGGACGAGGAAGAGGGTCTTGATCCGATCCTGCTGGATATCTTCCTGAATGAAACACAAAGCCACATTGCCCAGATCAATGTCTTTATCCAGCAATGTGAAAGCGGCCTGCCACGGCCAATCAGCGACACCCTGCAGCGCGCCCTGCATACCCTCAAGGGCAGTGCGCACATGGCTGGTATTGTGCCGATTGCCGACCTGGCGACGCCGCTGGAAAAACTGGTCAAGACCTTCAAGGCCAATCTGGTTCCGGCTGACCATGCGCTGGTCGAGCTGTTGGCGACCTCGGTTGGCCTGTTTGATCAGGGCTTGCAGCAGCTCTACACCACGCCGCAACAACCGATTGCCGGTAGTGACGAGTTCATTGCGGCGCTGACGGCCCTGGAACAGCAGGGTATGCAGCTGCGTGACAGCAGCCGGAGTGATCTGGAACCCGGCAGCGGCCCGGGCCTGATGTCGATTTTCCTCACTGAAGGGGTTGACCTGCTGCTGGATGCCGCCGATGACATGCAGGCGGGTAACGAGCTGGATCATGCCCTGACCGGAGACAGCTTGCGTGCGCTGGCTGAAGTAGCCGGCGAGGTGGAATTGCCGCCGATCGAGCAGCTGTGCGAAGCCCTGGAGCAGGTTCATCATCTGCTGGAGCAGGGTCGCCTTGAACTCACGGACAGCATTCGTGATGCCTTGATGGATGGGCATGAGCGCCTGATCGGCATGATGGATCAAGTGGCTGCGCACCAGCTGGTAGCTCCGGCGACCCATGAAATTGCCCGGCTGGAAAATGTGCAGCCGCGCGCCCAGTTGCCTTCCATGGCGGCAGCGTCAGAGCATAGCGATAGCGCTGCGGCGTCGCCGGCTATGGCTGATGCTGACGCGGGTACCTGGCATCCGCAGAGTGCTGGCACCGATGCCGAGCTGGTAGAAATCTTCCTGGAAGAAGCCCAGGAGCTGATTGACAGCTCGGCACGCAGCCTGCAGCAATGGGGGGAAGACACCAGCAACACCCTGGCGGTTGAAGAGTTGCAGCGCGACTTGCATACCCTCAAGGGCGGTGCGCGCATGGCGGAAATCACCCCGGTGGGTGATCTGGCGCATGAGCTCGAGTTCCTCTACGAGGACCTGTGCAATCAGCGTTACAGTGCCAATCCGGATCTGCTGCAGCTGCTGCATGCCTGTCATGACGGCCTCGCCGATATGATTGAGGGCGTTGTGGCAGTCCAGCCGATCAGTGACGGGCGTGGATTGATCGAAAGTATCCGCCGTTTCCGTGCTGACCCCAGCCAGCCCGTTCGTATGCCCGATGTCGAAGCCCAGGTGACGCCGGCCGAGCCGGAGGCTGAGGCAGCACTTCCGGTTGGTGCGGACCCGGCGGCCGGCATGCTGGGTATCTTCCTCGAGGAGGCTGAAGAACTCCTGCAGCCATGTGCTGACTGGATTGCCAGCGCAGATGCCGGCCAGCGTGACCAGGCCAGGCACCAGATCCAGGCGGTCAAGGGTGGTGCCCGCATGGCCGGTGAGCAGGCCCTGGCAGATCAGGCGCGGATGCTGGAGCAGGCACTGGAGAACCCGGCCGCTGACAACCATGACCTGCTGGCACAATTGTCAGCGTTGCAGGCGCGCATTGGCGCGCTCAATGATGGCCAGGCAACACCGGCTGACGACACGCCCAGCCCGGCGATGGACAGCAGCGCGAGGTCGCCCGAGCCGATACCGCAGATGCCTGAGCCGGTAGCTCTGGAGCCGGCTGAGACAGGTACAGCGCGTCCGGCCTCGCAGACGCTGGCTGAGGTGAAATCGATTCTGCAGCAGGCCATGGAGCGCACCAGTAGCGATGGCCGCTCGCGGACGGCTACCCAGGAAAGTGTCAAGGTACCGGCCGACCTGCTGGAAGAGCTGGTCAACCTGGCTGGCGAAACCTCGATTTTCCGTGGCCGTATCGAACAGCAAGTCAGTGACCTGGGCTACACCCTCGGTGAGATGGAAAGCACCATCGAACGGGTTCGTGACCAGTTGCGGCGTGTGGACATGGAAACCCAGGCGCAGATCCTCTCGCGTCACCAGGAAGAGATTGAACACAGCTACGAAGATTTCGATCCGCTGGAAATGGACCGTTATTCGCAGCTGCAGCAGCTGTCTCGCTCGCTGTTCGAATCGGCGTCCGACCTGTTCGACCTCAAGGAAACCATGGCGGCCAAGTCGCGCGATGCGGAAACCCTGTTGCTGCAGCAGGCACGTGTGAATACCGAGCTGCAGGAAGGCCTGATGCGCACGCGCATGGTGCCCTTCGAACGCCTGTTGCCGCGCTTGCGGCGTATTGTGCGTCAGGTCTCTGCCGAGCTGGGCAAGCAGGTCGAGCTGGTCATTGACCAGGCCGATGGTGAAATGGACCGCAGCGTCCTGGAGCGCATGATCGGTCCACTGGAGCACATGCTGCGCAACGCGGTCGATCATGGCATCGAGTTGCCCGAGCAGCGGCGTCAGGCCGGCAAGCCAGAAACCGGCTTGATCCGTATTGACCTGCACCGTGAAGGCAGTGAAATCATTCTCTCGATCCATGATGACGGTGCCGGGATCAACCTGCAGCGCATCCGTGACAAGGCGATCGAGCGTGGGCTGATCGATGCCGATGCCGAGCTGACCGATCAGGAGTTACTCGATTTCACCCTGGAAGCCGGTTTCTCTACCGCGGCCAAGATCACCCAGGTGTCCGGCCGGGGTGTCGGCATGGACGTGGTCAATGCCGAAGTGAAGCAGCTCGGCGGTGGCATTCTGCTCAATACCCAGCCGGGCGAGGGCAGCCAGATTACCATTCGCCTGCCCTTTACCGTGTCGGTGAACCGGGCGCTGATGGTGTATTCCGGTGATGACCTCTATGCCATTCCCTTGAACACCATTGAAGGTATCGTGCGGGTATCCGGCTATGAGCTGGAAGCCTTTTACGCCGAAGACGCGCCGCCGTTCGAATATGCAGGCAAGACCTACGAGCTGAGTTATCTCGGCGATCTGCTGGCAACCGGCCAGCAGCCCAAGCTGACCGGGCACAGCCTGCCCTTGCCGGTGATTCTGGTGCGCGGCAGTGAGCACAGTGTCGCGGTACAGGTAGATGCCCTTGCCGGCTCGCGTGAGATCGTGGTGAAGAGCCTGGGCAAACAGTTTGCCGTGGTGTCGGGGATTTCCGGGGCGACCATTCTCGGTGATGGGCGCGTGGTGGTGATTCTTGACCTGCTGGCGATTATCCGTGCTCAGCATGCGCAATTGTCCCAGCAGCGCCTGGCCAGTGAGCGTGCCCAGCTGGAACGGGCGCCCGAGCAGCGTGCGACCCTGGTCATGGTGGTCGATGATTCGTTGACCGTGCGCAAGGTCACCAGTCGCCTGCTCGAACGTCATGGCATGGAAGTGGTGACCGCCAAGGATGGGGTCGACGCCATTGCCAAGCTGCAGGACGTGAAGCCCGACATCATGCTGCTGGATATTGAAATGCCACGCATGGACGGCTTTGAAGTGGCCACCCTGGTGCGTCACGATGAGGAGCTGAAAGAGCTGCCGATTGTGATGATTACCTCACGTACTGGCGAGAAGCATCGCGAGCGGGCCAAGGGTATTGGTGTCAATGATTACCTTGGCAAGCCCTACCAGGAAAGCCAGCTGCTGGAAGCCATCGCCAAGCTGGTGCCCGAGCGTGTCTGACCAGGACAG
>JAMCWB010000071.1 GCA_023475025.1 Gammaproteobacteria bacterium
CGCCAGCTTTGTTCCCGCCGCACTGGGCCTGGACAGCGAGCGAGTCAGCCTGAACTTCATGCCGGAGTTCTGGATTGCCGGTGAAAACGCCGGCCTGCTGTTCCCCGCCTTTACCGGCACCACCCTGGCATTGCTCGCGCGCTGGGATGCGCTGGCCTTTATGCAGGCGGTGCAGCATTACCAGGTCAGGCATACCGGTCTGCTGGTCGACAGCGCCGCTGAAATCCTCGACCACCCACGGGTTGGCGAATTCGACTTCAGCTCCCTGCAGATCACCAGTTGCGTGTCCTTTATCAAGAAGCTGACTCCAGAATATCGCCGTCGCTGGCGTGAACTGACCGGCTGCACGCTGTTTGAAACCAGCTTTGGCATGACTGAAACCCACACCTGCGATACCTTCACTGCTGGTCTGCAGAACGACGATTTTGACCTCAAGTCGGCGCCGACCTTCGTCGGTCTGCCGGTGCCGGGCACCGAGTTCAAGGTCTGCAGTTTCGAAACCGGAGAACTGCTGCCGCTGGGCGAGGAAGGTGAGCTGTGCCTGCGCAGCCCCTCCCTGCTCAAGGGTTACTGGAACAAACCCGAGGCCAGCTCTGATGCCCTCAAAGACGGTTGGCTGCATACCGGTGACAGCGGCGTGATTACCGAACAGGGCTTTATCCGCTATCTGGGTCGGCGCAAGGAAATGCTCAAGGTCAATGGCATGAGCGTCTTCCCCAGCGAACTGGAAGCCCTGCTGGGCCAGCACCCGCAACTGCTGGCCTCTGCGGTGATCGGTCGCCCGGACGAGAAAAAGGGCGAAATACCGGTGGCCTTTGTAGTGGCCAAACCCGGCAGCGGACTGGATGCCAACAGCCTGACTGGCTGGTGCAAGGAGGCCATGGCGGTGTACAAGATTCCGGAGTTTCGCCTGGTCGAGTCACTACCGATGACGGCAACCGGCAAGGTGAAAAAGAATGAACTGAAGGAATTGCTGTGATGCGCCACAACCTCCGTGCCAGCTAGCCCTTGGCGCCACCTGCTGTGGACACGCCGTAAACCCATCCCTGGGGGCTCGACTATGCCCGTCCAGGGCATAGACGGTCCACAGCAGGTGGCGCCAAGGGCTGCATTATTGATCTGTGCCAGCAACACCATAAACCCAGTTGCGCTCTCAAGAATAACTACGCGCAACAAACAGAAGCCAGCAGGACAGGATTCATGCCCATCACCAAACTACTGATCGCCAACCGTGGCGAAATCGCCATCCGCCTGGCCCGCGCGGCCGCCGAACTGGATATCCCCAGCGTCGCGGTATATGCCGAGGATGATGCCACCTCGCTGCACCGGCACAAGGCTGACCGGGCGATTGCCCTCAAGGGCCGTGGCGCCAGCGCCTATCTGGATGCCAGCCAGTTGCTGCGCATTGCCTACGAAGAGGGCTGCGACGCCATCCACCCCGGTTACGGCTTTCTCAGCGAAAACGCCGCCTTCGCCGCGCAATGTGAAGATGCCGGGATTCGCTTTGTCGGCCCCAGCGCCACGGTACTGGAACGCTTTGGCGACAAGGCCAGCGCTCGCGCGCTGGCACTGGAGCTCGGGATTCCGCTGGTGCAAGGCACCAATGAGCCGACCTCACTGGAGCAAGCCCACGCCTTTATGCAGCAACTGGGACCGGGGGCAGCAGTCATGCTCAAGGCACTGGCCGGTGGCGGTGGCCGGGGCATGCGTGCGGTACTGGACCCCGCTGAACTGGATGAAGCCTATGCGCGCTGTCAGTCCGAGGCCAAGGCCGCCTTTGGCAGCGATGCGCTGTATATCGAACGACTGATCCGCCGTGCCCGGCATATCGAAGTGCAGATTATCGGCGATGGCCGTGAAGTGGCGCATGTGTGGGAGCGTGACTGCACCCTGCAGCGGCGCAATCAGAAGCTGCTGGAAATCGCCCCGGCACCGGGGCTCGACCCGGCGCTGCGCGAGCAGCTATTGCAGGCTGCGCTGACCCTTACCGGCGCGGTTGGCTATCGCGGCCTGTGCACGGTCGAGTTTCTGCTCGATGAGGACAGCGGTGACTTTGTCTTTATGGAAGCCAACCCGCGCATTCAGGTCGAGCACACGGTCACCGAAGCGGTCACCGGGCTGGACCTTGCGCAGGTCCAGCTGCGTCTGGCTGCCGGTGCCAGCCTGGCTGAACTGGGTCTGACCCAGGACCGGATACCAGCACCGCGCGGCTACGCCGTTCAGCTGCGGATCAATCTGGAAAGCATGGCCAGCGACGGCAGCGCCCGGCCGGCCGGCGGCACCCTGAGTGCCTATGAGCCGCCCAGTGGCGCCGGTATCCGCGTCGATGGCTATGGCTACAGCGGCTATACCACCAGCCCCAGCTTTGATTCGCTGCTGGCCAAGCTTATCGTGCAGGCCGCAGCCGACTACCCACAGGTGCTCAAACGCGCCTACCGCGCGCTATGCGAATTCCGCCTGGAAGGCGTGGCCAGCAACCTGCACTTTCTGCAGAACCTGTTGCAGCATCCGGCGGTGCAGGCCAATCAGGTCAGCACCGGCTTTATCGAAGCCGAAGCAGCTAGCCTGGTCGGCGCCGGCAGCCATGCCCATCCGCACCTGTATGCCAAGGGAGCGGCCACCAGCCAGACCCAGCGCCAAGCGGAGATCGACGCCCCGGCCGGCACCGAACCGCTGAACACCCCGGTGCAGGGTGTGCTGGTCAGCCTGGATGTGCAGGTAGGCGATGCCGTCGCTGCTGGCCAGCAGGTCGCGGTGATGGAAGCGATGAAGATGGAGTTCGTGGTCAAGGCAGCCCATAGCGGGATAGTTCGCGCTCTGGCGGCCGCCCCTGGCGATAACCTGTTCGAGAGCAGCCCCCTGCTGTTTCTGGAACCCGCCGACGTCAGCGCCGAAGGCGTGGTCACCGAGGAAAGTATCGATCTGGCACATATCCGCGCCGACCTGCGTGATGTACTGGAGCGCCAGGCCGACCTGAGCGATGAGCGCCGCCCCGAGGCGGTGGCCAAACGGCGCAAGACCGGCCAGCGCACCGCCCGCGAGAACCTCGCCGACCTGCTGGATGAGGGCAGCTTTATGGAATACGGCGGCTTTGCCCTGGCCGCCCAGCGCACCCGCCGCACGCATGAGGAACTGCTCAAGCTGAGCCCGGCGGATGGGCTGATTACCGGCATAGGCACGGTCAACGCCGCGCAGTTTGGCGCCGAGAAAGCCCGCTGCATGGCCATGAGTTACGACTACACGGTGTTCGCCGGCACCCAGGGGGTGACCAACCACAAGAAAACCGACCGCATGCTCGAACTGGCCGAGCAATGGCGACTGCCGCTGGTGTTCTTTACCGAAGGCGGCGGCGGGCGCCCCGGCGATATCGACAAGGTCGGCGTGGCCGGACTCGACTGCACCACCTTTATGCGCATGGCCCGGCTCAGCGGTCAGGTGCCGCTGGTCGGTGTGGTCTCCGGACGCTGCTTTGCCGGTAACGCCGCGCTGCTCGGCTGCTGTGACGTGATTATCGCCACCGAGAACGCGACCATCGGCATGGCCGGCCCGGCGATGATCGAAGGCGGTGGGCTGGGTCGCTTTACCCCGGAACAGGTCGGTCCGACCAGCATGCAGGGCCCCAACGGGGTGATCGACGTACTGGTCAAGGATGAAGTCGAGGCCACCCGGGTCGCCAAACAATATCTGGGTTATTTCCAGGGCGACCTGCCCGGCGGCGAGTGCGCCGACCAGCGTCTGCTGCGCCACCTGATCCCGGAAAACCGCCTGCGCGTCTATGACATCCGCGAGGTGATCGAGACCCTGGCTGATACCGGCTCGGTGCTGGAGCTGCGTCGCCAGTTCGCCCCCGGCCTGATTACCGCGTTGATCCGTATCAACGGCAAGGCCTTTGGCCTGATCGCCAACAACCCCATGCACCTCGGCGGCGCCATCGATGCCGTAGCTGGCGACAAGGCTGCACGCTTTATGCAGCTGTGTCAGGCCCATGGTCTGCCGATGGTGTCGCTGTGTGACACCCCCGGCTTTATGGTCGGCCCGGACGCCGAGCAGCAGGCCACGGTACGGCATGTCTCGCGCATGTTCGTTACCGCCGCCAGCCTGAAGATTCCGTTCTTTACCGTGGTGCTGCGCAAGGGCTACGGTCTGGGCGCGCAGGCCATGGCCGCCGGCAGCTTCCATGCCCCCATGTTCACCATCGGCTGGCCGAGCAGCGAATTCGGCGCCATGGGTCTGGAAGGTGCAGTGCGGCTGGGTTATGCCAAGGAGCTGGCGGCGCTCGAAGATCCGGCCGAACAGCAGGCGCTGTTCGACAAGCTGGTCGCCGAGCTGTATCAGCGTGGCAAGGGCCTGAGTATGGCCAGCTTCCTCGAGATTGACTCGGTGATCGACCCACTGGAAACCCGCGACTGGCTGCTGCGCGGTCTCAGTTCGGCGCCGCCGGAATCGCTGGAGCGCGGCCTGCGGCCCTTTGTCGATACCTGGTAAGTTGCCGGGGTGAGCCCAACCGGCTCACCCCAACCAGAACAGCCACAGGGTCACCCCGAGCGGCAGCAGCAGTGCGGTCAGAATACCCATCAGGCTCATGCCCAGCGCGGCAAAGGCGCCCGCTTCTTCGCTTTCCTCCATCGCTCGCGCTGTGCCTACCGCATGCGCGCACATCCCCATGGCCAGCCCCCAGGCTGCCGGATGGGTAATCCGGCACAGCTTGAGCAATCCCGGCCCGATCAGCGTGGCAATAATCGCAGTGAACATGACAAAGACTGCCGCCAGAGCGGCCACACCGCCAATCTGCTCGGCTACCAGCATGGCAATCGGCGAAGTCACTGACTTGGGCGCCAGGGTCAGAATCAGCATCGGGTTCAAGCCGAACAGCCAGGCCAGAAGCAGGGTGCTGACTGTAGCAAAGCCACCACCGAGCAACAGCGTCAGCATTACTGGCCAGAAGAATTGGCGGATACGGCGTAAATTCAGATACAGCGGTACTGCTAGGGCAACGGTTGCCGGCCCCAGCAGGATAAGTAACGGGTTCACTGCAGCCCGGTAATGCTCAAAATTAACCCCGAGCAGCCAGAGCAAAGCAATAATCAGGCTGATCGACAGCAATACCGGATGCAGAATGGCCAGTTTGCTGCGCTCATACAAGGCCACGCCGAATTGATAGGCCGCCAGGGTAACGCCAAGCCAGAACCAGGGGTGCTCGATAATCGCCTGCCAGGCCAGTGCCAGCTCAGTCATTGTTGTGCTCCGCTGCCGAGCGATGCGCCAGCAAACGCTGTAACAACCAACCGCACAGGGGCAAGGCGAGAGCAAAGGAAATCACCAGGGTCAGCAAGATGCCCAGGCCGAAGGTGCGCATTTCAGCGCCATAGGCCATGACGCCGACAGCCGGTGGTACCAGTATCAAGGGCAGGTAGGTCAACAAACTGCCCGCTGCCTGTTCGACCGGAGCGGGCACCTCCCCGCGCAACAACAAAAAACCCAGCAGCAGAACCATGCCGATAATCGGACCCGGCAAAAAGGGTAACAGCAGGATATTCAGCCCGGAGCCCAGCAACTGGAACAGGATCAACCAGGTCAGACCGCGTAATAGCATGAGGCACGCTCTCGGCACAGCAAAAACCCAAGCATACCACCGGGAAGCCAGTGGCTCATTGCCTGTGCAAATGTAACATGGCTGGAAATACAGCTCTCCCTGAGCCTGACCAATCCAGTTCGCCGGCATCGTCAAAACGACTAGTGCATTCGATAGGCGACGGGGAGGTCCCGCCGTTCAGTTAACCAGTGACTGACAGCTACTCGTATCAACCAGCAGTTGCTCAACCTTATCCAGCTCGGCAGCCACTGCCCGCGCCAGCTCCTGATAGACCTGTTCCAGCGCCGATGCCGGCGTACGCAGCAAGCGCCCCAGGGGCAGCAAGCGGCGTAACTGCTGCAAGTCAGCCCGGCAGATATCCGCCATACCCGGGTATTGCAGCTTGATAATCACCGCCTGCCCATCAAGCGTCTGCGCCCGGTGCACCTGCCCCAGCGAGGCCGCGGCAAAGGGCTCTGGGTCTATCCGGGCAAAGTGCGCGCGCCAGCCTCCTGCATAGGCATCATCGAGTACTTGCTCAAAGGCCGCAAAGGGCAAGGCCGGCACCTGCGATTGCAGCTGACTCAGCGCCTGGCAAATCGGCGCCGGCAATACCGACTCCCACTGCGCTGCCATCTGCCCGAGCTTGAGCACCGGCCCCTTCATCTCCCCTAACACATCCCGCAATACATCAGCCGCCGGTTGCCAGTCCATTGCCGCCAATCCCGGTAGCATGCGCTGACGCAACAAACCACCGGCAACCCGAGCACTGCTGGTGCCCAGTTGCCAGAAACGGCCCAGGGCTGAGCGGCGGGGAGTCTTGCGCGATAGAGGCATAGGGTCAGGCTCTGGTTTGGAGTATTCCCAGCATGCGCAGGCCTGGCACAGACAACAACTGCCAATGGTAAACAAAAGTGACGACCACGCGGGCGCCGGTAATTGAGTCGACGCGGCGTTTTACCTACTATGGTCAGCCAACAGAGCAACAGGAATCGCCGTGACACTCGCCACCCGACCTCGCACAGCCTTCAGCCTGAAGTTACGCAACAGCCCCTTCTGGTTACTGTTGCACACCGGGCTGTGGACGCTACTCAGCGGTGGCAGTGGCTGGTATCTGGGCTTGCCGGTGATTGCAGCGGCAACCCTGTTGTCCTGCTGGCTGCAAGCCACGCCCTGGCATTTGCGCCTGGCCCGTGTACCCGCCTTGCTCTGCTTCTTCTGTTATGAATTGCTGCTCGGTGGCTGGGATGTCGCCCGCCGCGCACTGCATCCGCGCATGCCACTGGACCCCGCCTGGGTCCGGTATGAACTGCAAACCCCCAACCCACAGGTCCATCTGTTGCTGTCAGTCATTGTCGGGCTGATGCCGGGCTCGCTGCCGTCGCGCCTCAATAAGGGTGTCTTGCACCTGCATGTGCTGGATCAACGGCAACCCTGGGCGGCCACCGTAACCCGCATGGAGCACTTGCTGGCGGCGGTGCTGCCTGAGGTAGAGTGCCGATGATGTGGCTGGCCATCGTTCTGTTGCTGAGCATCCTGGCCGGACTCTGGCGCATCTGGCGTGGCCCCACCCGGGCCGACCGCCTGTTGGCGGTGCAGCTGTTTGGCACCAGCGGCGCAGCGGTACTCATGCTGCTGGCACATACCCAGCGCCAGCCACCGCTGCTGGATGCTGCCCTGGTACTCGCTCTGCTCGCCGCGGTGCTGTCGATTGCACTGGTGCAACTGCTGCGGAGGCGCAATGACTGACTGGCTGTTGTGGCTAAGCTGGCCTTTTCTTCTCGCCAGTCTGTTCTTCTTTATTGCCGGCACTGTCGGCTTGTTGCGCTTTCCGGATATCTACAGCCGCCTGCATGCGGTGACCAAAGCCGACACACTGGGCCTCGGGCTCCTGTCCATCGGCCTGTCACTGCGCAGTGACAACTGGCAGGCTATCACCCTGATGCTGCTGATCTGGCTGCTGGTGATGGCTTCCGGGGCGACTGCCTGTCAGCTGCTGGCGCGCTATCAGCAGGATCTGACTGAGGAGGATGTCAGTGGCCGCGGCTGAGCTTCTGTTTGACCTCACCCTGATTGTACTGCTGATCGGCCTGGCCCTTGGCGCCATGCACAGTGCCCGGCTCTACACCGGAGTAGTACTGTTCATCGTCTTCGGCCTGGTGCTGGCACTGACCTGGGCCCGCCTCGGCGCCATGGACCTGGCTCTGGCCGAAGCCGCCATCGGTGCCGGACTGATCGGCGTCATGCTGCTGGCTGCTCTGGCGCATGCGCAGCCGGAGCAACGAGCCAAATCGCCCCTCTGGAAACATGCCAGCAGTCTGCTGCTCGGAGTATTGGTGCTACTGCTCTTGCTGCGCGCTGTATTGCCGCTGAGCGAGGGATCACAGCCGCTGCCTGCGCTGGTTGCAGACAATATTGATGCTAGCGGAGTCAGCCATCCCGTGACCGCCGTGCTGCTCAATTACCGGGCCTGGGATACCTTGCTGGAATTGGTGGTGCTGTTACTGGCATTGCTCGGCCTGCGGCAGTTGCATGTTGTCAGGCAGGTGCGGCCTGCCGCCTGGCCACTACTCAGTGCCTGGAGCCGGGTATTGGCCCCCATTGCCGTGCTGCTGGCAGGCTACCTGCTCTGGCGCGGCAGCCATGCGCCGGGGGGCGCGTTCCAGGCAGGGGCATTACTAGCTGCGGGCGCCGTTGTGCTGCGTCTGGCAGGACTATTGCCGCTTCTGAGCTGGCGCTTGCTGAGCATGCGCCTGCTGGTGCTGATGGGCATTGGCGTGTTTATCTCAGTCGCCGCAGCAACCGCCTGGCTGGGCCAGGGCTGGCTGGTCTATCCGGTAGGCTGGAACACGCCGCTGATCATCCTGATCGAGATTGCCGCCACCCTGTCAATTGCCGCCAGCCTGACCTTGCTGGTCGTGGGCGAAGGCGATGAGGTGCAACCATGAGCAGCGTAGCGCTCTATTTGCTGGCCGGCGTTACCCTATGGCTACTGGGCCTGCACGGCCTGCTGAGTCAGAGCCATGCGCTGCGCCGGATCATGGCCGTCAACATCATGGGTGGCGGCGTCTTTATGGTCATGGTGGCATTGGCTAGTCGGGTCCAGCCGATTGATCCGGTATTGCAGGCACTGGTTGTTACCGGCCTGGTGGTCGCTGCCAGTGCCACCGCCTTTGCCCTGCGTCTGGCCAGCGCGCTGGCCGACAAGGAGCGCAAGCGATGAGTGCGGCGCTGCTTAGCCTGCTGCTGCCGCTGGCCACCAGCCTGTTGCTGTTGCTGCTACGTTCGCGCCTGGCCAGCCTGGTGATTGTCAGCAACTTTGTCAGCTTGCTGGCCGCCGGTGCTGCCCTGCTCTCGGTGATGGAGCTGGGTAGCCAATCACTGGCACTGGCCGGTTGGGACAGCCCGTTGGGTATTCGTTTCGAGCTCAACCCGCTCAGCGCCCTGCTGCTGGTGTTTACCGCCCTGATCCACTTGCTGGTCTCGATCTACGCCGCCCGCAGCCGCCACAGCCAGACCCGGGATACCGACTTCTGGCCGCTATCGACCTTGTTGCATGCGAGCCTGGCCGCGCTCTGGCTATCGACCGACCTGTTCAACTGGTATGTCACCCTGGAGCTGCTCGGCCTGGTTGCCGTCGCCCTGGTGGTGATTTCCGGGCCCAAAGCCTATGGTCCGGCGCTGCGCTACCTGGTGCTGTCACTGGCAGCCTCGCTGTGTTACCTGCTCGGCGTCGCCTTGCTCTATGGGCAATATGGCGTCCTGGATGTGCGCCTGCTGGCCGAACTGACAGATGACAGCAGCACCACCCGTCTTGCCCTGCTGTTGATGACCGTCGGGCTGATGCTCAAGGCAGCACTCTGGCCGCTGCATCAATGGCTGCCGGCAGCCCATGCCAGCGCGCCCACCTCCGTCAGTGCCCTGTTATCGGCGCTGGTGGTCAAGGGCCCGCTATTTATTCTCTGGTGGCTTTGGAGCAGCCTGGCCGATGCCGAACTGGCGCGCCAGGCCGGCGTATTCTTCGCCCTGGCAGGTGTTGTGGCGCTGATAGCCGGTGGCTGGTCAGCCCTGCGCACCCCTTACCTGAAAACCCTGGTGGCCTACTCCACCGTGGCCCAGCTGGGCTACGCGCTGATGGCTCTCGGCCTGTTACTGCACTGGCAGGACGATCGTATGAGCGCTGCGCTCTGGCTGTTCGTCCTTGCCCATGGCCTGGCCAAGGTCTCCATGTTCCTCGCCGCCGGTGAAATGCAGGCTACCCTGGTCAGCCGCCGCGTCAGCGCGCTCAAAGGTGCGACCCAGACCATGCCGGTGGCCATGTTTGCCTTTGCCGTCGCCGGCGGCAGCCTGATCGGCCTGCCCCCCAGCGGTGGTTTTCTGGCCAAATGGGTACTGTTGATGCCCTTGTTCGAAGACCCTATGCACTGGCCCTGGGCCTTTGCCGTGCTGGTCGGCACCCTGGCCAGTGCCGCCTATGTATTTCGTGTGGTGGCGCTGTCCTTTGATCGCGCCGACCCCAAACCCCCTGGCTATGACCCGGACAGTTTTGCCCAGTGGCTGGCGCTGTTACCGGCCCTGGTGGTCTGGGGTATGGCGCTGATAGCTGAACCCCTGATGCTCTGGCTGGCGGAGATGCAATTATGATCGCGAACTGGACCAGCTGGCTGCCTCTGGCCATCGTGCTCAGCTCGCTGCTACCCGGGCTGTTGATCTTTACCCTGCGTGAAGACCAGGTGCGCCTGCGCATCGGCCTCAACCTGTTCGGGGTTGTGGTCAAGCTGGGCCTGGTCGTGCTCATGCTCTGGGGCGTCAATCAGGGGCTGAGCTTCCGCTTTGCCCTGCCCTTCGTACCCGGCGGCGGGCTGATTCTGCAAGGAGATGCCCTGTCACTGCAGTTTGTCAGCCTGTCGACCGTGCTGTGGATGGCAACTACCATCTACGCCATCGGCTACCTGGAAAACTCGCCCCTGCGTTCACGCTTTTTCGGTTATTTCAGCCTCTGTGTCAGCGCCACCGTCGGCCTGGCCCTGGCCGGTAACCTGGTGACCTTCCTGCTGTTCTATGAACTGCTGACCCTGGCCACCTTCCCCCTGGTGGTGCATCGAGGCAGCCAGGCAGCCCTCAGGGCCGGGCGTGTCTATCTGGCCTATACCCTGGGCGGTGGTGCGCTGCTGCTGATGGGGGTGGCGCTGCTGCACAGCATTACCGGCAGCCCGGACTTTATCCCTGGTGGTTATCTCGCGCCACTGGTCGGCGAATACAATCCCAGTCTGATTCTGGCCTTTGGCCTGATGATTGCCGGCCTGGGGGTCAAAGCCGCGTTGCTGCCGCTGCATGGCTGGCTGCCACAGGCCATGGTTGCCCCAGCGCCGGTCAGCGCCCTGCTGCATGCGGTTGCCGTGGTCAAGGCCGGCGCCTTCGGCATTGTCCGAGTGGTCTACGACGTCTACGGCGTTGAGCCCGTGCAGGCATTGGGACTGAATATCCCCCTGCTGGCGCTGGCGGCAGCGACCATCCTGTATGGCTCGGTGCGCGCTCTGCAACAAAGCGAGCTGAAAAAGCGTCTGGCCTTTTCCACCGTCAGCCAGGTGTCCTATATCACCCTCGGTGTTGCGCTGATGGGGCCGATTGCTGCGGTCGGTGCCATGGTGCACCTGGTGCATCAGGGGCTGATGAAAGTCACCCTGTTCTACTGCGCAGGCAACTTTGCCGAAACCCTCGGCATCCATGATATTCGGGAAATGAACGGGGTCGGCCGGCGCATGCCACTGACCATGCTCGCTTTCACCATTGGCGCCCTGGGCATGATCGGCGTGCCACCGATAGCCGGCTTTATCAGCAAGTGGTATCTCGGCCTGGGGGCACTGGAGTCCGGACACAACTGGGTACTGCTGGTTCTGGTGTTTTCCGGTCTGCTGAATGCCGCCTACTTCCTGCCGCTGCTCTGGCGCGGCTGGTTTGCCGCTCCGGCAGATAACTGGATCAGCAACAGCAAGCGCGGCAATGGCCGGCCCGGGCTGGGCGAGACCCACTGGATGCTGCTCTGGCCCATGCTGTTTGCCGCTGCGCTGTCCCTGCTCGTCGGTATCTTTGCTGCCAGCAGCATCAGTCCGCTGGCCTGGAGCCAGCTGATCATCAACCGGGAGTTTGGCCTGTGAGCGCGCTGATCTGGTTACTGGTGCCTGTGCTGCCGCTGCTGGCCGCCGCCTGCCTCTGGCGCTTGCCCGCACGCGCCGGCGGCTGGCTCTGGCTATGCGCACTGCCCGCCCTGCTGCTGAGCCTGTGGCCGGCTGCTGACCTGCCCCTACCCATGCTCTGGCCCGGTGCACAATGGGGCCTAACCGATAGTCTCGGGCAAATCTGGCTGGGCTTCAGCGCGCTGCTGTGGCTGATTGGCAGTCGCTTTGCCAGCTTCGACCTGCAGGGTGACCCCCATGCCCGGCGCTTCTGGACCTGCTGGTTGCTGGCCTTGAGTGGCAACCTGCTGCTGATCATTGCCGCCGACGCCGCCAGCTTCTATATCGGTTTTACCCTGATGAGCCTGGCGGCCTATGGCCTGGTCGTGCACCTGGGCGGCCCGAAGCCCCGCCAGGCCGGGCGTATTTATCTGCAACTGGCCGTGCTGGGCGAAATGCTGCTATATGCCGGCTTGATGATGCGGGTGCATGAAGCGGGCGGCTTGCTGTTGCTGGCCGACTGGCAACAGGTCCCGCTCAGTCCGCTGACCGCGGCATTGCTACTGATCGGTTTCGGCCTCAAGGCCGGTTTCTGGCCGTTGCATGTCTGGCTGCCGCTGGCACATCCGGCCGCACCGGCGGCTGCCAGCGCGGTGCTGTCCGGCGCCATGATCAAGGCAGGCATACTCGGCCTCTGGCGCTTTATGCCGGAAAACGATCCACTCTTGCAGAGCTGGGGCCCCGCGCTGGTCACCGTCGGCCTGATCAGCGCATTGCTCGCGGTGGTGCTTGGCCTGATGCAGACCAAAGCAAAAACCGTACTGGCCTATTCATCGGTCAGCCAGATGGGCTATCTGTTGATCATTCTGGCGCTGGCCTGGCAGATTCCCGACAGTCGCCCGGCGATGGGGTTATTGTTGGCGCTCTATGCCTGCCATCATGCCCTGGCCAAAGGTGCACTCTTTATGGGCGCGGGCCTGGGTGCACATTTCCGCTTGCCGGTCAGCAGCCTGATCCTGCTGCTGATCCCGGCACTGGCACTGGCCGGCTTGCCGCTGAGCAGCGGCGGCGCAGTCAAAACCCTGCTTAAAGAAGCTTTTGCCGACGGACCGCAAGCGGCCTGGCTGGGCCTGCTGACCCTTGGCTCACTGGCCACCGCCACCCTGGTGCTGCGCGCCTGCTGGTTGATTCGCCAGCAACAGGCACAGCAGAAGCATCAGGCACCGAGCGGACAGTGGCTGCCCTGGGCAGTCTTGTGCCTGCTACCCTTGGTACTGCCTTGGCTATTGCCTGCTATGCGTACTGCCCTGTTCAGCAGCCTGCCCTTGTATGCCGCCTGGGGCCTGCTCTGGCCGCTGCTGTTGGCCGCCGCTCTGGCTGTCACCCTGCTGCGCCTGGGCTGGCAGCTACCCGCCGCCTGGCAACACCTGCCCAACCCGGCATTATGGCTATCCCTGCGCCTGAAAGGTCTGCTTCAGCAGCCCCCCCTGCCAACACCCGAGGCCAACACCCGCCGTCAGGCCTGGCGCGACATGGAACGCAACTGGAACCGCTTCTGGGCCAGCCGTACCGTTGCCAGCAGTATCGCCACGATACTGACGCTGCTGTTGCTGGGATGGTGGTTTTAACTACCAACACCTGAGATTGCAACCAACCGGCAATCACTTGCACCAGCGCGCAACTTTCTAGTCACCTCCATCATCATCTCCAGATCGGGCAGTTAAACTCGTACGGGTATCAGCGCCATATCACTCAACGGCGCGACCCACGCCCTGTTCGATGGACCATGACCGATGAACCAGACCGAAACCAACAGCACGCCGACCGACAAAGAGCCCATTACCGTGGTGATTTCGCGCCGCGTCATCAAGGGGCGTGAAGCTGAGTTCGAGCAGCTCAGCAGTCAGATGACCGAGCGTGCGGCGCACTTTCCTGGCTATCTGGGTGCCAGCATGTTTCGCCCTGCCAGCGCCGAAGATCCGGAGTACCGCATTCTGTTCAAGTTCAGCGACCCGGACACCCTGGCGGCCTGGCAGGCGTCCAGCGAGCGTAATGACCTGCTCGAGCAAATCGAGCCCTTGCTGGTAGAGCCGAGTAAAACCGAGACCACCTCGGGCATTGTTACCTGGTTTACCCTGCCCGGTCATAACCCGGTCACGCCGCCACCAAAGTACAAGATGACAGTGGTCAGCTGGCTCGCCCTCTATCCTACGGTCACCCTGATCTTTCTGCTCTTCGGCCCCTGGCTGGAGCAGATCCCTTTGTTACTGCGCACCCTGCTGATCACGGCTGTGGTCATGGTCTGCATGAGTTACCTGCTGATGCCGCGCTTTACCCGCTGGTTCGCCTTCTGGTTATTTCCCAAGCAGCAGCGCAACGTGCGCTGAGTTCGCCGGTCATCAGCGCGCTGATGCAGTAATGGCAAGGCGCGGCTACAATGCGCCCTTTGCCTGCCAACGGTTGCTGCCATGTCCCTGCCTGCCCACCATATCGAACTGCTCAGCCCGGCGCGTGACGCCGGGATTGCCCGCGAGGCCATCCTGCATGGCGCCGATGCGGTGTATATCGGCGGGCCCGGCTTTGGTGCGCGGCACAATGCGGCCAACAGCGTCGCCGACATTGCCGCGCTGGTGCCCTTTGCCCACCAGTACCATGCGCGGGTGTTCGTCACCCTGAATACCATCCTGCATGAGGACGAACTGGAGCCGGCGCGCCAGCTGATCCATCAGCTGTACGACGCGGGAGTGGATGCGCTGATCGTGCAGGATATGGGGGTGATGGAACTGGATATCCCGCCGATCGAGATCCACGCCAGCACCCAGTGCGATATCCGCAGCCTGGACAAGGCCAGGTTCCTTGGCCAGGCCGGTTTCTCGCAGCTGGTACTGGCGCGCGAGTTGAGCCTGCAGCAGATCAGGGACATCCACGCAGCGGTGGATACGCCGCTGGAGTTCTTTGTGCACGGCGCGCTGTGCGTGGCCTTTTCCGGCCAGTGCAATATCTCCCACGCGCAGACCGGGCGCAGTGCCAACCGTGGCGACTGTTCGCAGGCCTGCCGTCTGCCCTACACCCTGACCGACGAGCACGGCGGCGTGGTCGCCTATGAAAAGCACCTGCTGTCGATGAAGGACAACAACCAGACCGCCAACCTCGGCGCCCTGGTAGATGCCGGCATCCGCTCATTCAAGATCGAGGGGCGCTACAAGGATGTAGGCTATGTGAAGAACATCACCGCCTGGTACCGCCAGCAGCTGGATGCGGTACTGGCCGAGCGCCCGCAGCTGGCGCGCGCCTCCAGCGGGCGCAGTGAGCACTTCTTTGTGCCTGACCCGGACAAGACCTTTCACCGCGGCAGCACCGACTATTTCGTCAATGCGCGCAAGCTGGATATCGGTGCCTTCGACACCCCGACCTTTACCGGCCTGCCGGTCGGCGAGTTGCAGCAGGTCCGCAAAAGCGACCTGCTGGTCAGCAGCCATGAGCCACTGAATAACGGTGACGGCCTGAATGTGCTGGTCAAGCGCGAGGTGGTCGGCTTCCGCGCGAATATCGCCGAGCTGCTCAGCCAGCACCAGGACGAGGACGGCCAGCCGCGCTGGCACTACCGCATCGAACCCAACGAACTGCCCGAAGCGCTGCGCCGTGCGCGCCCCGGCCAGACCCTGAATCGCAACCTCGACCACAACTGGCAGCTGGCGCTGCAAAAACCCTCGGCCGAGCGCCGTGTCGGCCTGCACTGGCAACTGAGTGGCGATGCCGGCGCACTGACCCTGAGTGCCCGCAGCGAGGATGGCGTGACTGTCAGCCAGAGCCTGGAAGGCCCCTTTGAAGCCGCGCAGAACGCCGAGCGCGCGCGCAGCCAGATCGAGGACCTGCTGACCCAGCTGGGCAACACCCTGTACCACTGCGAGGGCATCGAACTGGCACTGGCGGAACTGCCCTTCGTGCCGCTGTCACGCCTGAAGGCACTGCGCCGCAGCGTGATCGAGCAACTGGATGCGGCCCGTCTGGCCGCTCACCCGCGCGGCAGCCGCAAGCCGGTCAGTGTGCCGCCGCCGGTCTATCCGGAATCGCACCTGAGCTTTCTGGCCAACGTCTATAACCACAAGGCGCGGGCCTTCTACCAGCGCTTTGGCGTCGAGCTGATCGACGCCGCCTTCGAGGCCCACGAGGAACTTGGCGAGGTGCCGGTGATGATCACCAAGCACTGCCTGCGCTTCTCCTTCAATATGTGCCCGAAACAAGCCAAGGGCGTGACCGGCGTACGCAGCAATGCCAAGCCGATGCAGCTGGTGCATGACAATGAAGTGCTGACGCTGAAGTTCGACTGCAAGCCCTGCGAGATGCATGTGATCGGCAAGATCAAGGGCAACATCCTGCGCCAGCCGCTACCCGGCAGTGGCGTGAACATCGTCGGCTCGATCACGCCGGAAGCGCTGAAAAAAACCATTCGCCACAAGGCCGACCGTGCCCGCAACTAAGCCAGCGGGGTCGGTCGGCAATCGACTTATGACCTTGAATCAACTTTGCCGATAATCCTGTACGTCGCACCCAACACGGGTCACATTGCGACCTAAAGCGAGCGTACAATTCCTTCGCAACTACCGCCATCCATCATCAGCAGGTACAAACAATGAGTGAATTTTCCGGCAAGACCGCCGTTATCAGCGGCGGCGCAGAAGGCATCGGCTTGAGCATTGCCATGGCCCTGGGCCAGCAAGGCATGCAGATTGTGCTGGGTGATATCGATACCCGGCAACTGGCGAAAGCCGAACAGGCCCTGCAAGACGCCGGAATCAGCGTACTCGCCGTGCCGCTGGATGTCACCAAGCCCGAGCAATGGCAGAGCCTGGCCGAACAGGCCAGCGCCCGCTTTGGCAAACTGCACATGCTGGTCAACAATGCCGGGGTCGGTGGCGGCACCGGCACCGTCGAGCAGATAGATAACCAGGAGTGGCGCTGGGTCATGGATGTGAATTTGACCGGCGTACTCTATGGCACCCAGACCCTGGTGCCGCTGATCAAACAACACGGCGAAGGCGGCTGGTTGCTCAATGTCGCCTCCATGGCCGGCATGGGCGGCGTGCCTTATGGCGGCGCCTACACTGCCAGCAAGGTCGCTGTGGTCGGCATGTCAGAGAGCTGGCAGGTCGAACTCAAACCACACAACATCCATGTCGCCGTGCTCTGCCCGGCTTTCGTCAAAACCCGCATCAACCTGGCAGCGCGCAACAAGCAGACTGACTACCAGGGTGACAAGAAACCGGGGCCGATGACCGAGCAACAAAAAGCCATGGCCGCCAAGATGCAGCAGATCGTCGATAACGGCATCCCGGTCGAGGTCGTTGGCCAACGCGTGGTGGAAGCGCTCAACGCCAAAGAGCTCTACATCTTTACCCATCCCAGCTATCGCGCCACCACCCAGGCCCGCGCCAAGGCCGTTGACGAGGCCTTCGCCCGTGCCGCCGAAAGCCCCTTGTTGGCCGACTTCCGCGACCAGGATATTGTGTTCTTCGGATAGTCCGGCAGCCCGGTGCGGTTACTGATTGACCGCGCCGGAATCGACAGGCGCGCCGACATCCTGCTCGACACACAGATCCCCGAAATACCCAACTACCGTGCGTAGATAGAATGCTCAACGGTAGGACAAGTACGTACTGCAAGGACTTTAGTACGCTGAATCAAAGTCTCCATGGGGGTGGCTAAATATGATGATTGTCTACGCAACAGCAGCCGTTCTTGCCGCGCTGGGCTTGACCACCCTCATTGGCTTGGTTGTAGCAAAGCGCCTGGACAAGAAATACGGCACCGAAAACGGACGGAATCAACGCTCCTCACCCTGTCGAGTTCCGTTCAAAACAAACGGAAGCTCTTAGGCTTGGGATCTGCTGCAAGCCCTGCCCTGGCTCAACTCCACGCACTGGACAGTACCTCAGCCTGCTGCAAGATCAGCTCCACAGCTGCCGGTGCTTTATCTGGCGGGTACTTGTAGCGCTGCAAGGTACGCCGCACCAGGATGCGCAGCTTGGCCCGCACGCTCTCGCGTACTTGCCAGTCCACGGTGGTGGACTTGCGTAGCTTGTCGGTGATCTCGACGGCGATCTTTTTCAGGGTTTCGTCACCCAGTTCACGCACGGCGCTTTCGTTACTGGCCAGCGCGTCATAGAAAGCGACTTCATCCGGCGTCAGACCGAGGGCATCGTCGCGCTCCAGCTCAGCCTGAAACTCCTTGGCCATGGCGATCAGTTCCTCGATCACCTGCGCGGTTTCAATGCCCCGGTTGTTGTACTTGCGTAACGTCTCTTGCAGGCGGTCGGCGTATTTCTTTTCCTGCACCACGTTGTTACGGGTCTTGGCCTTGATATCGTCCTTGAGCAACTTTTCCAGCAGTTCGACAGCGAAGTTCTTGTACGGCATGCGGCGTACATCTTCCAGAAACTCATCCGAAAGCAGGCCGATATCCGGCTTGTCCAGACCGCACAGGGCGAACACATCCGCGACGCCTTCAGCCACCAGGGCATTGTCCAGTATCTGCCGCAGAGCCGTGTTTTTCTCTTCCTCGGTCAGTTTCTTGTCCACGCTGGTGAACTTGGTGATGGCAATCTTCACCTGTGACAGGAAGGCCACTTCCTTTTGCAACGCCTGGGACTCATCCAGGGTGGCGCAGAGTGAAAACGCCTTGTTCATGGCCAGTACAGTATCCAGAAAGCGTTTCTTACCATCTTCCAGGCTCAGCACATAGTTGGCGGTAGGCACCAGCAACCTGTGTGGCTCGGTCTCGAATCCGCTGTAGCTGAAACCCTTGCCTTTGGGCCCAGGCGCAAACATACCGTGGATGATGTCCAGCTTTTCCAGCAGGATGGCGTAGGCTTCTTCGGCGCTGTGCGTCGGTGAGCCCTTGCCCTTGGCATCGGTATAGGTTTTCAGCGCCTGCTTGAGTTCGTTGGCAATACCGATGTAATCGACCACCAGCCCACCGGGCTTGTCCTTGAACACACGATTCACCCGGGCAATGGCCTGCATCAGGTTATGGCCCTTCATCGGCTTGTCGACGTACATGGTATGGCAGCAGGGCGCATCGAAACCGGTCAGCCACATATCCCGCACGATCACCAGCTTGAGTGGGTCGTTCATATCCTTGAAGCGCTTCTCAAAGCGTTTCTTGGTCTGCTTGTTATGGATATGCGGCTGCAAGAAGGCGCGATCAGACGCAGAGCCGGTCATCACCACCTTGATGGCGCCCTGCTCCGGGTCATCGTCATGCCACTCCGGGCGCAGAGCAACCAGCTCGTTGTACAGGTGAACGGCAATCTCACGGCTCATGGCGACAATCATGGCCTTGCCGCTGATGGTGCTGGAGCGGGTTTCAAAGTGCCTGACCAGATCTTCTGCCACCTGCTTCAGTCGCGGACCAGCGCCGACCAGTTTCTCCAGTCGACTCCATTCGCCTTTGGTCTTTTCGCGGTTGCCGACATCTTCCTCGTCTTCAACCACCTCCTCCACCTGCTCCGACAGCTCCTCGATAATGTCGCGGTTGATATCCAGCTTGGCTAGGCGCGACTCGTAGAAAATGGGCACGGTCGCGCCATCGTCTACTGCATCCTGGATATCGTAGATGGACACGTAATCGCCGAACACAGCGCGGGTATCCTTGTCTTCGCTCTCGATGGGGGTGCCGGTAAAGCCAATAAACGCTGCATTGGGCAGGGCATCACGCATGTGGCGGGCATAGCCAAACTTGTAGCTGCCGTCTTTCTTCAGCGTGGCTTTCAGGCCGTACTGGCTGCGATGGGCTTCATCCGAGATCACCACAATGTTGTGGCGGTCGTTCAGCACCGGGTGACCGGACTCATCATTCAGCAGAGCGAATTTTTGCACCGTGGTGAAGATGATCCCGCCGGATTCACGCTCCGACAGCAACCGGCGAAGGGTATCCCGATCATCGGCTTGAACGGGCTCCTGCTTGAGCAGCTCCCGGGCCGAACTGAAGGTAGCGAATAGCTGGCCATCAAGATCGTTGCGGTCGGTGACCACTATCAGTGTCGGGTTGTTCATCTGCGGCTGCTGCAACAGCTTGCCGGCGTAACAGCACATGGAAATACTCTTGCCAGAGCCCTGGGTATGCCACACCACACCGGCTTTCTTGCTGCCCGGCAGCACCTCGTCGCCGTAAGTTGCGCGCTTCTCGCCCTGCTCATATTTCCCCGGTGCCTGCGCCGCAATAACAGTGGCTCTGACGGCTTCACGCACGGCATGGA
This sequence comes from Gammaproteobacteria bacterium, assembly GCA_023475025.1. GTDB lineage: Bacteria > Pseudomonadota > Gammaproteobacteria > Pseudomonadales > Pseudomonadaceae > Halopseudomonas. Next base: position 20,007 of record JAMCWB010000071.1, read on the forward strand.
ACTGGTGATAACCGGCGATTTTCTTGATCAGCTTCTCGGCATCCGTCTCGAAGATCACGAAGTAGCGGATGTAATCCAGAAACAACTCGCGGTCGAAGAAGCCCCGCACCATGGTTTCCAGCTGCCACTCCAGCAGGGGCTTGTCGTCCTCATGCTTGATGGTACGCCAGGGCATGTAGCGCTCCTGACTGGCGGTTAGGGAACCCACACGGGCCAGATAGCCGTCGCTGATGATGGCCGCTTCGTTGTAGGTAAACAGGTCGGTGACTTCGTCTTTGTAGGTCTGGATCTGGTGATAGGCATCCCAGATATTCACATTCTCTGCGGCCGGACTTTTCAGCTCCAGCACGGCCAGCGGCAGGCCGTTGATAAAGCAGATCACATCCGGCCGACGCAGCTGCTTGGAGCCTTCCAGGGTGAACTGGTTGATGGCCCGGAAGCGGTTGACGGCGAGGTCACTGAAATCCACCAAAAAGGCCTGGTCGTGAACTACCTTGTCGTCGCGCTTGTACTCAACCGGTACGCCATCCAATAACAGGCGATGGAAAGCCCGGTTGCTGATCACCACATCCAGGCTTTCCGGCTTGCGGACAATAGCCACCGCCTGCTCAATGGCGCTCAGAGGCAGGTGTGGGTTGATGCGGCGAATAGCGGCCTCAAGATCTGCCAACAACAACACCTGCCGGTAATCGGCCCGTTCCGGTGTTGGGCCATCCGGTGCCAGGTCAGGTCCGTGGCCGATCTCCCAGCCACCGTCAGCAAACCATTGCAGACATTGTTGTTCCAGCTGATCTTCCGTCATACCTCAGTCCTTATTCCCCTTCGCCTCTAACATCGGCGGGTTCCTTCAGCAGCATGAAATGCTCAATCAGCCGGATCATCAGGGTTTTCTGATCCGGCAGGCTTTCCGCCACCAGCAAGGCCAAAGCTACCAGGGTGTTGTCATTAATCAGTTGTTCTAACGGCCGCGCCAGCAAAGCGGCGTTGCGGCGCAGATACCACAAAAACAGAAACGAGCCACAGCGTTTGTTACCGTCGGCCAACGGGTGGTTCTTGATCACGAAGTAGAGCAGGTGAGCGGCGCGGGTAGCCACGTTCGGATAAAAGAGCTCATCTCCAAAGCCCTGCTCGATCGTCGCCAGCGCAGAGGCCAGACCGTCACTCCGTAACTGGCCGAACAGGTCGGTAGCCTCGCCTTTGGCGATTAGCGTCTGTTTAAGCTCGCCAATGGCCTTGAGCGCTTCATCCAGCTCGAGTGGCTGCATATCCGGTTGCTTGATGCCGACCTCAGCCAGATGCTGCTCGTCGTAGCTTTGCAGCAGGCTCCAGGAGCGGGCGTAATCGCTGATCACCCGGGCGACGGCTTCGCCTTCATTGGATACCAGGCCCTGATTGGTGAGGGTGCGGCTGAGCAGGTCAACGGCCTGCTCAAACTCGATGCCGCGTTCAGCCAAGCGGCGTTGATTGAGGGTGTAGCCCTGAACGAGGTGGTCTTTGAGAACCTGCGTTGCCCACTGGCGAAACTGCACACCACGCTGGGACTTCACGCGGTAGCCAACGGAAATAATAACGTCCAGTGAGTAAGATGTGACGGGCTTGTCTGATTCAGCAATATGCATTTTTTGCATATTGCTTTCGGCTGGCACTTCGCCTTCCTTGAAAACATTACGAATGTGGCGGGAGATCACCGACTGGTCGCGGCCGAACAGCTCGCACATTTGAGTCTGGTTAAGCCAAACGGTTTCGTGGCCAATCGCTACTTCTAGGTGCGCCTGGCCGTCGGTTGAGGTGAAGATTCGTACTTGTTGTTCAGCCATGACAGTTCCTTGTCGTTGTTTACAAACCGGGCAGTATAGCCAATAGCTTATGCATCGTGCTCTGTGCCTGGCTCTTTACTGAAGTTTGTGGTTTTCAACTCCTGTCGAACCTTGTCTAGCGGCCCGCTCAGCGCTTTCTCCAGTCGTGTCATGTGGTCAACCAGCCATTGGATCATCTCTGGCCAATTGGCTTTGTCGTAACCGTCTACGGGCATGGCATAGTGGATGCGGCACGATTTCCGATTAGGTAGCGGCATCCATACGAGTGCGGCTCCAAAGGAGGATTCTATGGCGTCTTTCTCCACTTGCAGCTGTTCAAAGACGAACTGGTTAGCCTCCGCCTGGGGGCGAGCCATGGAATACTCTACCCGCACTTCGTTTTTGCTGAAGATCAGGTTGAACGTCATACCGGACAAGCCAGAGCCCGCAGACAACCAGTGGTCTTTGCCGGGGCTGATGTTGTTGTAGAGGTCGCAGTCGCTCTGTCCGAACGCCTCCAACGCCTGCTCCCAGAACGCCAGTCGCAGCCGGTGACTCTGCCTCTGCTCGTTACTGGCACTCTTTTCCTCGGCCTCCTTGGCCATCATGCCAATCATAAAGTCCGAGGCTTCCGGCGTGGGGATGATCTGCTCCACATTCAGGAACAGTTCGGCACCGGCCTGGTAGGGTGTGACCTTGAAGCATTGGCAGTTGACGCCGAACTGGCTCAGCCAGAGTACCGTGTTGGTGACTTCCTTGCGGTAGTGGGCGGCGACCAGCATCAGGCGTTGGCTTTTCAGGGTGTTGAGCTGCACCGATTGCAGGTCGTCGGCCTGCAGAAACTCCAGCAACACGCGCTCGGCATTATCAGGTTCGTTGCCGGTATTCTGGGCTTTCTGGTTCAGGTAGCGCTGGAAAATCTCCACCACCTGCTGTTTTTTCAGGTTGGCGCAGTAGCTGGCGTATTTGAGGGCTTGCCACACCACATCCCGGCCGCTGTCATCCAGCTTGTTTTCGATAATGACCAGATTGCCTTCCTTGTCGATAGCCAGCAGATCCAGCCGCTCACGGGTGTCGTCGAAGCCGTCGAATTCCTTCTGGATAATCAGCAGCTCGTCGCCGTCGCCCTGGGTCAGTGCCTGGGGGTAGTTCTCCAGCCATTCCTGCAGGTGTTTCCGCTCGGTGAAGCCGAGGTCGGTGAAGCGTTTAACTTCCAGCGGGTTGATGCGGTTGGAGGTTGGGTCGATTTTAAACATTGGCTGGTTCCGCCTCTTCCGCTAGCTGATCCTCTGCGTTGGATATAGAGAGTTCGCCTGAGAGTAGTTTCGGAAGCAAGGAGTCCCGCAGTTTTGCGAGAGTGTCTGACTCCCGGACGTTATTCTCAATGGCTTTATAAAGCGATGATGCTTGTTTCGAGTAAATCGAGATCAGTGATTCTGTCGGCATCACGACCGGGATGATTTTGAAGTTCTTTTTACTAATCTCTGCGAAGGTGGTCCCGCTGGCCCGGCTTTTGATTTCGTCCATGTGAGCTGCGCACCACTGAATGACGAACTCGGGGCTCAATGCCTTTTCGCATTTCATCGCAATATAGCCTTGGTTTACTGCTACAGGAATCTTGGCCAGGGCCAGATAGCCAACGGGCGCCCGCGATGACATCAGCACGGTATCGACTGGTAATAAACCAGAACTAATCTTCCCAAGACCTGCTTCAGTTACTTTGCGCTCAGTTTCGACGAGAACCTTGTCTGCGAGGTTTGATAGGTCTTTCGGGGAAGTCCAGTTGATCTCACCGTTTTGCCAGAAGTCTGGGTTTTTGGTGGATGGAGTGCCACCACCGACGACGGTAACCTCATCGCCTATTTGGGTTACGTACCCCCCCTCCGGAATCTCTCCCAACTCACTTTCCTGCATAGCCGACGGAAACAGCTCGGCGGTGGCGCGGAGCTCGGCGTATTGCTCGGGCTGTTCGGCCTGAAGGCGGGTGAGTTCGTCTCGGGATTTACCGGAAATCGCCTGCATGGCAGCGAGGTTCATCCAGGTGTTCAGGTCGGGAAGGAGTTCGCCTTCGTCGGCATAACACACCGGCGAGGTGGCATCCGCTACCGGCTGCAGGGCAAGCCACTGCTCCCGCGCAGCGATCTTGGCTTTGACCGGCTCGAAATCGACAAACCAGCTTTTGAAGATAGCCTGGGCCATTTGTTCGAGGGTTTGGCTGATTTGGTGATTATTTGCGGCTTTGCGATCAAGAGCGGACAGTATTTCCGCAATCTGGTCCTGAACGTGGCGAACTGGCCACAGAACTTCTATTGGGTGAACATGATTTCTGTTTAAAGCGGGATTCGCGGCCCCCACGTCCATTTTTTTTAAGACGTCGCTCATGTTGAGGAAAAAGTAGTAAACAAAGACTGGATTGTTGTCTTTGAAGTCCTTGACCCAAAGCGTGGTGTCGTGGGGCCAGAAGTCCTCTTGCAATAAAAACGTCGTACCGAGGCTTCCTTTTCGTCCGAGGACAACGCCAGGAGCAGCTACTCTTGCTTCATTATGAAAGCTTGAAACTCCGCCTGATGAAACAACAGGAACCGTTCCGGGTTGTTGTTGTTTTCTCGTAATATCGAAGCCACGTTGTAGGGTTAACTGGGTGCCGATTGTTGTCTTAAAATATTCAGTACTCATGCCTCAGACCCCAGGTGGTCACTATCGGCGAGCTGCACTCGAAATAACCTCGTCATCGTCACACTAACCCGGTTAAAAACCCATTTAAATGCCATTGAGCTGTAAACAATGCAGCCAATTGCTGACAAGACGGTATGCCTGGCAAGTGTTATAATCCCGCCAGTCATTTCGCTCCGGAGTCGCCCCATGGTTCGTAAAAAAAGCTCAGGCAAGGTGTCGGTGTCCCGTGCCAGCATCCTCCGAGCTGTCGCCAGCTCAAGCGCCATCGAAACCGGCGAGCGTACCGAGGTTATCGAGAAGCGGCTGAAGTCACGCAAGCGCCAGAACCCCGCGCTGACGTTGGCCTTCTGAGTCGCTATAAACACGCTCATTGCTGCCCCTCCAGAACGTCCCGAATCAGGCGTTCAACGTGTTGATGACCACCGCCCCGACTGCTGGATTTAAAGTTCATACCCCAGCCCTCCAAGATTCCGCTTGATCTCAGCCTCCAGTCGGTCGCTTTCGGCGAACTGTTCTTTTAGTTGGCTGGTCAACCGCGCCATCTTCTCGGCAAAGGGCTCGCCATCGTCTTCCTGCTCCTGAGCACCCACATAACGCCCCGGCGTCAGTACAAAGTCGTGCTTTTTGATCTCGTCCAGGCTGGCGGATTTGCAGAAGCCGGGGATGTCCTGATAATGGATTGCCGCGTCGCTTTGCTCCTCGCAATGACGGGAGGAGGATTGCCAGGCATGGAAGGTGTCCGCGATTTTGGCGATGTCCTCAACGGTGAAGTCCCGCAGCACACGGTCGCGCATGAAGCCCAGGTTACGGGCATCAATGAACAGGAACTCTTCCCGGCGGTCGCGTTTTACCCCCTCTCCCCCAACCCCTCTCCCGCCAGGGGAGAGGGGAGCATGGCCGGTTTTGTCTTTGGTCAGGAACCAGATACACGCCGGGATCTGGGTGTTGGTGAACAGCTGGCCGGGTAAGGCGACCATGCACTCCACCAAGTCTTCCTCCACCAGACGTTTGCGGATTTCGCCTTCGTTGTTGGTGTTGGAGCTCATGGAGCCGTTGGCCAGCAGCAGGGCCATGCTGCCGGTGGGCGCCAGGTGGTGGAGCATATGCTGCATCCAGGCAAAGTTGGCGTTGCCCTTGGGTGGGGTGCCGTACTTCCAGCGCACGTCTTCGGCCAGGGATTCGCTCCACCAGTCTTTTATGTTGAACGGTGGGTTGGCCATCACAAAGTCGGCGCGCAGATCCGGGTGTTGGTCATCCAGGAAGGTGTCGGCGTTCTTCTTGCCGAAGTTGAAGTCAATGCCGCGGATGGCCATGTTCATGGCGGCCAGTTTCCAGGTGGTGGGGTTGGATTCCTGGCCGTACACGGAGATGTGCTTCTTCTGTTCGGCAGCGTCGTAGTGCTGCTCGCTGGCGTGCTCCTCGATGAACTTGTCGCTGGAGACAAAGAAACCGCCGGAGCCCATGGCCGGGTCGTACACCCGACCGGAGTAAGGCTGCAGCATTTCGACAATCAGGGTGACGATGCTCTTGGGGGTGTAATACTGGCCGCCCTGCTTGCCTTCAGCCAGAGCGAACTGGCCCAGGAAGTATTCGTATACATGGCCGAGGATGTCTTTGCTGTGCAGGCTCAGCTTCTCGCCCTCGAACACCGGCCGAGTGAAGGAGGTGTCGGAGAAGGTGTTGATCAGGCCCAGCAGTTTGTCGTTGTCCAGCTGGTACTGGCTGATGCGGTTGAGGATACCCTTGAGCTTGGCGTTGCTCTGCTCGATGGCTTCCAGGGCGTTATCGATCAGCCAGGACACGGAACGCAGCTTGACGTCGTTACCGGCATCGTCTTGCCAGAGCACGGTGCCTACGGGCAGCACGGCTTTCTCTTTCAGGGTGTTCCAGCGGGCCGGCTTGGGTACCCAGAAGACATTGGCTTCGCGGTAGTAATCCAGTACTTCCAGCTCTTCCTGCAGGGCTTGCTGGTAGTCCGCGTCGTCGTCGTAGTCTTCCGGCGGCAGGTAGTAGATGTCGTCGTCAAAGTCCTTGAACCGTTCCAGCAACTCTTCCTGGCGCTCCTCGAAGGCGTCGGAGACGTATTTCAGGAAGATCAGGCCCAGCACCACATGCTTGTAGTTGGCGGCATCCAGGTTGGCGCGGAGCTTGTCGGCGGCTTTCCACAGCTTGTCGTCCAGAGCCTTGAGAAATTGTTGTTCTATCGCGCTCATTGGGCAGATTCCTTACAGATAACTTTCACCTTGCCACAACCGATGATGCTTCGCAGCACGGCGTAGACAGGAGTAACGGAGATTATTCAGGGGCTGACGAAGGGCAGGAGAAAATGGATTGCGGGTAATGCAGATAACAGGACACAGGCTTAGCCTCCTTGCAGACAACACCCGGCGCGGTACTGGCGCCATTTCGCTCGAGTATATCACCCGGACCAGAAGGAAAAAGCAGGTGCTAGCTGGAAGGCTGGCGGGCAGCCATGCGCCTTTGGGCAGGCAGTAGAAAACAGGACAAAGCCAGTGGGAATGTTAGCCCGGTGTCAGCCCGGCGCAGAAACAAAAAAGGCCTGCATCTCTGCAAGCCTTTATCTGTATGGTGCCGGCACCAAGAGTCGAACTCGGGACCTACTGATTACAAGTCAGTTGCTCTACCAACTGAGCTATACCGGCAACGGATTGGCATTATATAGACCTTGTCACGCGTGTAAAGAGATCGCCGCGTTCACAGGCAAATTTTTCTGCCTGTGCATAACCATGACATATCGCTGACTTGTGAATTACTTCTCTTTCAGCACTTGACAAAGGCTCGCTAAACGCTTGTTTTAAAATAGATATCCAAGTTGATTCTTTTTTGACCTGGAACCTGCAGGCCTTGATTTATATGGCTCTGACACACTTGCACATAAGTCATCAACATCTTTATCCACAGCATGAGTGGATAACCCACAACCCCGCACCCCTGTGTATAACTCTGTGCGTAACGGGTAGACAAGATGGGTATGGCCTGTTGGTCAGTCAGGGCTCTGGAGCTCGGCAACCAGCAGCAGATTACGCGGGGTAAGGCTGCCGGGGCAGAACTGGCCAAGCTGCACCCGGTAACCGGACTGTTGCAACCAGAGCAAGCGATCGAGCAACAACCAGACTTCCAGTGGTCGCCGGAAGACGGCGCGAAGCAGTTCGAGATTGCGCACCTCGGCCAGACGTTGCCAACCGGCTTGCTCCAGTGCCGGCCAGTCTGCCGGTGGTGGCAAGTCCAGCTGGTGATGCCGGGCCAGGTCTTGGCAGAAATCAGCAAAGCTTTGCTGCAGGGCGCTTTGTGGCCGCGATGGGGTCGGCAGGTAGTCATCCGCACCGCGCGCTTGCCGTTGCCAGAGATCAAAGCCCAGGCGCCAGGCCATGCTCTGATCACGCAGGCGGCGATCACGCTGGCCGGCAGTGACGGTGGCTTGCAGTGGCAAGGCCAGATCGTCACGACTCAGCTGCAAGCGCGACTGCTGTGCCAACTCGGACAGTGGCTGATAGTGCTCGGCCTGCGTGCGGTTATAGCAGCAGGGTGACAGCGCCAGCTGGCGACAGTCCCGGCTGACCACCTGCTGCAACAACGTGGTATGCAGGTCACCGCAGGCGTGCAGCGCGACGACGCTGTGGTGCGGCTCCAGGTAGTTCCAGGCCGCGGGCTGCAGCACATCCTGGCAATGGTGTTGGGCTGCTAACAATACACCTTGGCTCAATTGCTTGCCCGCCTCGACCAGAGCTGGATCATACTCCAGGCAGGTCAGCGGCACCTCATCCCGCCAGGCAAGCAAACGCCCGAGATGGCCCTTGCCAGCGCACCAGTCCAGCACATGCCGACCTGGCTGCTGCCACTGGCTATGGGCTACCGACACAAAGGCCTGGATCTGTTGCCATTTGCGCCCGGGGATATGCCGCTCCAGCAGTTCTGGGTAAGCCTGTGTCTGTGCCCCAGACCAATCGGGCACGGCGCTCAATTGTCTGGCTGTGGCGAGCAACCCGGGCAGAGGCGCAGGTGCATCCGGGAGCGCCAGGCTGGTATGCGCCGCCTCGGCATCGGCCAGGCTGCGTTGCCGCAACCAGCGCGCCAGCTCGGGGTAGTCGGCTTCCCAGTGGCAGCGCAGGCGGGTAAAGGGCTTTTCCCGCCATAGCGCTTGATGCTGCAGCAGCCAGGCATCCAGCGCCTGAAAGCGGTCTTGCCAGTCCATCAACGGCGGCGGCTAGCGTCGACCTTCAGCCAGCGCTCGAGCAGGCGGAACAACTGGGTAAACACCAAGGTGATCGACAGATACATCAGGCCGGCGACCAGATAGAACAGCTCATACTGATAGGTACGCGAGTTGATGGTCTGCACCGTACCCATGATGTCCATCAGGGTAATCATATAGACCACGGCACTGGCCTTGAGCATGAGGATGACCTCGTTGCCGTAGGCCGGTAAACCGATACGGATAGCGCGCGGCAGGATGATGTATTGCAGCGCCTGCCGGCGCGACATCCCTAAGGCCCTTGCTGCCTCAACCTCACCGGGTGGCACCGCCTGAATGGCGCCACGCAGGATTTCGGCGATATAGGCGGCAGTGTGCAGGGTCATGGTGATCAGCGCGCACCAGTAGGGCTCGCGCAGGTACTGCCAGGCCCAGCTCTCGCGTACGGCATCGAACTGGGCCAGGCCGTAGTAGACCAGGAACAACTGCAGCAGCAAGGGTGTGCCACGGAAGAAAAAGATATAGCCATAGGGCAAGGCGCGGATGTACCAGTGCCGCGAGGCACGGGCCAGGCCCAGAGGTATCGCCAGAATCAAACCCAGCACCACGGCAATGCCGACCAGCTGCAGGGTCATCATGGCGCCATCCCACAACTGCGGCGACCAGCGTACGATCAGCTCCCAACGCTCGGCCCAGTTCATAGCTCGGTCCTTGTGTAGCCGCGGTTGGCACGCTTCTCGAACCAGTGCAGCGCGGCCATGATCACCACCGTAAGCGCCAGATAGATCAGTGCAGCGGCGAACAGGAAGGTAAAGGGTTCACGCGTGGCCTGACCAGCGATACGCGCCTGGCGCATCAGCTCGTTCAGGGTGATCAGGGACACCAGCGCGGTGTCCTTGAGCAGAATCAGGTAGAGATTGCCCAGCCCCGGCAGCGCTACGCGCCAGAGCTGCGGCAGGGTAATGCGCCAGAAGATGCGCAGCGGCGACAAACCAAGCGCCTGCCCCGCCTCTTTCTGACCTTGTGGAATGCTTAACAGGGCGCCACGAAATACTTCGGTGGCGTAAGCGCCAAAACACAGCCCCAGCGCCAGGGTACCGGCGACGAAGGGGCTGAAACTGAGTTGTGGATGACCAAAGTGACTGCCAATCCAGTTCAGCGTAGAGACGGTGCCGAAATAGGCCACCAACACCCAGAGGGTTTCCGGCACGCCACGCACCACCGAGGTATAGAAGCCCCCGACCGCACGCAGATACCAGCGCGAAGATATTTTCGCGCTGGCACCCAGCAGCCCCAACACCAGGCCGAGCGCCAGCGACGCCAATGACAGGCGCACTGTTACCCAGGTGCCCTGGAGCAGAGCGGGTCCGAAACCGTGGAGGTCTAGCATGGCGTTTCCGTCACGGCCGGGCTTTCAACCCGGCCTGATCCATCAATAAATGCTGAAGGGGAAGTACTTGGCATTGATTTCTTCGTAGGTGCCGTCTTCAACGATAGCTGCCAGCGCTTCGTTCAGACGCTCGCGCAGCGGGTCGCCCTTGCGCACGGCAATGCCGATCTTGTCGTCATCAAATACCGGCTCGCCCTTGAACTCGAAGTTGGCGCCGGCATCGCTTTGCAGCCACTCGAACTGCACGAAGTTATCCGCCAGTACACCGTCGATACGCCCGGCACTCATGTCCAGGTAGGCGTTTTCCTGGGTGTCATACAGGCGAATACGCACCACATCGGCCATGTTGTCTTCCAGCCACTGACCGGCGATGGTCGCGCGCTGGGCACCAATGGTCTTGCCTTTCAGGCTCTCGGCATCAACCTGGAAGTCTGCGGACTTGGGCGCCACAAACTGCAGCTTGTTGGTGTAGTAAGGGTCGGTGAAATCAACCGCCTGCTGACGCTCTTCGGTGATCGACATGGAAGCGACGAGGAAGTCGAAGCGATTGGTGTTCAAAGCCGGAATGATGCCATCCCAGTCGGAGGTGACGATAGTGCACTCGACACCCATTTCCGCGCACAGTGCCTTGGCAATGTCGATATCAAAACCGACCACTTCACCACTGCTGTCGACCAGGTTGAAGGGTGGGTAGGCGCCTTCGGTACCAATACGCAGGGTTTCCGCGATTGCCGGCAAACTCAGAAATACCGCTGCGGCACCTGCCAATACTGCCTGTTTGAAGCTTTTCATCGGTAGTGCTCCTTACTTGTGACTGGACATAAATTGCTTGCAACGTTCGGACGTCGGCCGGTCAAAGACCTGCTCCGGCGTGCCGATTTCCTCGACCACGCCCTGGTGGAGAAACACCACCTGGCTGGACACCTGACGGGCAAAGCCCATCTCGTGAGTAACCAACAGCATAGTCCGGCCTTCGTCTGCCAGCTTGCGAATAACCCCTAGCACTTCCTGGACCATTTCCGGGTCCAGTGCCGAGGTAGGCTCGTCAAACAGGATCACCCTTGGCTGCATGGCCAGGGTGCGGGCGATGGCTGCGCGTTGCTGCTGACCACCGGAGAGCTGGGCCGGAAAGGCGTGCATCTTGTCGGCAATACCGACCTTGGCAAGAAAGACTTCAGCGGCGGCAATCGCATCGGCCTTGGACTGGCCCAATACGCGCCGCGGCGCTTCAATGATATTGTCGAGAATGCTCATGTGCGGCCAGAGATTGAAGCTCTGGAACACAAAGCCCACTCTGGCGCGCAACCGATTGATCTGTTTATTGTCTGCCGCGACCAGGGCACCGCCCTTGCCCGGCTTGAGCTTGAGCTCTTCACCGGCAACGAAGATCTGCCCCTCGTGGGGGTTTTCCAGCAGATTGATGCACCGCAGCAGGGTGCTCTTGCCGGAGCCGGACGAGCCGAGAATGGAAATCACATCGCCATCGCGGGCGGTCAGGTCGACGCCCTTGAGCACTTCAAGGTCGCCATAGCGCTTGTGCAGTTTGCGCACTTCGAGGGCTGGTGGTGTCACGTGTCGTCATCCACAGGGCGCGAAGCGCCATCAGAAATAGCCAGGCACGGGGCCCAATGAAACGACAGTTCCTTCTGTAGGCAATCCGTCATAGTGCAAGCTAGCACAGACCATGCCGATGACCAATACAACCCTTTCAGTCACGTCACGTAATCGGCCAATAAAAAACCCGCGGGCGCAAACCAGCGGGTTTTTTCAAAGATGGTGCCCAGAGACGGAATCGAACCGCCGACACGGGGATTTTCAATCCCCTGCTCTACCAACTGAGCTATCTGGGCAACAGGGCCGCTATTAAACGGTTTTGCCTTTTAAGTGTCAAGCGCCTACGGAAATATTTTTATTTTTTAGCTGCTTAGCACGGCTTACTGGCTTGGCGGCACATAACCTTCAGCCTGCGCATAGTCTTCACCGGCGAGGAATTTGTCCATTTCCTGCTGGATAAACTTACGATCTTCCGGGTCCATCATATTCAGCCGTCGCTCGTTGATCAGCATGGTCTGATGCGCCTGCCATTCATCCCAGGCTTTTTTCGACACCTCGTTAAAGATGGCTTCACCCTTGGCGCCGGGATAGGGCGGGCGCTCCAGGCCGGGCAGTTCCTGTTGGTATTTACGGCATTGCACCATACGGGTCATGGCAATCTCCTCAGCATTTGGCAGTCAGTCCTGCGGCACCCGTTGCAAAAGCTTCTTCACTGGCGCCGCCAGACCCAACGCGGTTGGTTGCCGCAGGTTATACCAGACCTGCCCCGCCTCGGCCACGGCAGCAGCCTGATTGACCTCAATCAGCAGCGGCTGGATATCCAGATGAAAGTGACTGAAGGTATGCCGCAGCGGCGACATGTCCTGTTGCTGCCTGACCTGCAGGCCCTGCCGTTGCAACCAGCCAGCCAGCTCATCTTCATCATTGAACTGGGGCGGGCACCATAGCCCACCCCAGAGCCCGCTATCCGGCCGACGTTGCAGCCAGATATTGCCGTCGGGGTTACGCAAAAAGGGCATCAAACAGGTGCGTACGGGCAATTGCTTGCGCGGTTTTGGTTCCGGGAAAGCGGTTGGCGTGCCCAGCGCGCGCGCCTCGCAGCCCTTGCGCAGCGGGCACAGCAGGCAACTTGGCTTGCTGCGTGAGCACAGGGTCGCGCCCAGATCCATCATCGCCTGGGTGTAATCGGCCACCCGCGCCTCAGGGGTGTAGCGCTCGGCCAGCCCCCATAGCTGCTTCTGCACCGCAGTACTGCCGGTCCAGCCGCGAACAGCATGATAGCGGGCCAGTACGCGCTTGACGTTGCCATCAAGAATGGGCGCCCGCAGGCCCATGCTCAGACTGGCAATAGCGCCAGCGGTCGAGCGGCCGATACCCGGCAGTGCCATCAGCGCCTCCAGGTCCTGCGGAAACTCACCCGCATGCTCACTGACAATCTGCCTGGCCGCCTGATGCAGGTTGCGGGCACGGCTGTAATAGCCCAGCCCGGTCCACAGGTGCAGCACCTGGTCGGCGGGCGCCGCAGCCAGTGCCTGCACATCCGGCAACTCGGCAAGAAAGCGCTGGTAATAGGGAATAACAGTCGCCACCTGGGTCTGCTGCAGCATGATTTCCGACAGCCAGACCCGGTAGGGTGTCTTGTTCTGTTGCCAGGGCAAATCCTTGCGGCCGTGCTGGTCAAACCAGGCCAGCACGGCCGCACTGAAATCTGCCGCCGTCACCGGTTGAACAGGCCGCGAATGGCATCACGTACGTCGGGCTGACGCTCTTCGCCATCCTCACTGTCACTGCGCGAACCACCGAGGCGTTCAGTGAGGGTATCCTGAATGCGCCGCTGGGCTTCGCGACCCAGCAAGCGCGCCGCAATCTGCCCCACGCCCTCAGTATCAACGCCACAGCTGCTGGCGGCATTATGCAGGTAGCCACGGCAGCGCAGCGGCCACTCGATACCCACGTAGCGTTCGTTGATACGGCAGGCTGGATCGGGCATTTCCCGGGTATCGCCTTGCAACACCAGGCCGACACGGTAATCAAGCCGCTGATCCGGCAAGTTGATATCGCCCCGCCCACGCGCCTCAATACCCGGCAATGCCGCGCGCATATCGCTGTTACTGACCACACCGTTACGGATACTGAAAGTACCGGAAAGCTGATTGAAGGGCGTATCTTCGGCACCCAGTTGCTCGCTCAGACTTTCCCGATTGGCCAGGGCTATGGCGCTGCACAATTGCTGCTCCAGGTTAATCCCCAGCAGGGCGCCATCGGCAACATCAAAACGGGCGCTACCATTCAGGGTGTTCATCCAGCGCTGCACACTGTTGCCCTGGGTACGCAGCTCCGCCCGTGCATTCAGCAGCCCACGCAGCTGCTCGGGAATCTCGTAGCCACGCTGCAGGGCCAGGACATCCATACCTTGCAGGTTGGCGTTCAGCGTCATACTGACCGGTGTCTGGCGGCTGTTGATATCGGCCTTGAGGTCAAAACGCCCGCCAAAGAGTTCACCTTCCAGGGTGTTCACCTGAACCCGGCCGTTGCGCGCAACCACCGCGGCCTTGAAGGCTTTGATGCTTTGCCCGGTCAGCTGCACTTCATCCAAGGTCAGCCGGCCGTCCACATCCAGCTCGGCGAGCAGATCCAGCGGCAATACCGCCTCGTCACTCCAGGGCTCTGGCGGTTGATCCGAGCTACTGCCACCACGTCCGGCAGAGCTGCCGCCGCTGGCTGCCTCGCTGGTTTCAGCGCCAGGCGGGAGATAGTCATCCAGATTTAATCGGGTGCCACGCAGATCAAAGCGCAAGGCCTGACGCTCGAAATCACTGACACCCAGGCTGCCCCGCAGCTCGGTGCCGTCCAGCTGCAGGCGCAGTTCTTCCAGCATCAGGCTATTGGCGCTGCCACCCAGATTCGCGGCCAGGGCAATACGCTTGAGGGCATCAGGATTGGCCGTTTCCGGCGCGTCCTGCCCCAGCGAGCGCAGCAGGGCGCGACCATCAAACTCAGCGATATCAATGCGCCCACCCAGACGCACAGCCTCGGCCAGGTTGCTGGCACGAAACTCACCGCTGGCACGCAGCTCATTGACGGCCAGGCGCATCTGCTCCACTTCGACCACATTGGCCGTGCCGTCGTACATTGCATCCCCCTGCAAGCGCAGATCCACCGAACGACCGGAGAACGGCTCGCCGCTGGCGGCCAGTTGCAGATCCAGACCCTGCAACTGATAACGCTGACGACCAGGATCAAAGGTGACCACGGCTTCGAGCCCGACACGCGTGCGCAACGCCGGCTCATCCAGCACCAGTAAAGCTTCCAGATCCAGATCGAAGGGCTGTCCGGGAATCAGTGCACCACTGCTCAGATTGGCATCGCGAATACTCAGCCGCTGACCACTTTGCTGATCCTGATAATCGATGCGCGCATTGGTAATGCGCACACTTTCGACAGCAATATTGAAGTCGCCACTCTCGCTCTCGCGCTGGGCGCGCTCACGCTCTTCAGCGGCCGCTTCGGCGTCAGCGCTCTCGGCCTGGGTGAAGCCTTCCCAGTTGCCACGACCCTGCTCATCCACCAGCAGATTGAGCTGCACGCTGTCGATAATCACATCACTCATACGCAGCTGGCGGCGCAGCAGGGGCATCACTTCTACGCCCAGACCCAGATTACCGATCTGCGCAATCGGTTGCCCCGGATCGTCCAACGGCGCCACGCCGACCTCGCGCAGCTCGATGCCCAGCCAGGGGAACAGCGACCAGCCGATCTCACCACCCAGGGTCAGTTCGACATTGGCCTGATCCCGGGCGGCCTGCTGGATCTGTTCGCGATAATCATTGGGGTCAAACATCCGGGTCAGAAAGAACAGCAGTGCCGCCAGCAGCAACACCACAGCCAACACCACCAGACCCAACACCTTGGCAAGCGACTTCATGCAATCTCCTTGAATACCCGACGCCAAAGGGCATCTTCGATGCAGTTAACCATAGCAACGCTGATGCAATCAGGGAAAGCCTGATTAATCCGGCACTGCGCTTCAGCTCGACAGGCTCAACCCCATTGACCCTGAGACAACGACGCCCCCTGCACAAGTTCCCGCACCTGTTCGGCGAGCGCCAGGCTGGCGGTGAGTCCAGGAGACTCAATTCCGTACAGATTGACCAGCCCGGGCAGCCCGAGTGCGCGGCCATCCTGCAACTGAAAGTCCGCCACCGGCTGCCCCGGCCCACTCAACTTGGCGCGAATACCCGCATAGGCTGGCGTCAATCGCTCGGCCTGGCACTCAGGCCAGTAACGCTGGATGGCATGGGCAAAGTCATCGCGCAGCTGTGCATCCACCTGATAATCCAACTGATCGAGATAGCGCACATCCGGGCCGAATCGCAGCTGCCCGGCCAGGTCCAGGGTCGCATGTACGCCCAGACCGGCAGTATTGGCCTCTGGCATGGGGTAGATAAGATGACTGAAAGGTGACGCCCCCTGATAGGCAAAGTAACGGCCCTGGCACCAGTAAACCGGCGGAATGCTGGCTGCGGGCAAGCCACTGACCGACTGCGCCAGTTGCTGGGCAAACAGACCGGCACTGTTGATCAGCCACCGACAACTCAACTCAAAGGCCTGACCGGCACTCTGGCCCTGCAGGTGGAATAGATCGCCACTGTACTCTGCCCGTTCAACCCGGGTATGCAACTGCAGCGCACCTCCGCCCTGCTGCAACTGTGCTTCAAAGGATTGCAGCAGGGCATGACTGTCGACAATCCCGGTCAGCGGCGAATAGAGCGCCGCCACCCCCCGCACCGCCGGTTCACGGGCATGCAATTGCCCGGCACTCAGCTGCTCCAGCGCAACCCCATTGGCCGCCGCATTGGCCTGCAAGCGGGCCAGCGCCGGCAGCTCGTCATCCGTCACCGCAACCAGCAATTTGCCCAAAGTACGATGCGGCACCTGATACTCGGCGCACCAGGCATACAGTAGGTCGCGGCCACGCGCGCAGGCCTGCGCCTTGAGCGAGCCTGGTGGGTAATAGAGGCCGGCATGGATCACTTCACTGTTACGGCTGGATGCATGCTGCCCCACCCAGGCCTCTTGCTCCAGCACCAGCACCTCGTGCCCTGCCTGCGCCAGCCTGGCGGCGATAGCCAGGCCCACAACGCCTGCGCCCACCACCACAATCTCAACATCTGCCACCGCAACCCCCTTGCTTCTGGCCCTTGCCCCCTCGCTGCACGTATAATGCACGCCCTTGTCAGAAATTTCAGTGGAGAACAGCCATGGCCGAGCGTAAGGCCAGCGTCGAACGCAATACTCTGGAAACCAAGATCAAGGTTGACATCAACCTGGATGGTACCGGTCAGGCCGATTTTGATATCGGCGTGCCTTTTCTTGAGCACATGCTGGATCAGATCGCCCGTCACGGGCTGATCGATATGCATATCCACTGTCGCGGCGACCTGCACATTGACGACCACCACACGGTGGAGGATGTCGGTATCACCCTGGGCCAGGCCTTTGCCAAGGCGGTGGGCGACAAGAAGGGTATCCGCCGTTACGGCCACAGCTATGTGCCGCTGGATGAAGCCCTGTCCCGCGTGGTCATCGACTTTTCCGGTCGTCCCGGCCTGCATATGGACGTGCCCTATACCCGGGCCACCGTTGGCGGCTTTGATGTCGACCTGTTCATGGAGTTCTTCCAGGGCTTCGTCAACCACTCGCAGACCACCTTGCACATCGACAACCTGAAGGGTGTGAACACCCACCACCAGATTGAAACCGTGTTCAAGGCCTTCGGTCGCGCCCTGCGCATGGCACTGGAAGCCGATCCGCGCATGGGTGACATGATGCCGTCGACCAAGGGCTGCCTGTAATCCATGAGCAACAATGTAGCCGTTATCGACTATGGCATGGGCAACCTGCATTCGGTGGCCAAGGCGCTGGAGCATGTCGGCGCCCTCAAGGTGGAAGTGACCAGCGACCAGGCGACCATTCTGGCCGCTGATCGCGTGGTGCTGCCCGGCGTGGGCGCCATTCGCGACTGCGTCAGCGAACTGCGCCAGCTGGAGCTGGACCAGACCGTGCTCAGCCTGGTCAATGAGCTGCCGCTGCTGGGTATCTGCGTCGGCATGCAGATGCTGTTCGAGCACAGCGAAGAGAACCAGGGCGTCGACACCCTGGGGCTGTTCCCCGGCCAGGTGCGTTACTTTGGTGACCAGCTGCAGGAAGCCGACGGCAGCCGCCTGAAAGTGCCGCACATGGGCTGGAACCAGGTTACCCAGACGATTGACCACCCGATCTGGCACCGCATCGAGCAGGACGCCCGCTTCTACTTCGTGCACAGCTATTACGCCAGCCCGGAGAAAAGCGGCCAGACCGCCGGACGCTGCCACTACGGCGTCGACTTCGCCGCCGCCATGATCCGCGACAACGTCTTTGCCACCCAGTTTCACCCGGAAAAAAGCCATACCAACGGCCTGCAGTTGCTGCGCAACTTCCTCGCCTGGGATGGGCGCTGGTAAACCGAATAAACCCCGAAAAACCCGCTTGAGGCTAAAGGCTGGAAGACCTACACCGAGCTTGATCTTCCAGCCTATAGCTTTCAGCCTAAAGCGATGCCACCAGGCCAAGGAACTCAGACAATGCTTATAATTCCCGCTATCGACCTTAAAGACGGCGCCTGCGTGCGCTTGCGCCAGGGCCTGATGGACGATGCCACGGTTTTTTCTGATGACCCGGTGGCCATGGCAGCCAAATGGGTTGAGGCCGGCTGTCGCCGCCTACATCTGGTTGACCTCAATGGTGCCTTTGAAGGCAAGCCGGTCAATGGCGATGCCGTCACCGCCATTGCCAAACGCTACCCGGACCTGCCGATCCAGATCGGTGGCGGCATTCGCTCGCTGGAGACCATCGAGGAATACGTGCGCGCCGGGGTCAGCTACGTGATCATCGGCACCAAGGCGGTCAAGCAGCCGGAATTTGTCGGCGAAGCCTGCCGCGCCTTCCCGGGTAAGGTGATTGTCGGCCTCGACGCCAAAGACGGCTTTGTCGCTACCGACGGCTGGGCCGAAGTCAGCAGCATCCAGGTCATCGACCTGGCCAAACGCTTTGAAGCCGACGGCGTCTCCGCCATTGTCTATACCGACATCGCCAAAGACGGCATGATGCAGGGCTGCAATGTCGAAGCCACTGCGGCACTGGCCAACGCCACCTCGATCCCGGTGATCGCCTCCGGCGGCATTCACCATATCAGTGACATCCAGACGCTGCTGGATGCCAAGACCCCCGGCATCATCGGCGCCATCACCGGCCGCGCCATCTATGAAGGCACGCTGGATGTGGCCGAGGCGCAAGCGCTGTGCGACCGCCATGGCGGTCGCGCCTGAGGCAGAACGCTGGAAGCTGGAAGCTGGAAGCTGGAAGCTGGAAGACTACCCTAAGCGTGACCTTCCAGCCTTCAGCCCTATAGCCTAGAGCGAATTAACCCAATCTACTTAACGTGCACGGAGTTAACCCTCATGCCTCTGGCCAAACGCATTATCCCCTGCCTCGACGTCGACAACGGCCGTGTGGTCAAGGGTGTGCAGTTCGAGAATATCCGCGATGCCGGCGATCCGGTGGAAGTTGCCCGGCGTTATAACGAGCAAGGCGCGGACGAGATTACCTTCCTCGATATCACTGCCAGCCATCAGGAGCGCGACACCACCCTGCATACGGTCGAGCGCATGGCCAGCGAAGTCTTTATCCCTTTGACCGTGGGCGGCGGTGTGCGCACAGTGAGCGATATCCGTAACCTGCTCAATGCCGGTGCCGATAAGGTGTCGATCAATACCGCTGCGGTATTCAACCCTGAATTCGTCGGCGAAGCCGCTGATCGTTTCGGCTCCCAGTGCATCGTGGTAGCGATTGATGCCAAGCGGGTATCCGGCCCCGGCGAGCCCGAACGCTGGGAGATCTTCACCCATGGCGGGCGCAAGCCGACCGGCCTGGATGCGGTAGCCTGGGCCAAGAAGATGGAGGACCTCGGCGCTGGCGAAATCCTGCTCACCAGCATGGATCAGGACGGGGTCAAAAGCGGCTACGACCTGGGCGTGACCCGGGCCATCAGCGACACCCTGCATATTCCGGTCATTGCCTCCGGCGGCGTCGGCAACCTGCAACACCTGGCCGATGGCGTACTCCAGGGCGGAGCCGATGCCGTATTGGCGGCAAGTATCTTCCACTTTGGTGAATACAGCATTGCCGAAGCCAAGGCCTACATGGCTGAGCGCGGCATTGAAATGCGCCTCTGATACAGCTCTCTGGGTCGCCACGCCTTTCAGGCTCGCAATAACGCCGCAAGGACGCTTATTTAGCGGCCAAAGCCGTCATTGCGAGGAGCGCAGCGACGTGGCAATCCAGTCGCTAACCACCAACTCATAATGGCTTTCAACGGGTTCCTGACTGGCAATGCCCCACAGACGGGGCTAGTACGTCAGCAGCTCAGCTACCGGTACCAGCTCCACGCCTTCGCGGACTGCCAGCCCCGGCAAGGCCTGCTCCAGAAACTCCAGCGTTTCCCGGTACGGGTGGCCGATCACAATCGCCTGCCCCTCCTGCCGCGCCAGGTCCAGGGCGACAGCAAAAGCGCGGGCAATGGCTTCGCCATCACGCACATGGTCCAGAAATACCTGCCGTGAGGCATGGGGCACGTCGGCATCAGCGGCAGCGAAGGCTGCTTCGGTTGCCGCTGTGGTGCGGCTATCGATAAAGAACAACTGTTTGCGCTGCAAGACCGCCATCACCGCGTCCATGGCAGCGCGATCAGCCGTCAGCAGGCTACCCATATGATTATTGATGCCAGCGACACCCGGCAGCTCGGCCAGGTTGCTGCGCAGAATACCGGCATACTCCTCAAGCGGCGTATGCCGATACAAGCCACCAGGACCAATCGGCAAGCCGGCACCGTTTTCCATCGGCTGGTGCAGCATCACTGTATGCCCGGCCTGGCTGGCTTCACGCGCCAGGCGCTCGGCAAACGTGGTCTGCGGCAATAAGGCCAGTGCAATCGGGCCTGGCAGTTCAATCACGCGCCGGCCATGGCTGTAACTGTGGCCGAGATCATCCATGACGATGGCCAGTCGCGGGCCGGGCGTTGCGCCAGCGACAGGCGCTGAGTCCGGCCTGTGCACCTTGGGTTCAGGCAACACTGGCAGGCTGCCTGGATATACCAGCCAGTCCGGCAACACATCGGGCTTGTCCAGCGGCGGCAGGCGATCCGTTGCCACAGGCTCAGAGGTGGCGACCGGATCAGTCTCCGGCGCGGAAGGGGCAGCCTGCTCCGGGGCTGGATCGCTGCAGGCAACCAGCAAGGTCAGCGCCAGCGCTGACAGAGTCCGCCAGGTCATTGCTGCTTGCGGGTGATATGCAAGCCCTTGAGCAGGGTCAACGCCTGGTTCAGCTGGTAGTCATTATCCTGCGGGCGCTCGCGGTCTGCCGCTGCCGCAGGCGCGCTGCTCTGATTGCTGCGCAAATGCCCCTGCAAGTCAGATTCACGCACGGCTGCAATTTCATCTTCTTCCCGGGTCAACCGGGCACGCTCGACGCGAATATCCGGCACTATGCCCTGGGCCTGGATCGAACGGCCATCCGGGGTAAAGTAGATTGCCGTTGTCAGCTTCAAGCCGCGGTCGTTGTTCAGCGGCAACACTGTCTGCACCGACCCCTTGCCGAAACTGTCGGTACCCATGACCACCGCACGACCATGGTCCTGCAGCGCACCGGCAACAATTTCAGCGGCTGATGCAGAGCCACCATTGATCAGCACCACCACAGGCACGTCGCCACTGGGGTTGTGGCTGGTTGCGTTGAAACGCATTTCAGCATTGCTCAGGCGGCCTTCTGTGTAGACGATATTGCCACCGGCCAGAAAGCTGTCTGCCACGCCCACAGCTGCCTGCAACACACCACCCGGGTTATTGCGCAGATCCAGCACCAGCCCGCGCAGGTCGCCGGCCTTGAGCTCGGTCAGGGTGCGCCGCACGTCATCCGCTGTATTATTCTGGAACTGGGTAATACGCAGGTAGGCATAGCCATCTTCGAGTATCTGGCTGCGCACACTCTGTACCCGGATCACTGCTCGGGTCAGCTCTACCTCAAAGGGGCGGCCACTGTCGCGCACCACTGTCAGGGTAATGCTGGAGCCCACTTCGCCGCGCATCTTGTTGACCGCATCCATCAGGCGCATGCCCTTGGTCGGCTGCTCATTGAGCTTGATGATGAGATCGCCGGCTTCAATTCCGGCGCGCGCTGCCGGGGTGTCATCAATCGGTGAAATCACCTTGATAAAGCCGTCTTCCTGACCCACTTCGATACCCAGGCCGCCAAACTGACCGGTGGTGCTGTCCTGCAAGCCACGGAAGGCTTCCGGCTCCAGATAGGCAGAATGCGGATCCAGCCCTTCGAGCATGCCGCGAATGGCATTTTCCAGCAAAGTGGCATCGTCAACCGGCTCAACATAAGCCGTGCGAATGCGCTCCAACACCTCAACAAAGGTACGCAGCTCATTGAGCGGCAACTGCCCCTCTTGCAGACTCTCGTCCGTCTGCGCCGCGGCCACGCCGATGGACAGACTCAACACACAGAGCAGCAGGGCACGCAGACAAGTCATGAAATTCCCCCAACAGGAAAAAGTAGGCGTCAGCTAGACAGCATACACCAGGCCATAGGGTCCAGTGCGCGACCCTGATGACGAATGGCAAAATACAGACCGGCAACGGCCTGACCACCACTGCTACCCACGGTGGCAATGGCCTCACCCGGCTGCACCCAGGTACCGACCTCATGCAGCAGGCTCTGATTATGCCCGTACAGGCTGAGGTAGCCCTGACCGTGATCCAGAATCAGCAACAGTCCCGAGCCACGCAGCCATTCAGCAAAGACCACGCGGCCACCATGGATGGCATGCACCGGGGTACCTTCGTCGGCACCGATCAACAGACCATCCCAGCGCAGGCGTTCATCTTCACCGCGTTGACTGCCATAGCGGGCCTTGATCGGTCCTTTGACCGGTAACGGCAGTTTGCCCTTGGCATCGGCGAACGACAGGCTGCCAGCCGGGGTAGGAATACTGGTGATCGCCCGGTCCAGCTTCTCGATCAGCTCATTAAGCGCCTTGCGCTCAGCCTGCTGGCGTTCCAGCTGACGGGTTTGCGAACCTTCCTGCTCGCGCAACTGGGTCAGCAGGCGATTGCGCTGGCGCTGCTGCTGCTCAACGGCGGCCGTGCGCTCCTGCAACTGCGCCCGGTTGTCCTGCAGGCGCTGCTGCTGACGCACCGTGGCCTCACGGGTTGCGCGAATCTCGCTCAGGGTTGCACGGTATTGGTCCAGCTCACGCACCCGCGCCTGACTGACATGCTGGTAGTAACGCAGCATCCGCGCCATGCGCGCCGGGTCATCCTGATTGAGCAGCACCTTGAGGTAGTCCTGGTCGCCGGCCATATAGGCGGCACGGGCCTGACGGGCAATCTGTTCATGCTGGGCTTCCAGCGCCAACTGCAACTGCTGGTTGTCCCGGCGCAACTGCTGCAGGCGCGACTCGCCTTCCTGGATCTGTTGTTCGAGCTCACGGCTTTCGCGCTGCAGGCGGCCGATATCGCTTTCACTTTCCTGCAGCTCGCGCTGCAAGCCGCTCATTTCCTGCTGCAGCCCCTTGAGCACCTCACGCAGCTGTTTGATTTCAGCCTCGGTGGCCTGCAATTGCTCACGCGCCTGCTCCGCCGTTTCCGGCTCGGCCGCCACCAGCTGACTCAGACCCAAACCAATGGCGAGTACACCGATTGCCATGCTGCGGCACCATCCTGACTGGCTGCGCATGCGCTTGCTCCCGTTAATCCAGGCTGGCGATACTGCGCCCGGTCATTTCCGCCGGCTGCTCCAGACCCAGCAACGTCAGCATGGTCGGCGCCACATCGGAGAGAATGCCACCATCACGCAAGGTGACCGCCCGCGGCCCCACATAGACGAAGGGCACCGGCTCACAGGTATGTGCGGTATGCGCCTGACCGGTGGAGTGGTCAGACATCTGCTCGACGTTACCGTGATCGGCAGTAATCAGGGCTTCACCACCCACCGTCTCAAGGGCCGCGACAATGCGCTGCATGCAGCCATCCAGGCACTCGACCGCCTTGACTGCTGCATCGAATACGCCGGTATGCCCAACCATGTCGCCATTGGCATAATTGACCACAATGACGTCATAGCGCTGTTGCTCGATGGCCTCAACGATGCGATCCGTGACCTCAGGAGCACTCATTTCCGGTTGCAGGTCATAGGTTGCCACCTGTGGCGAGGGCACCAGGATGCGCTCTTCGCCGTCGAAAGGCTCTTCCCGACCACCGGAAAAGAAGAAGGTGACGTGGGCGTACTTCTCGGTTTCGGCGATCCGTAGCTGGGTCTTACCCTGCTTGGCCAGGTATTCACCCAGCACGTTATCCAGCGAGGCCGGCGGAAAGGCGCAGGGCGCAGGGATATCCGCCGCGTACTGGGTCAGCATGACGAAACCGGACAACGCCGGCTGGCGCTGACGGTCAAAACCACTGAAGTCAGGTTCGACAAAGGCGCGGCTGAGTTCACGCGCGCGGTCAGCGCGAAAGTTCATGAACACCACCGCATCACCGTCGGCCACACGGACCGGCTCACCAACGCTGGTCGCCTTGACGAACTCATCACTTTCGCCACGCTCATAGGCTGCCAGCAAAGCGTCCACCGCGGTCGCGCTGGTAAAGTCGGACTGCCCCTCAACGATCAGGTTGTACGCAGATTCGACCCGCTCCCAGCGGTTATCCCGGTCCATGGCAAAGTAACGGCCGATCAGGCTGGCCGTTCGCCCCTTGCCCAACCGGGCCCAGGTATCATCCAGCAAACGCAGTGACGCTTCGGCACTTTTCGGCGGGGTGTCCCGACCATCGAGAAAAGCGTGCAGGTAGATCTGCTCGGCACCCTGTTTTACCGCCAATTCGGCCATAGCAACCAGATGCTCTTCATGACTGTGCACGCCACCCGGCGATAACAGCCCCATGATATGCACAGCCTTGCGCGCCGCGACCGCCTTGTCGACGGCCTGGCAGATGGTTGGATTGGCGAAGAAATCACCGTCCATGATCGCCTTGGTCACCCGGGTAAAGTCTTGATAGACCACGCGACCAGCACCCAGATTCATGTGGCCAACCTCGGAATTCCCCATCTGCCCGTCCGGCAAACCGACATCCATGCCTGAACCAGACACCAGTGTATGCGGTGACTCGCGCCACAGGCGATCCCAGAACGGCGTCTGCGCCGCCATGATGGCGTTGGAGTCGGCTGACTCGCTATGGCCAAAACCGTCAAGAATCATCAAAACCAGGGGCTTGGGAGCTGCACTCATAAGTCGGGGACTCGCCTTTATGTCAAAAGATCAATTGCCTTAGTTTACTTGCCCGGCCGGGTACTGTC
>JAMCWB010000042.1 GCA_023475025.1 Gammaproteobacteria bacterium
TGTATATTCCCCCCCCGAAGCGCTGATTAATTGCACAAATCTTTGACAGCGCGACTGTTGCTGACCGGTGCTGGACCGTTAGATGCCAGGGATGGCATCTACGAGCCCCCAGGGATGGGTTCACGGCGTGTCCAGCACCGGTCAGCAACAGTCGCACTGATACGCCGACCGAGTTTAATCAGCGCTTTCCTGTCGTGAATCAAGCGACGTGGTCGCGCTCAAACAGCGCACTGGGGCCGATGCCGTCCTGGCCGTGTTCGAGCAGGCCGGCGACGCGTTGCAGGCTGGCCAGTAGCATCAGCTGTTCCCAGTCGGGCAGTTCACTGAAGTTGTCGAGAAACTCGCTGGGCAGCAGGGCCGGTTCAGCCTGGATGGCCGCCAGGCCGGTCTCGGTCAGCGCCAGGTGGACCTTGCGTTTGTCGCTCTTGCTGCGGATGCGGTGCAGCAGGTCGCGTTTTTCCAGCCGGTCGATGATGGTACTCAGGGTGGCCTGGGAGACACTGACCCGTTTGGCCAGATCGCCCAGGGTGCCTTCGCCCATGGCCTTGATGCTGTGCAGGATCAACAGCTGGATCGGGGTCAGGCCGCTGTTGCGGCCGAGGCGCTTGGCGTGGATTTCGCTGGCCCGTTGCAGGCGGCGCAGGGCCAGGTAAAGATCGTGCATCATATGCATGGTAAGCTCCGCAGCACGCCGACAAGGGTGGCATGCAATTACATGAAGACTAAATATTACAGTAGTAATTAGCTGCCATGCGCTTTGCCGGTCAGGCAAATCTAGCCCTGAAAACGGGGCTTCTATGCAGCTCTATTCCTCAAGCCTACAACATATTTACTTTTACATCAAAATAAAATGCCGAATCTATTGCTGTCGGATTACCGCTGAGCGGGATTAGCCGGATTATGGTACGAATCCTGCTCTGTTAGTCCTTGAACCGCTCTGCAACAGGAATAGTGGCATTTTGCAACTGCTCAGGGTGGAGCATGCACTGATAAGGTGCCTTGGTGGGTCAAGTGGCACCGGATAAGTGCGCGGAATGATCAGTCAGAGCAGGTATCCTGATGTCAGTGGCCATGATTGATGTGTTGTGGGTTGTTCTCTGTGCCGGTCTGGTCTTCAACATGCAGTTGGGGTTTCTCTGCCTGGAGTCCGGCCTGACGCGCAGCAAGAATGCGATCAATGTGGCGGTGAAGAACATGGCCGACCTCAGTGTCGCCATTTCCCTTTACTGGTTGTTCGGCTTCGGCATCATGTTCGGCGCCAGCCAGGGTGGCTGGTTTGGTACTGGTTTTACCCTGCTGTCCTTTGACGATACCTGGCAAGCGGCTTTCTTCCTGTTCCAGGCCATGTTCTGCACCACGGCGGCGACCATTGTGTCCGGCGCAGCAGCCGAGCGCATGCGTTTTGGCGGCTACCTGATAGTAACGGCCATAGCGGCCGGGCTGATCTATCCCTTCTTTGGTCACTGGGCCTGGGGTGGCGCCTTCAGTGAGGGCGATGGCTGGTTGGCCGCTCGCGGTTATGTTGACTTTGCCGGCTCCATCGTGGTTCACGGTGTCGGCGGCTGGATTGCCCTGGCGGTGATTCTGGTGCTCGGGCCGCGCCAGGGGCGCTTTGAGCAGACCCGCGATGGCCGCAGCCTGCCCGGCTCCAACCTGCCCATGGCCATGCTGGGCGCTCTTTTACTGTTGTTCGGCTGGTTCGGCTTTAATGGCGGCAGCACCTTTGCCTTTGACGGCCGTGTGCCGGGAATTATTGCCAATACGGTATTGGCGGCGATTGCCGGTATTCT
Organism: Gammaproteobacteria bacterium; assembly: GCA_023475025.1. GTDB lineage: Bacteria > Pseudomonadota > Gammaproteobacteria > Pseudomonadales > Pseudomonadaceae > Halopseudomonas. The sequence continues at coordinate 1,791 of JAMCWB010000042.1, forward strand.
TGGTGGTATGGGGCTGTCCTGGTTGCGCTGGCGGCATGTCGATCCGGTGTATCCGCTGAACGGATTGATTGCCGGCATGGTGGCGGTGACTGCCAGCGCCCATGTGGTTGATTCCGGAGCGGCCTTTCTGATCGGTCTGATCGGTGGTGTGGTCATGTACCTGGCTGACCGCTTGCTTTACCGTTGGCGTATTGATGATGCGGTCAGCGCGGTGCCAGTGCATCTGGCCAGCGGTATCTGGGGCGTGCTGGCGCTTGCCCTGTTTGCCGACATGGACCTGCTGGGTACCGGGTTGAGTCGCTGGCAGCAGGCAGGTGTGCAGCTGGAAGCGGTACTGGTGTCCGGGCTCTGGGCCTTTGGCCTGACCTGGGTATTGCTGCGACTGATCAATCGCATCTATCCCTTGCGCGTCACCCCGGAGGCAGAGCAGACCGGCCTGAATGTCGCCGAGCACGGCGCCCGCACCGAGCTGATCGAGCTGCTGGAGGCGATGGCAACGCACCAGCGTGATGGGCAGTTCCGGCGCGAAGTGCCAGTGGAGCCCTTTACCGAAGTCGGCCAGATTGCCAGTCAGTACAACAAGGTGATTCATGCGCTGAATCAGGCGGTAGGCCGCACCCAGGCGATTGTGCGTGATATCCGTGACGGCATCCTGACCTGCACTGCGGACGGGGTACTGGCCAGTTGCAATCCGGGTGCCGAACGTTTGCTGGGTCTACCCGCGGGGGAGTTGATCGGCCGCCCCTTGCAGGCCTTGGTGGCTGAGCAGGGCTGGCAGGCACTGCCGGTACTCGAGCGCGGGCAGCAGAGCAAGCAGGAGGTACTGTTCAGCCGTCACCCGCATGACCAGTTTGTCGCCGAGCTGACGGTAAGCCGCAGTGATGACGATGAGCAGACGCTGACCTGTACCCTGCGCGATGTGACTGAACGCCGACGCATGGAGCAGCAGCTGTATCAGGAAAAAATGCTGGCTCAGGTGACCCTGGCCTCGATTGGCGACGGCGTGATTACCACCGGGCCGGATGCGCGCATTCGCTACCTTAACCCGGTGGCCGAGCAGTTGACCGGCTGGCAGCAGGAGGCCGCGGTCGGGCGGCGTCTCGACGACGTGTATGTGCTGGTCGATGAATTCACCGGCGATCCGCTGGGTAACCCGGTACGCCGGTTATTGACCCGCTACCACAAGCATACTCAGACTCTGGATGGCAGTGCCGCCATGCTGCAGCGCAGCGATGGCGAGCAGATCCCGGTGCAGCATGCCGTCGCACCGATTCGCAACGCCGAAGGGCATATTATCGGCGCTGTGCTGACCTTTCGTGATGTCACTGTTACCCGTCGCCTGGCCCGTGAGCTGTCGCATCAGGCCGCCCACGATACCCTCACTGGTCTGGCCAATCGCGCGGAATTCGAACGTCAGGCCATGTTGCTACTGGATCGCCCGGCGCTGGAGCGCGGTGAGCACGTGCTTTGCTACCTGGATCTGGACCAGTTCAAGATTGTTAACGACACCTGTGGCCATGCTGCCGGTGATGAGTTGCTGCGCCAGCTGACCAAGCTGTTCCAGACCCGCATCCGTAACGCCGATGTGCTGGCGCGCCTGGGCGGTGACGAGTTCGGGCTGTTATTGATGGGCTGCTCGCTGGAGGAAGCCTTGCCGGTGGCTGACGGCATCCGGGCGCTGGTCGAAAACTTCCGTTTCAGTTGGCAGGGCAAGACCTTTGCGGTGGGTGTCAGCATTGGTCTGGTGCAGCTGGATCACGATACCGAAAGCCTGGCTACCCTGCTGAGTGCTGCTGACAGTGCCTGTTATGCGGCCAAGGATGGCGGGCGCAACCGCTTGCATATCTTCAAGGATGACGATCAGGCCTTGCAGCACCGACGCGGCGAGATGCAGTGGGTCAGTCGCCTGCGCCACGCGCTGGATGCGGATCGCCTGCGGCTGTTTGTGCAGCCGATTGTGGCCCTGCATGGACCTGAGGCAGGCAGCAATTATGAAGTCCTGGTGCGCATGCTCGATGCCGACGGCAGCATTATTCCGCCCGGCGCCTTTATGCCGGCGGCCGAGCGTTACGATATGGCCACTGCCGTCGACACCTGGGTGGTGGGTAACTTCCTCGCCTGGCTGGGTGATTTCAGTCGGCGTTATCCGCAGCAGATGGGTAGCTACTCGATCAACCTCTCGGCAGCATCCTTGAACGAGGACAGTTTTCTCGAGTATGTGCTGGCAACCATCGAACGGCATCAGGTGCCAACCCGCGCACTCTGCTTCGAGATCACCGAAACCAGTGCCATTGCCAACCTGAATCGGGCGGTGGAGTTCATGCGCACACTGAAGAGTATCGGCTGCCGCTTTGCCCTGGATGACTTTGGCTCTGGCCTGTCATCCTTTGGCTACCTGAAGAACCTGCCGGTGGACTTCGTCAAAATTGATGGCAGCTTCGTCCGGGAGGTGGCGAGCGACCCGATTGCCCGCGCCATGGTCGGCTCAATCAACACCATTGCCCATGAGATGGGTCTGCGCACTGTGGCTGAATGCGTCGAAAATGCGGAGATTCTCGCGGAACTGGTAAAGTTGGAGGTGGATTTTGTGCAGGGCTACCACCTCGGTCGCCCCGGGCCGCTGAGCGAGCTCGACGGGGTGCGCCTGATGCCGCGCTGACAGCTCAGGGCAGTATCAGGCGGAATTCACCACCGCCCAGCGGGCTGTCATTGCGCAGTTCAATATAGCCGCGCTCATCGTTGCGCTGGTGCAGCTGGGCAATCTGCTGGCCAAAATACAGCCCCAGACCCGTGCTGCCGGTACTCATGCGGATACCGGCGGCATAATTGGCCTGTTGCTCGATCATCGCCTCGGGGTAGCCTTCGCCGTCGTCACAGATACTGATGATGAGCTTTTCATGCTCCATCCAGGCGCGCAGGCTGATAGTGCTTTTGGCGTAACGGATCGAGTTGTTGATCACATTGGCAGCCACCGAGCTGACCAGGTCATGATCAAAAAAGCCCATCAGGCCGTCTTCCTCGATCTCATAGTCACCAGTGATATGGCGGGAGCGCAGAACATCATCGTGACGGGCCAGCTGGTCCTGCAGGAAATCCTCGACGTCGAAATAGCCGGGGTTGACCGGCAGACGATTGGTTTCCATCTTGTACAGCCCGAGCAGCTGCACCAGCATGCCGTGCAGGCGCATGGATTCGTACTGGATAATGCCGCGCTCGGGGGCTTCGGTGAGCTCCGGCGGCAGGCGCTCCAGCCAGGTTTCGTAGGTCTGCAGCATCATCGCCATGGTATTTTTCATGTCATGGACGGTCGAGGCCATAACGGTTGCGAAGTCCATGCCCTCGGTGTTCGGGTCAGCGGGTTTGTTCACGCGGCCTCCACATGTTTACAGAGTTTCAGGTAGCGCTCGTAGCGGCTATCGCTGGGGGGAATGCTGCGTACCTGTTGCAGGCAGTTGCGGCACTCTTCCTTGAGTGCCTCGTCCGGCGCACTGGCAATCAGGCGTAACAGGGATTGCGCGGTATTCAGGGCAAAACTGATATTGCGTGGCTGCAACTTCTGCGCCTGACGGAAGGCCTCCAGGGCTTGTGGGTAGGCTTTGTTCTGGTAGTGCTCGATGCCCTGGCGGTTAAATTCGCTCGCCCGTTTGCTGGTATCCAGCAGCGCGGGGTTATCGGTTTTCGCGGCAATCTGTTGCATCACCTCGGGGTCATCACCATACATCTCTGCACAGTTGGCCAGCATCTGCTCGGCCTGTTCGGCCTGGCCGAGATCGCGCAGGTTGTCAGCGACTTCCAGCGCGGCCTGTGGACTGAAAAAGGTATCCAGCTGCGCCAGTTGCCCCTGCGTCTTGTTCAGCAAGGCAGCGGCTTCCCCGCTCTTGCCGGTTTTTTGCAGGGCGCTGGCCTGCAGCAGGTTACTGCGTACCTGCAGTCCGGGATCGTCTGACCAGGTCTGCTCCATCTCGTTCAGGGTCTGGCGCAGCTCCAGGGTTATCTTGGGGTCGGGGTTGTCACCGAGCTGGTCGTTCAGGGTTGCCGCCAGGTTGAGGTGGTTTTCGGCGCTGTGAAACACCGAGTTGCGACCCAGCTCCACGGCCTGGCGCCAGGCCTTGAGGGCCGTTTCGCCATCCTGGTTGTGTCTGGCGACAGTGCCCAGTTCGATCTGGCGATGCAGGACATGCGGTGATATGCGCAAGCCTTGTTCCAGCCATTGTTGTGCCTTGGGCAGGTCATCGCGTTCACGGTAAACCGCAGCCAGGCCATCGTAGATCATCGGCAGCATGGGGAACTGACGGACACCTTGTTCCAGCAGGTTTTCAGCCTTGTCCAGCTGGCCCATGCGTCGATACAGGTCCGCCAGGGCTACCAGTGCCCAGGGCAGGGGCCGGTCGGCCATGATCGCAGTCAGCAGTTTTTCCAGAGCGCGGTCCTGGCCCAGGGCTTCAAGTGCCTTGACCTGATAACGCAGGCATTGCGGCCGGTACTTGGGCTGCTCGCGGATGACCTGCTGGCAGGCTTCCACCACCGCCTGATGGTCACCCTTGTGCACCGCATCGAGGACCGGCTTGAGTGCCTGTTTGCGTTGCACCAGCTTGTCCAGCCGTTGTTGCAGGCTGGCCCGGTTGAAGGGTTTGGTCAGGTAGGCATCCGGCTCACACTCCAGGGCACTCATGACCATGGCCTGGCTGGTTTCAGCGGTGACCATGACAAAAATGCAGTGCGGCGGAATCAGGTTGCGTTCATGCAGCTCTTCCAGCACCTGCTGGCCGTTCTTGCCGGGGCCCAGATTGTAGTCATGCAGGATGATGTCATAGCGTTTCAGCCGGCACAGTTCCAGCGCTTCCTTGGCATTGGCGGCAGTGTCGATATGCGAGACTGCCATCTGCTTCAACATGTTCTTCAGCGAGGTGCGGAAGTCGGAAAAGTCATCAACGATCAGGAAGTGATGCTTGCTGTAGTCAATCATGCGCGTGTGGGCCTTGCTCGGCGGAAAAGGGCTGGCGTAGTACTGATGTAGTGTAGTCAATCTATCGGCAACAGGATGATGGCTAATAGCCTTTATTGTGCGCTGAACGGGCTCCGGCAGCAACGTGCCTGACAGACTAACCAATCTTGGCACCCAGTTCAGCGCTGATGCGGTCGGCAGTCAAGAGTAATTCTTCGCGGTAGGCAGCCTGGGTTGCCGGCTCTGCCAGCAGGGCTTCAGGTGCGGAGATATTGATAGCAGCGACAATCTCGTTGCGGTGGTTGCGCACGGCGGTGGCAATCGCGGTGGAGTAGTCCGATCCATGCATGACCCAACCCTGCTCGGCATCGGCAATCAGCACCTGGCGCAGCGCGGGCAGGGTTTTGGGGGCATCGCCGGGCAGATCATCCAGGCGTACCTGTTGATACAGGCTGTCCAGTTCGCCGGGGCTGAGGGCGCACAGCAACACCCGGCCCATGGCGCTGGCATGGCAGGGAATACGGGTGCCGATGGGAATATTCACGGTCAGGCGTTGGTCGGCAAAGGCGCGGCACAGATACAGGCTATCGGTCTGCTGGCGGATGCTCAGGTGGCAGGACAGTGAGGTGCGGTCGCGCAGGGCATTGAGATGAGGTTGGGCGACATCGACCAGGTCTCGGCTGGCCAGATAACGGAAGCCGGCACTGACCACGGCACTGCCCAGTTCATAACGGTTCTTGCCCAGTTTGTGCAGGTAACCCATCTGGTTGAGTGTCTGCACGATGCGGTACAGCGCCGAGACGCTGACACCGAGGGCGTCGGCCATGTCCTGGGTGCTCAGCTGGCGCTGCCCGGCATGGAACAGCTCGAGTATCTGCAGCCCACGCTCCAGCGCGGGTACCCGGTAGTCGTTGGCGGTCGTCATGCCCTCTCCTGTTGTTATCTTCAGCCTGCCCGATCCGTATCGGCGGCAATCACCTGACCGTCGAATTCTGCCATGGCATCCAGCAGTACGTCCCACATGTAACGCGCGGTGGCGCGATCGCAGAGTAGTTCAAAGGTGGGCTGGTCTGTGCTGCTGTTGACCAGAATGGCGTTGTTACGGGCCACCGAGGTCTGCACCAGTTGGCCGGGCGTAAACCGGGTCGGGCGCAGGTCAATGGCACAGAGTTTGGCCAGCAGTTGTGGCAACGCCGGGCCCTGCAGGTGGAACCAGGCGTGGCTGTCCATGCGTGGCAGCAGGTAATGCCGGCATGAGCTCTGCTCCCAGTCCAGTTCCAGCTGGTTGATCGTATCGGCACTGCGCTGACTGGCTGCCAACAGCATGAATTCCTTGCTCGACAGGCGCAGCAGCAGGCTGCCATCGGCTTGCGGCTGCGCCTGATTGGCTTGCTCCGGTAGCTGCCAGCCTTGCCCTGCCAGTGTGACTGGCGTGTCCGCGCCACGAAAACCGACCCGGGGCCGCAGGCTCAGGTCGCTCAGCCGGCAACCGGCCGCGCCGTGGCTTACCGGGTACGGGCTGGCGCCAGGGTGATCTTGCAGCGGGCTTTGAATACGGGGCTGATGCATGTCACAACTCCTGGCGTTGGTTGTCGGGGTCATAAAAGGGCGGCTTGATCACTTCGGCCTGCACGACCTGGCCACCGGCTACCCGGATGGGTAACGACTGGCCCGGGCTGGCCTGCCCGGGTGCGCAGTAGGCCAGGCCGATGATGGCTTGCAGGCTGGGCGAGTATTCGCAGGAGGTGACATTGCCGCTGATGTTGTCACCCTCGAGTACCAGGTGGCCTTCCAGCGGTTGCGCGCTGCCAGCGGGCAAGCGGAAGCCGACCAGCCGCCGCTTGGCCGCTTGCGCCTCAAGAATCTCGATCGAGCGTTTACCGACAAAGAAGGGCTTCTTGCGGGCAATCGCCCAGTCCATGCCGATTTCCCCCGGATGGCTCATGCCGTCCGTGTCCTGACTGATGATCACATGGCCCTTTTCCAGCCGCAGCAGGCGCTGGGCCTCAACGCCGAAGGGACGGATGCTGGCGTCCGCGCCAGCGGTCATCAATGCATCCCAGAGCGCAGCGGCGTAACGGGCCGGCACATGGATTTCATACCCCAGTTCGCCGACAAAGCCGACCCGCAGCAGGCGCGCCGGGATACCGGCTACCTTGCCTTCACGCACCTCCAGATAGGGGAAGGCGCTGGCGGACAGGTCCAGATCGCAACCGGCTTTTTCCAGTACCTGACGCGACAAGGGGCCAGCCAGATTGACCGCAGCAAAGGCGCTGGTGACGTTGGCAATATCCACATCCAGGCGCCATTGGGCGTTCCATTTCAGCATCTGCCGATAGACCTGCTCGACACCGCTGGTGGTGGCGCTGACGTAGAAATGTTCATCAGCGAAGCGGGCGCAGACACCATCGTCAATCACCACGCCCTGCTCGTTGGTCAGCAGCGCATAGCGCGAGCGGCCAGCCGGTTGCTTGACGAAGGCAAAGGTATAGAAGCGATTGAGAAACTCGGCGGCATCCGGGCCACGGATATCCAGCCCGCCCAGGGTCGAGACATCGATCAGGCCCACGCCATTGCGCACCTGCAGCGCCTCGGCCTGCATGCTCTGGTTGCGGCTGCCGGGCGCTCCGTAATAGGCCGGCCGTTGCCAGTTGCCGGCCGGCATCCACTGCGCACCAGCGGCGGCGTGGCGGTCGTGCAAGGGGGTTTGCCGGTAGGGATCAAAGCTGCGTCCGGCCAGATGCGCCAGGGTTTCCGCAACAAAGGGCGGCCGCGCCGTGGTTACGCCGGTCTCGCTGACGCTGCGATCAGTTGCGGCAGCGACCAGGCGCGCCGTAGGCAGTGCCGAGTGGCGGCCTTGCGAGGGGCCCATGCCGACGGTGGAAAAGCGTTTGACCAGCTGGATATCACGGTAGCCGTGCCGGGTGGCGTTGATGATGTCGGCGATCTGCAGGTCTTCGTCCAGATCGACAAATTCCTTGCCCTTGGGGTGGGCAAACAGCGGCCAGTCGGCGTTGCAGCCGGGCTCCTCGGTAAAGCTTTCGTCGGCCTTTGTCGGTTGGCCAAGGCCGCTGAGAGCGGCATTGGCAGCCCGGCGGGCATCGGCCAATACATTGTCCAGTTGATGGAAGCCGTTGACCGAGCCGGCGATATGCAGATTGGCCGGCAACTGCTGCAAGCGGAAGGCAGCGTGCTCGTCGTCGTAACTCAGTTGCGCGCCGGCCTGGCACAGCAGCTGGTAGGCCGGCATATAGCCCGAAGACATGCACAGCAGATCGCAGGCATAGTGCGCGGCCGTCTCGCTGACGCTGCCGCGCCCGCTGATGGCGCGGACCTCGACAGCGTCAATGCGGCCCTGTGCTTTGCCCGCGCTGGCGGCATAGACGGTGCTGTGCAGATGGCAAGGTACCTGCTGCGCCTCTAACTGTTCCAGCAACGCCGGGTCATGCGGCGCGCTGCGCAGATCGACCAGGGCCGCCAGTTGCACGCCCTGCTCCAGCAGCTCCAGTGCAGCCAGGTAGCCGTGGTCATTGCCGGTCAGCACCACGGCACGCTCTCCGGGTTTGACCGCATAGAGGCGCATCAGCCGCTGCGCTGCGCTGGTCAGCACAATGCCGGGCAGGTCGTTGTTGTGAAACACCACCGGCTGGTCATAGGCCCCGGAGGCCACAATCACCTGCTGTGCGCGCACCTTGTGCATGCGCTGGCCCTGTATTACCGGCAGGAAGTTGTCGGTAAACCAACCGTTGCAGGTGGCCTGGGTCATCACCCGGACCTTGGGGTGTTCGCTGACTGCCTGCAGCAGTTGCAGGCGCAGTTGTTCGGCAGCCTCGGCGTCCAGCGCAAAGCGCGACCAGGCCAGGGCACCACCCAGGTAGGCCTGTTGCTCGATCAACAGCACCTCGGCACCGGCTTCGGCGGCGCTCAGGGCCGCCTGCAGGCCGGCCGGACCGGCGCCCACCACGGCGACATCGGCAAACACAAAGGCCTTGTCGTGATAGTCCGGGCGCAGTGTCAGGTCGAGCACACCGAGCCCGGCTTGCTTGCGGATAATCGGCTCCCACAGCTTCCAGGCCCCTTTGGGTTTGTAGAAGCTACGGTAATAGAAGCCTACCGGCATAAAGCGCGATGCCTTGCCCAGCCAGGCGTTGCGGTCGCGCTCCAGCGAGCCATTGACGTTCTGTGCGCTGACCTGCTGACCGGCGGTTAGCGGCTCTACATCCGCCAGCGTATTGGGTGCGCCGGGCAGTTGCACCAGGGTGTTGGCATCCTCCCCGGCCATGGACAACGGGCCGCGCGGGCGGTGGTATTTGAACGAGCGTGACAACAGCCAGCGCTGGTTGGCCAGCAAGGCGCTGGCAATGCTGTCGCCGGCCAGGCCCTGATAGGTCTGACCATCGAACTGGAAGCTCAGCGGCTGTTCACGGTCAATCAGCAGGCCCATGGGTGTGGGTAAACGAACGGGCGTCATGCGGATTCCTCCGGTGTGGCGGCGGCAAACATCTCGCTGGGATCAAAGGTGCGCAGGATTTCATCGCTCAGGGTGTTGCGTTCGGCCAGAAACCAGTAGCTGCTGGCGCTGTGCAGCCACCATTCGGTGACGATGCCGGCGGAGTTGCTGCTGTTGAACACATAC
>JAMCWB010000016.1 GCA_023475025.1 Gammaproteobacteria bacterium
CTCCAGGGTGATCGCCCACTCTTCCAGACCAGAGGCATGCGGGTAGGGCGCCGGGCCGATGGCGCTGATGCGCCCGGAGGTAGGGGCGTGCAAGGGCGTGCTGATCAGACCGCTGCCGTCGGCAAGCAACTGCCCTTTCAGGACCTGCTCACCAAGGGTAACGATGGGCTCGGCGGGCGCGCCAATATGCTGTTGCAGGGGCAAAATCAGCTGCGCGGGCATAGGCACATTTTCCAGTCCACGCTGCGTGGACTGGTGTTTGTTTTCTTCCGGGTGGATGCCGCCGGGTATGTCCCAGATACGGATGGCTTGGGTCATGCGCTGGCCTCGGTTACTCGGTCACTGGCGATTACCTGGGTGGCGGGCAGGGGGTAGTCCCATTTCCAGTTCTTTGCAGTAGTCGGCAGGGGCACCATGTCGATACAGTCGACCGGGCAGGGTTCGACACAGAGGTCACAGCCGGTACATTCATCGACAATCACGGTGTGCATCTGTTTGGCGGCACCCAGAATGGCGTCAACCGGGCAGGCCTGGATGCATTTGGTGCAGCCGATGCATTCATCTTCGCGGATGTAGGCGACCATTTTCGGCTTTTCTTCGCCATGTTCGGCATCCAGTGGTGGTGCTTCGACGTCCAACAGGTCTGCCAGGGCATCGATGGTGGCCTGGCCGCCAGGGGGGCATTTGTTGATTGCTTCGCCATTGGCGATCCCTTCGGCGTAGGGTTTGCAGCCGGGATGGCCGCACTGGCCGCATTGGGTCTGCGGCAGCAGGGCGTTGATCTGGTCAACGATAGGGTCGCCTTCGACTTTAAAGCGGATGGCGGCAAAGCCCAGAATGCCGCCAAACAGGAGGGCGAGGGCGAGCAGGACGAGGACGGCGGTGAGTACGACGCTCATGAGTTACAGCCTTATCAGTCCGGTAAAGCCCATAAAGGCGAGCGACATCAGGCCGGCGGTGATCATGCCGATGGCGGCGCCCTGGAAGGGGGCGGGGACATCGGCGATGGCGATTCGCTCACGCAGGGCGGCAAACAGGATCAGGATCAGGGAGAAGCCGATAGCGGCGCCAAGCCCGTAGGTGGCGGATTGCATGAAGGTCTGTTCGCTGCGGTTGGTGTTCAACAGGGCGACCCCGAGTACGGCGCAGTTGGAGGTAATCAGCGGCAGGAAGATACCGAGCACCCGGTACAGCAAAGGGCTGGTTTTGTGCACAACCATTTCGGTAAATTGCACCACCACCGCGATGACCAGAATAAAGGCGATGGTACGCAGAAACTCGAGCTCGAGCGGCACCAGTATGTATTGAAATGTGATGTAGCTGAGGATAGCGGCCAGGGTCAGTACAAAGGTCGTCGCCGCAGACATGCCAATAGCCGTCTCCAGCTTGCCGGACACGCCCATAAAGGGGCACAGGCCAAGAAACTGGACCAGTACGAAGTTGTTGACCAGAATGGTGCTGATCAATATCAGGGCAAATTCAGTCATCAATTCACTCTAAGCAGCGACAAACCAAAGCGGCAGGCTGCAAATAGCAGCTGCGAGCTACGTCCATATCCAGCGCACTCCGCGCATAAAACCTGACAACACCACCCATCCGGGTTTAACTTCCAGCTTCCAGCTTCCAGCTTCCAGCTTTCAGCCCGTGCCTGTGCCCTTGCTGTTCGGGTGTCGGGGACACGCGGTAAATACATCCCTGTACGCTCGTGGATGCCATCCCTGGCATCCAACGGTCCCCAACCCCCGAACAGCAAGCGCACGCTAAAAACCGTGCGCTCTTCCCGAAAAACCAACCCAACCACCAAACCAGACAACACCACCCAACCGGGTTTAACTTTCAGCTTCCAGCCTTCAGCCTTCAGCCTTTTAATCCCAGCCTCAGCGCGGCATAGCCGCGCTGTTACATCACCCGTTGTCCCGGGCGTGCACCCTGGTCGGGGCTAAGCAGGTGGATTTCTTTGCCGCCCGGGCCGGCGGCCAGCACCATGCCTTCGGATACACCGAACTTCATTTTGCGCGGGGCCAGGTTGGCGACGTAGAGTGTCAGCCGGCCTTCCAGTGCGCTCGGGTCCGGGTAGGCGCTTTTGATGCCGGAGAAGACGTTGCGCTTGGGCCCGCCGAGGTCGAGGGTCAGGCGCAGCAGTTTGTCGGCGCCGTCAACGAATTCGGCTTTTTCGATCAGGGCAATGCGCAGGTCAATCGCGGCAAAGGCATCGAAGTTGATTTCGGTGGCCAGCGGTTCCTTGTCCAGTTCGCCGTTGGTCGGTGCGGCGGCTGCGGCGTCGGCGGCCAGATCTTCCTTGGAGGCGGCGACCATGGCGTCGATTTTTGCCGGCTCGATGCGTGTCAGCAGTGGCTGGAAGGCATTGAGCTGATGGTTGGCCAGCAGGGTCTGGTGATCTTTCCAGCTGAGCGCTGGTACATTGAGAAAGTCTTCGGCAGCAGCGGCCAGTGTCGGCATGACCGGTTTGAGCAGGATGATCAGCTGGCGGAACAGGTTGATGCCCAGTGAGCAGATGGCCTGGACTTCAGCCTGCTTGCCGTCCTGTTTGTTCAGTGCCCAGGGCGCCTGCTCGGCGATCCAGGCGTTGGCGCGGTCGGCCAGGGCCATGATCTCGCGCATGGCGCGGGAGAAGTCACGCTTTTCATAGGCATCACCAATGCTGGGGACGGCAGCAAAGAAGGCCGCGGTCAGCTCGGGCGCGGGGTTGGCATCAACCATGACGCCATTGTTGCCCTTGTGGATGAAACCGGCGCAGCGGCTGGCGATATTGACCACTTTGCCGACCAGGTCGGAGTTGACCTTCTGGATAAAGTCGTCGAGGTTGAGGTCGAGGTCTTCAACACCACGGCTGAGTTTGCAGGCGTAGTAGTAGCGCAGGTATTCCGGCTGCAGGTGATCCAGGTAGGTGCGGGCCTTGATGAAGGTGCCGCGCGACTTGGACATTTTCTGGCCGTTGACGGTCAGGTAGCCGTGGACGTTGACGCCAGTCGGCTTGCGGAAGCCGGCCCCGTGCAACATGGCGGGCCAGAACAGGGTATGGAAGTTGACGATGTCCTTGCCGATGAAATGATACAGCTCGGCGCTGGAGTCCGGTCCCCAGAAGGTGTCGAAGTCAAGTTCGGGGCGACGTGCGCAAAGGTTCTTGAAGCTGGCCATGTAACCGATCGGCGCGTCTAGCCAGACGTAGAAGTACTTGCCGGGCTCACCGGGGATTTCAAAGCCGAAGTAGGGCGCGTCGCGGCTGATGTCCCATTCCTGCAGTTCGTTGTTCAGCCATTCGTCGATCTTGTTGGCGACCGCCTCCTGCAGCGCGCCACTGCGGGTCCATTCCTTCAGCATGGCCTGGAATTCGGGCAGCTTGAAGAAGAAGTGCTTGGAATCCTTGAGCACCGGGGTGGCGCCGGAGATTGCTGAGCGCGGGTCTTTCAGTTCGGTCGGCTCATAAGTGGCCCCGCACTTTTCGCAGTTGTCGCCGTACTGGTCTTCAGCGCCGCATTTCGGGCAGGTGCCCTTGATAAAGCGGTCTGCCAGGAACATGCCTTTGTCCGGGTCGAAATACTGGGTGACCGAGCGGGTGGCGATGTGGCCGGCTTCTTTCAGTCGGCCATAGATAAGCTCGGCAAAGTACTGATTTTCATCAGAATGCGTTGAGTAGTAGTTGTCAAAGTCAACCAGGAAGTCGGCGAAATCCGCGCTGTGTTCGGCATGCACATTGGCGATCAGTTGTTCGGAGGTAATGCCTTCCTTTTCTGCGCGCAGCATGATGGCCGAGCCGTGGGCGTCGTCGGCGCAGACATAGATACACTGGTTACCGCGCAGCTTCTGGTAGCGGACCCAGATGTCGGTCTGAATGTATTCCAGCATGTGGCCAAGGTGAATGGAGCCATTGGCGTAGGGCAGGGCACTGGTTACCAGGATCTGACGGGGTTGGGCAGTCGACATAGTCTCTCGGCTTAAGCTGGCTGACAAATTGAAGGGGCGTAATCATACCTGTTTGGCGTCATGCGGTCATCAGTCGGCGCGGTCGTTATCGGTACCGGGTGTTGCCTGTGGCGGCATGACCAGGCTGGTCTGGTTATTCTCTGACGCTTCCCGGCGTTCGGCAAAGAGCAGCCAGACGGTGATGAACAAGGCGGCGATCAGCGGGCCAATGACAAAGCCGTTAAGGCCAAAGAGTGACAGGCCGCCGATGGTCGCAATCAGTACCACGTAATCAGGCAGTTTGAGCTCTTTGCCGACCAGTTTGGGGCGCAGCACATTATCGGCCAGACCAATGACAATGGCGCCGAAGGCGGCCAGTACAATGGCTTTGACCACATCGCCGGTGGCCAGGAAATAGATTGCCACCGGCCCCCAGATCAGGCTGGCGCCGACTGCCGGCAGCAGTGACAGTATGCCCATGAGTACGCCCCAAAGCACGGCGCCGGGCAGGCCGAGAATCCAGAAGATAATACCGCCAAGCGCGCCCTGAACGGCTGCCACCAGGATGTTGCCCTTGACGGTGGCCTTGACCACGCGGGTGAACTTGTCTTGCAGCATGCCTTTGTGGGCGTCGCTGAGCGGCGCGGCGCGGCGAATCTGTATGGCCAGGGTATGCCCGTCACGCAGGAGGAAAAACAACAGATAGAGCATGATGGCGAAGCTGATCAGAAAATGCAGGGTATCCGAACCAACGCTGACGGCGTGGTTGGCTATAAACTGTCCTGCCTGCTCGGCACCAGTGACCAGGTATTCCTGAATGCCATCCATATCGCTCAGGCCAAAGCGTTGCAGCAAGGCTTCGAGTGGTGCGGGTACGGCGTCCATGATCTGCTGGAAGTAGTCACCGAAATCGATATCGCCTTCGCGCACCTTTTTGTAGAAGGCTTGGGCCTGTCGTACCAGTGCCGTGGTGAGCAGGCTGACGGGCAGGATCACGATAACCAGGATCAGCAGCAGGGTGATGCCTGCCGCCATGCTGGGACGTTTGGGCATGCGCGCGGCGAGACGTCGTTGCACCGGATAAAAAATGATTGCCAGGATGGTGCCCCAGAAAATGGCGCTGTAAAAGGGCAGCAGCAGCCAGATAAAGGCCAGGGAAACAGCAATCAGCAAAATGACAAAGCTTTTGTCTTCGGGTCGTCCGTTCAGCATGACTACGTCCTGTAACAGGGTCGATAACAACCAGAGTTAGGCGGTTCAAGCCGCTGGAGCAGTGTATAGCGATTACCGGGTGGGGTGAAAGCGGTTGTGGTTGCGGGCAGTGCCGGGTAGGCACTACCCGCAATCAGTCAGCTTTGAGCCTCGGCTGCATAATTCGGGTAGGAGTGTTTTAGGGTGGCGTGGTTGAGCAGCATTTCGGCTTTCAGCGTTTCGCCGCTGGCATCATAGATGCGTGAGCGTACCCAGTAGGACTCGGTACGCTTACTTTCTGATAGAGCGACTATCTCGCGGCGGATCAGGTAATCCTCACCGACCAGCAGGGGACCGTCGACCATGCGGATTTCCTGGTCGGCAAAGAGTCCGATAACTGGCTGCTTGACCGGAAAATCGGCCAGCTTGCTGCTGTATTCCGCCAATACGCTGACCATTTCCGTGGGGATGATGGCCTTGCCCCAGGGGCTGCTGGCCGCGTCTGAGTACCAGCTGCTGTTCTCGGTGATGCCCTGCAGCTTGTCGTTTAGCGAGAAGGGGTAGAGGTTGCCCATGTGTTGGTCGGCGTCCATGCGCACCGGCTCGTCCTGCTTGCCGGTCATGCCGACATGCAGGTCAGCGAGGATAACCAGCTTTTCCGGGGCTCGTAGCTTGGCCATGCGCTGGTCAAGCAGGGTGTCGCCATGATCAGGCCCCAGGCTGGCACTGGCTTCCAGTACCGGTGTGCCGTCAGCTTTTTCTGCCCAGCAACGTACGCGCGTGGCACCGGGTGCCGGGCGCTCGACAAAGGCGCGCACCTGTTCGCCTTCAACAACCATGTTCTGGAAGTGTGCCGAGAAGCAGCCGCGCTCGAACCAGGCCTGGCCCCAGAGCTCGACCAGTAAAGGAGCAAACTGGCTGAAATGGGTAGGTCCTTCGATAGGGCCGGCCTTGAAGCCGAGCTTTTCCGCCATGCTGTCATCGTGGATTGATGTATGACCGCTGTATTCCTGGTCAGCCAGCATCTGCTGTGGTTCACGCAGTGGGCCACAAAGGTAGAGAGGTGTTGCAAAGCTCATGGTCAGTTCCTTGTCAGCCAGTCAGGATGAAAATGTGAAACAGAGTGTAAAAGTGTAGGCCGAGCAGGAAGGTGGCGGCAATTGCTCTGTCAGCTGCTATTCAGCCAATGGATAATGGGCGGCCCTGTCGCGCTCTGACTCGCTGTTGGCTGCGTATTGACTGACCTGCTTACGGCCATTTTCCTTGCTGCGATAGAGCGCTCTATCTGCCTGACGTATGAGCTCGGAGGGGCGCACCGGGTTGCGTCTTTCCGCTATACCGGCACTGAAACTCAGCTTGACCCGATCCTTGCCGAGACGGAACTGGCGGGCACTGAAGTTATCCAGAATATCCTGGATACGCGTGCTGGCGGTTACTGCGTCGGTTTCGTGCATGACCACGACAAATTCTTCGCCGCCGATGCGAGCGACCAGGTCAGCGGGCCGCAGGTGTTGACTCAGGTGGCGGGCGAATTCACGCAGAATGTAGTCCCCGGCGT
The DNA here is from genome assembly GCA_023475025.1 of Gammaproteobacteria bacterium. Taxonomy (GTDB): domain Bacteria; phylum Pseudomonadota; class Gammaproteobacteria; order Pseudomonadales; family Pseudomonadaceae; genus Halopseudomonas. The sequence continues at coordinate 6,674 of JAMCWB010000016.1, forward strand.
TATGGCCATAGGTATCGTTGACCGCCTTGAAGTGGTCAAGGTCGAGCAGGCACAGGCTCAGTGGCTGTTGCGCCATATTGTGTTCTTCGATCGCGACTTCCAGGCTGCTGTCCAGATGACGGCGATTGAAAAGCCCGGTCAGAGGGTCGCGTACCACCAGTTCCCGTAGCTTGGTGTCGACTTCTTCCTTGATCAGCAGCAAGAAGCCCATGCCGTTGATCAGGATCAGCAGGTAATTCAGCAAAAAGGCTGCTTCGTTCAGTGGCGCCTGGGTCGCAACATGGTGCTGCTCGATCAGTACTGCCGATATCGCGCGGGAAAAGGTCGCCAGGCTGTTCAGGCCATTGGTCCAGACCAGCACTTTGAGCATGGGCAAGGGATTGCTCTGGCGCCGGCGGTGGGCATTGAGAATCAGGCAGCTGAGCAGGGTAAAGGCGGCCAGCAAGGTTGAGGCGGCCGCGACCGTATACTGGGTGCGCCAGGCCTCGGGAACCCAGATACCCGCCAGAACCAGCGCTGAGCCGATGATCAGCAGCCCGAAAGGAAGTCTTGGCAGGGTGCGGTGCAAGACATAGCGCCGATAGGCCATCAACTCACAGGCAAAACCGGTGAAGATCAGCAAGTTACCCAGCAGACGCACAGGCACATTCTCACTGACCACACCAAAAACCACGCCGGCGCCGCCGATCGCCTTGAGCAGCTGCGCTGCCTGCCAGATGCGCACGGTGGCGCGCAACGAGGGTTCAACCCGGTGCCATGACAGCATCAGGGCAAGGATCAGATGCCCGCTGGCGAGCAAGGTCATCATGGTGACGATGTCGAGTTGCAATGTGAGCATGCGTTATGTCGCCTTGGTGCCGGTCTGGGGGCTATTTGTTTTGGTGGCGAAAGGCCGTTTGATAGTGCGTTGTACTGGCCGGTTCTGCAATCGCCGGGTAGCTTTAATGGGCAAGAGAGGCTGCTCGCAGCATGCCGAGGCGAATCCTCTGCTATCTTGTTGATGTGTGATAGGTTCGTTTCGCAATTGCAGCCGATGGCTGCCAATGAGGTGAGTATGCCTGCCGACCACAAACACCCCGGTGAGAATAACCAGCCCCATGAAACTCTGCCTGACGATCAGCCGCCGCATAACCACTGGGAAGGCCTGGTTGAAGGGGAGGAGCTGAACGAGCTTGATTATGACAAGCTGAGCCATATCAACGACAAAGAGGACTGATGCCGCATCATGGTCAATGAGTTTATGCAAGCTGCGATCGATGAAGCCCGCAAGGGGCTGGCGCAGGGTGGTATCCCGATTGGTTCGGTGATTGTGCATGACAATCGCATCATCGGTCGCGGACACAATCAGCGTGTGCAGCAAGGCAGTGCCATTTTGCACGGAGAAATGGCAGCTTTCGAGCAGGCCGGGCGGCAACCGGCCAGTGTCTATCAGCAGTCGGTGCTCTATACCACTCTGTCACCCTGCGCCATGTGCACGGGTGCCATCCTGCTCTATGGCATTCCACGGGTGGTGATTGGCGAGAACCAGACCTTTATGGGCGAAGAAGCCTTGCTGCGCGAGCGCGGGGTTGAGGTCAGTGTTATCCAGGATCCGACCTGTATTGGCCTGATGGAAGACTTTATCGCCGCTAATCCGGTGCTCTGGTATGAGGATATCGGTGTTTGATCGGCTGTTTGTCTGTCGCTGCTCGGTTATAGTGTGCCGATTGTCATGCACTCTCTTTCAAGGATAAACAATCATGGGTGAAGCCAAAAGGCGCAAGGCCAAGGGTGAGCCGACGGTGGCCAGCCGTCAGCGTAAACGCCAGCAATTGCTGATCTGGGGCGGCGGCTCCCTGCTGGTGGTCGGGATAATAGCCTTGGCCATCTATCTGTCGACACCAGGCACCGGCCCGGTGGGCTCACTGCCCCAGGCTGCAGAGGGCGCACCACCATTTCCTGCACAGTTTGACCAGTATGGCGTACACTTGGGTGATGCCGATGCACCCGTGGTCGTGCGTGAGTTTGCCGATTACCAGTGCCCGGCCTGTGCCAACTTCTCACGCCTGCACCCGCAACTGAAAGCCGACTATATTGATAGCGGCAAGGTTCGTCTGGTGTTTTTCGATATGCCGCTCAGTCAGCACCGTAACTCCCTGGCCGCCGCTCAGGCCGCGCGTTGTGCCGGGGCGCAGAACAATTACTGGGATATGCACGCGCTGCTGTTTGCCAACCAGTCTGCCTGGAGTACGCAAAGTGATCCGCTGGAGACCTTTGTCGGTTATGCCGGTGAGCTGGAGCTGAACACAGCGCGTTTTGGCAGTTGTCTGCGCCGTGAGCAGCAACGGGATGCGGTAGAGGCCTCGCTGCAGGTCGCCCGTCAGTTGCAGGTCGCGAGCACACCGACCGTGTTTGTCGACAATATTCATCTGCCACGCCCGGTGTGGGATGCCTTGTCTGGCGTCATTGACCGCGAGCTGGCGGCTAGCCAATAAGAAGGGGGTGCTGGCGTAAAGACGCCGGCTTGAAGGAAAGCGGGCGAGCCAGTGGCTCGCCCGCTGTCGTTGGATCAACTGCCTTCGAGTTCGGACTGCTTATCGAGAAACTCTTCCTGCAGCAGGGCGTCACGCTCTGCGCTGGTTTCGTTCAGGTCGGGCTGGGCGCCTGACTGCTTGCTGCTCAACTTGCCCATCAGGTGCTCTAGGGCATTGTAGGCTTTTTCTGCTGCGCCATTGACTGCCTGCTCAAGACTGGCTGCCTTGTGGGTTACCGAAAGGGGTTGATGGCCTTTGGGGCGCAGTTCAATCTGGCAGCGTTTGTCATCGGCACCGGATTTATGGGCGTTTTCATCGCTCAGGTGGACTTCCACCCGGGTAAGAAAGTCGTCGAAACGCTTCAATTCGCCTTGCACGGTAGCACTGACCCATTCTTGTTGTCTGACGCTACCATTGGTGTGCTTGCTGTTGACCTGAATTTGCATAGGGCATCCTTTTGTTGAGTACCTGATAGGTCTGAGCCTTCAGATGGAGTGAAGTTCACTGACTTCGACTATGCCACAACACAATAGATAAAGTATTGATTCAGGACAGGCTGAACGCCTCTGCCCGCTCAGGCCTGCGGGCAGAGGATAAATTCAGAGCACGTTATCCAGAATCGCGTAGACAATGCCGGTGGTTGCGGCAATCAGGATCAGGTCACGCCCGGCGATCCGCCACTCATAGCCCGGGTAGTGGGGCAGGTGTCTGACCTGACTGTGCGGTATAGACCTACCCCAGCCCTTTGGCAGCGGCCGGCCCTGAACGATGACCACATGGCGCGGTAATGCCGGCCCACGTTTGAAGTGATGCCGCTGGCCATAGACCTGATGGCGCAAGCTGCTTACGGGCGGTGGCGAGCGGTGATAGTGATGGTGGTGGCGGATGACCTGGCGCGGTGGCTGGTGGCGTGGCTGGTGTTGCCTGGACCACTCACGGTTATGCCGCTGATGACGTTGTTGATGGTGATGCTGGCGCTGCGGCTGGGCGCTGTAGCGCGCCGGCCCGGAAGAGCGGTGGTTGGCCATGCCGGTATTGTTCCGGCTATGCCGCTGCTGGCGATGGGCCTGTCCACGCTGCTGGTGACCGGCCATCTGCACCTGGTCATTACCGCTCTGTGCGCGCTGTGTAGCACCGAAGGGGGCAGCCTGGACATTGCTGCCGAGCAGCAGGGCAGTCAGACACAGGCTGGATATCGTGGTGAATGTTTTCATGGCGTTGCCCTCGCAGGGTTCCTCAGGTGATGGCAAACATTGCCAACCTGAAGAAATGATAGGCCAGTCAGCGCGGCGTCGGGCTTTTGTAAAGGCAGCTTTACCGGCTTTTACACAGGCTATGATTTTTGGGTATACGGATTTAATGGTTGATGGGGCACCTTCACCCCATCAATCTGATACCACCCTCAGATGGTTGATAGATCGACTCCGTAGTTGAGTTCCTCTGCGAAGTCCGGCAGTCCGTAACCGATGGT
>JAMCWB010000029.1 GCA_023475025.1 Gammaproteobacteria bacterium
AAGGCGTGAGCCTGTGGCGATCCATTTTGTTGTTATTGAGTCCGGACCAATGGATTGCCGCGTCGCTGCGCTCCTCGCAATGACGGGGGTGAAGGGTGGTGGTTTGTGTGTTGCGCTATAGCTGGCTCTCACATGCGTTTTCATGCCCTCCCTCACCGCTGTCATCGCGAAGGCGTAAGCCTGCGGCGATCCATGTTGTGGTTATTGGGTTCGGGCCAATGGATTGCCACGTCGCTGCGCTCCTCGCAATGACGGGGGTGGGGTGGTGGTTTGTGCGTTGCGCTATAGCTGGCTCTCACATGCGTTTTCATGCCCCCCCTCACCGCTGTCATCGCGAAGGCGTAAGCCTGTGGCGATCCATTTTTGTTGTTATTGAGTCCGGATAATGGATTGCCACGTCGCTGGGCTCCTCGCAATGACGGGGGTGAAGGGTGGTGGTTTGTGTGTTGCGCTATAGCTGGCTCTCACATGCGTTTTCATGCCCCCCCTCACCGCTGTCATCGCGAAGGCGTAAGCCTGTGGCGATCCATGTTGTGGTTTTATGCGGGCCTTAATGAAACTCTTCAAGGATGAATTATGCTCAAGCAACCCTGTGTCTACATGATCACCAATCAACCCCGTGGCACTCTCTATGTTGGTGTTACATCCAACCTGCCGGCACGGGTCTGGCAGCATCAGAATCATGTTGTTGATGGGTTTTCATCTCGCTATAGGCTTGGTCGGTTGGTCTGGTTTGAGTTGCATGCTGATATGCTGGCTGCAATCAGTCGTGAAAAGCAGTTGAAAGCGGGTAGCCGGAAGAAAAAGATTCAACTGGTTGAGGCCTTGAATCCAGACTGGAGAGATCTGTCGCTTGAATTGGTGTAGGCAGTGAGCGAGTGAATAATTTGAGTTTGTTTTGCAATGGATTGCCACGTCGCTGTGCTCCTCGCAATGACGGGGGGTGGGGTGGTGGTTTGTGTGTTTCCCATAGTTGACTCTCAGCCGAGATGCAATGCCCCCTCACCGCTGTCATCGCGAAGGCGTAGCCTGTGGCGATCCATGTTGTGGTTATTGAGTCCGGATAATGGATTGCCACGTCGCTACGCTCCTCGCAATGACGGGGGTGGGGTGGTGGTTTGTGTGTTTCCCATAGTTGACATCTCAGCCGAGATGCAATGCCCCCTCACCGCTGTCATCGCGAAGGCGTAGCCTGTGGCGATCCATGTTGTGGTTATTGGGTTCGGGCCAATGGATTGCCACGTCGCTGTGCTCCTCGCAATGACGGTGGTGTGGGTGGTGGTTTGTGTGTTTCCCATAGTTGACATCTCAGCCGAGATGCAATGCCGCCTCACCGCTGTCATCGCGAAGGCGTAGCCTGTGGCGATCCATGTTGTGGTTATTGGGTTCGGGCCAATGGATTGCCACGTCGCTGCGCTCCTCGCAATGACGGGTCAGAGAAGGTTGTCATTGCGAGCCGTAGGCGTGGCAATCCAGTGAGCTCGGGAAGCTTCAATCGGTAATTGGTTTGGGAGTTCAGGTGTTCCAGGCTTACAGGTTATTCAGCCCATCGGGCCAGCTGGCCTGACGCTCCCTGACCACCCAGCCCTCCTGCGCAGCCATGGCTTCGCTGAGGGTGAAGTCGTGGCCGGGTTGTTCGATGAGTTCACCGCGAATCAGCTGGTATAACTGCCCGGTTGCTCCCTGCTCGGTAAACTCGGCCAGATAGAGGTCTGTTTTCTGGTAATCCAGCTGGGTGATCAGTTGGCCGCTGGCGCTGTCCAGGTGTTCGTCGGCGTGCAGGCCGCTGATGTGTTCGAGGTTGTCCGGCAGTTGCAGGCCGAGGTAATACACCAGCTGCAAAGAGTTAGTCGGCAGGTGGATATAGGCGCGCGGGCGTTCGAGTAAGTGCAATTCACGGCACATTACCGGGCGTGAGGCGCCGCGCTGTGGGGTCAGTTGGTAATGGCGGCGAGCATCCAGCGGCAGGGTGTCGGCATAGGGGGTAGGTAGCCAGGTGTCCTGATAGCAGCCTTGTAACCAGCCGGACTCGGTTTCCAGTAGCAGCTCTTCGGCAATTTCATTCATCGCGGTCAGCAGGGGCACGCGCAGTTCATGCGCCGGTACGTAGCCGGAGATCAGCTTCAACTGTGCGTTGTCGGGTTCCTTGATCAGCAGCTGGAGGCTGCGCCCGCGCCAGTTCAGTTCAAGTGCCACAGAAACGCCGAGGTTGGCCAGGGTCAGTTCAAAGTGCTCGGGATCATCGACGCTGACCGGCTTACGCCGGGCCTGCATGCTGGCAAAATTCAACGGCATGCCTACCGGGGTATAGTGCAGCACTTCACTGCTGGCCTTGACCTGGATCGCCTGGGTCTTGAAGGCCACGGGATTGTGCTGCGCGATGATTCGAGCCATCTGCTACCCCCTTGCGGGTTATTGGTCGAGTACCTCGACGGCTGTCTGTACGTTATGCACCAGATGTTTCGGGTTGATGGTGCCGACGATAGCACTGCTGACTGCCGGGTGGTCGAAGACAAATGCAAGGCCTTGTTTCACCGGGTCTTCCCCTTGCAGGCACAGGTGCCCGCTGGCCAGCGCTTTCTTGATCAGTATGCCCTTCTGTTGTGACAGTGCATGGTCCATCACAGCGGCTTCGGCACGTTCGTTCAGGTTATAGGTCACCATGGCGCAGTCGCCCTGGTCCAGCGCCCGGATACCGCCGGCCACGGTTTTCCCGGAAAAGCCAAAGGCGCGGATCAGGCCCTCTTGCTTGAGTTGCGCCAAGGCCGGATAGACCTCCTGGTCGAGCACGTCCAGATCATTGCCATCCGAATGGACCAGCACCAGATCCAGGTAGTCGGTTTCCAGCCGGCGCAGCGAACGTTCCACCGAATGCCGGGTATGGCTGGCCGAAAAATCAAACCAGGACTCGCCGCCGCTGAATTCTTCGCCGACCTTGCTGCAGATCACCCAGTGCTGGCGTTGACCGCGCAGGAGTGGGCCCAGGCGCGTTTCGCTGCTGCCGTAAGCGGGTGCGGTATCGAGCAGATTGATGCCCAGTTCGCGTGCCAGGGTGAGCAAGTCTGCCGCTTCACTATCGCTCGGCAGCTCAAAGCCATTGGGGTATTTCACCCCTTGGTTGCGGCCGAGTTTTACTGTGCCCAGGCCCAGCGGGGAGACCTGCAGGCCGGTACTGCCCAGCGGACGTTGGTGGGTGCGGGTGAAAGCCATCAGAAACAGGTATCCCAGATGGGGGTGGCAGCGGCGGGGCGCGGCTGGTGGTGCGCAGGCTGCGCCTTGGCTGGCGTGACCTGGTCGGCGGTCAATTGCTCAAGTACCAGATCGCTCAGGTGGGGTGACAGGGCCAGCTTGGTCGGCCAGCAGACCAGTGCATTGTGCACCGCTTGCACGTAGGCACTGTCTGGCCTGATCAGGCCGCTCTGCGCCGGCTCAGCGCGGTTGACCTTGAGGGTCGCCCACTGGCATTGACTCAAATCGACCCAGGGCAGCAGCTCAGTCAGTTCCTGTTGCGCACGCTGGATCAAGGTATCGGCACTGGCATCGACGCCCTGTTCGGCCAGCTCGCCACCCAGATACCAGCACCACTGGCCATCAGCCGTGGGGTGGGTGGTGACGGTAAGGCGCGGTTTCGGGCTGCTACCCAGGCAATGGGCATAGAGACCGGGTAATTCCGGCCCCTTGACCAGCACCATCTGCAGCGGGCGACGCTGCATGGCGGGTTGTTCAACGCCCCAGGCCGCTTGCAGGGCCTGGTTGCCTTCGCCGCCGGTCAGCACATAGCGCTGGGCTTTGATGGTGATATCACCGGTGTGCACGCAGGCAATCTTGTCATCGGGATCACGCTCGATGCGAATGTTGTCGGCGGCGATCAGGCTGTCTTCGGCCAGTTCGCTGAGGCGCTGAATCACGCTGGGTACATCCAGCACCAGTTCAGCCAGGCGGTAGACCTTGCCCTTGAAACGGGCTGACTGGAACACGGGCGGCAAGTTGCTGCCCTTGACCGCATCGACCCGGCCGCGCAGCGCCTTGCTGGCAAAAAAACCGGCCATATTGCTGACCAGTCCGCCGGGGGACCACAGGTAATGATAGGGCGACAGCAGGCGCACCGGGGTCAGGTCAATTTCTCCCTTTCCCTCGAGGCAGTCGCGCCAGCGGCCAGGCATGGCGGCGATGGCTTCGGCGGCCGTGGTGAGCTTGCCGTGCAGGGCATATTTGGTCCCGCCGTGGATGATGCCCTGGGACTTGATGCTCTGGCCGCCGCCAAGGGTTGCGCTTTCCAGCAGCAGGGTACTGTAACCCTGCTGGCGCAAACGGGCGTTCAGCCACAGGCCGGCGATGCCGCCGCCCAGAATACAGATGTCGGTTTCCAGCAATGTGCTCATGGGCCTCGGCAGTGGTTGATAAGTGAATGCCCAGTATAGACTTTCCCGCCGATCACGGTCACTTCTGCTAGGCTAGGAAACCTGTTTCAGGAGTCTTGCCATGCCGCGTTTGATCTATAGCCTGATTTTTCTTTGCCTGTTGCCCGTTATCCTGTTGCGCCTGCTCTATCGCGCGCTGCGCGCCCCGGCCTATGCCCGCCGCTGGCCGGAGCGTTTTGCCCTCGGTGGTGATCTGCGGGCAGGGGGTATCTGGGTGCATGCGGTGTCCGTGGGCGAGGCCATTGCAGCGGCGCCCATGGTGCGGGAGCTGCTGGTGCGCTACCCCCATTTGCCCATCACCATCAGCTGTATGACGCCGACGGGCTCGGAACAGATCCGTAAGCTGTTTGCCGGTCAGGTCGGGCATGCCTATCTGCCCTATGACTTGCCCTGGTTGCAGCGCCGCTTTATCCGCCGGTTGCAGCCGCGCCTGGCGATCGTGATGGAAACCGAGCTATGGCCCAACCTAGTGGCCGAAGCCGGACGTGCCAGGGTGCCGGTGGTGTTGGCTAATGCGCGCTTGTCCGAGCGCTCGGCACGGGGTTATCAGCGGGTCAGTTGGTTGGTGCGGCCGATGTTTGCCGCGCTGGACTGGGTGGCCGCGCAAACCCAGGCCGAAGCGGTGCGTTTTGCTGATCTTGGGGTGCGTAAAGAGGCCATGAGTGTGACCGGCAGCATCAAGTTTGATTTGCAGCCGGCGGCGGAATTACTGCAGCAGGCCGCCGCGTTGCGGGCCCAGTGGGGGCAGCGCCCCGTGTGGATTGCCGCCAGTACCCATGCCGGTGAGGATGAGCAGATACTGGCGGCACATCAGCAGCTGCTCAAGACTGTGCCCGATGCGCTGTTGCTGTTGGTGCCACGTCATCCGGAGCGCTTTGCCGGCGTTGCACGCATGATCCGCGAGGCTGGCTTGAGCCTGGCGCAGCGCAGCCTGCAACAACAGCCTGGGCCGGCCGAACAGGTCATGCTGGTCGATAGCATGGGGGAGTTGATGCAGTTCTATGCCTGTGCGGATATGGCTTTTGTGGGCGGTTCGCTGGTGCCGAATGGTGGGCACAACTACCTGGAGCCTGCCGCGCTGGGGCTGCCGGTCTTGTCCGGGCCGCACCGTTTCAACTTTAGCGAAATCAGCCAGTTGCTCGAAGGCGCCGGCGCTCTGCAGTCCGTGTCGGATGCTGACAGTCTGGCAGGGCAGGTGCTGCAGTGGATGGAACAGCCACAGCAGGCGCAACAGGCCGGAGCGGCGGGGCAGGCGGTGGTCAAGGCCAATCAGGGGGCGCTGAATCGGTTGCTCGAAGGTTTGCGCCGCTGGCTGGACTGCTGACAATGGATCGCCACGGGCCTTTGGCCCTCGCGATGACGTTGGTTTAGTGGTTGAGTTTTGTGTGGGTTGATAGTTGCTAGAGGTTGGCGTGAGGGCAGGGAGTGGCTGGTTTTTAGCGCTGTCATTGCGAAGGCCGTAGGCCTGTGGCAATCCACTGTCTGTACCCGGTCAGCGCAAAAATGGATCGCCACGGGCCTTTGGCCCTCGCGATGACGTTGGTTTAGTGGTTGAGTTTTTGTGTGGGTTGATGGGTTGTTAGATGTGGGAATGAGGGCAGGGAGTGGCTGGGTTTTAGTGCTGTCATTGCGAAGGCCGCAGGCCTGTGGCAATCCATTTTCAGGCTCGTGACTATCCATTTCTAGTACCATAGCGGCCTTCTGAACAATGCCCCCGGAGTTAGTCATGCAGAACACCAGCCAGATCCTGTTGCGTAGTGCCGAGTTGTTGGCGGGCAAGCGGGTGCTGTTGGTCAATCCGGAGGCGGATCGCCTGGTGGCTGAGTTGCCGGCGGACTGGCATGTCTGGTGTTGGGATTATGCGCCCTACAAGGCGCTGCAAGCGTTGCTGCCGGCTGATCGCCTGGGTTTTTCTCATCTCTGCCCTGAGTGGTCAGGGCTGGATGCTGCGGTGCTCTTGATGCCGAAGTCGATCGAGCGGGCCGACTATGCTCTGGCACAGATGGCGCCTTTGCTTGATGCGGGTGTACCACTTTATCTGGTCGGGGAAAAGAACGGTGGGGTCAAGCGCGCGGAGAAGCTGTTGCAGCCCTATGCCAGTGCGGTACGAAAGCTGGACTCGGCGCGCCATTGTCAGTTGTGGCAGGCAGAGATGGACGGCCTGGCGGCGCCCTTTGCGCTGGCTGACTGGCAGCAGCAGTTTAGCGTTGAGCTGGCCGACCAGAGTCTGGAGCTGGTCAGTCTGCCGGGAGTTTTCAGTCATGGCCGCTTGGATGAGGGCAGCGCGCTGCTGCTGGAAGAGCCGGCCATGCTGAAGAGCGGCAAGGTGCTCGACTTTGGCTGTGGCAGCGGGGTGTTGAGCATTGCCCTGGCGCGGCGCAATCCGGACTGTCAGTTCGAGCTGGTGGATGTCGACGCCCTGGCGCTGTATTGCGCCGAGCAAAGCCTGCAATTGAATCAGGTGGCGGGGCAAGTCTACCCCTCGGACGGGCTCAGTGATGTGCATGGGCGTTATGCCGCGGTGATCAGTAACCCGCCCTTCCATACCGGTATTCGTCAGGATACCGGGATTGCCGAGCGCTTTTTCAACGAGGTGACCCGCAACCTCTTGCCCGGTGGTGAGCTGCGCCTGGTGGCCAACGGGTTTCTGCGTTATCCGCCACAAATCGAAGCCCATGTCGGGCCCTGCAAGGTGTTGCGCGAGACCAGTCGCTTCAAGGTGTACTCGGCGGTTGCGCCTGGCTGAGCGCTTGCCGGTACGCAAGCGGATTGCTATTATCGCCGCGTCTTAGGGGAGTAGTCTCTCTGTGAGGCAGGTATCAACATGATTGGTCAACCGACCATGGTGCCTGCGACCCGCCTGTTCGGGTTTGACGAGACCTATGACACGACGCCGCCAACCGAGGGTGGGGGCTGTTTCGTGTCATTGGTTACGCAAACCTGCCCTCTCTGGAAGTGTCATGGAAGCCTTGCTGGTCTCAACCGGTATCGTTGCACTCGCTGAAATCGGTGATAAAACCCAATTACTGGCTTTGCTGCTGGCGGCGCGCTTTCGCCGGCCCTGGCCGATTGTCTGGGGCATTCTGGCCGCGACCCTGGCCAACCATGCGCTGGCTGCAGCAGTCGGGCACTGGGTGGGTAATCTGGTACCGACCCAGGTGCTGCATGGGCTCCTGGCGTTGTGCTTTATTCTGGTCGCCGCCTGGACTCTGGTGCCGGACAAGCTGGATGAGGAAGACACCCCGCCAATCAGCCGCTACGGTGCCTTTATGGCCACCCTGGTGGCATTCTTCATTGCCGAAATGGGTGACAAGACCCAGGTGGCGACTGTGGTGCTGGCGGCGCAATTCGATGCCTTTGTCATGGTCCTGATTGGTACGACCATCGGCATGTTGCTGGCCAATGTACCGGTGGTCTTTATGGGCAATGCCGCAGCCGGGCGCCTGCCACTGGGCCTGATCAGGACCGTCGCGGCCAGCGCCTTTCTGCTCATGGGGATCTACGCCGGTTGGCTGGCGCTGACCGGTTAAAGACTGGAGCGGGCGATCAGCGCGGCGCAGTCGACGCCCAGCGGCAGGGTGCCAAAGGCGCGGCCATGGCCTTGCAGGCGACTCTGGATAAAGGCATCGGATACCGTGCTGTTACCGGCTTCCAGCAGAAGTTTGGCTTGCAAGGCAACGGCCACGTCTTCGGTCAGCTGACGCGCGCGGTACTGGATGTCAGCCGTATTGGCGAAATCGCGCTTGATCTGTGCGATGTGCTGCTGCAGCGCCGCGTTGCCGTGGCCGTCGCCGAGCTCGCTGAACAGGCAGTCGAGCACGCCGGGTTCCTTGGACAGGGCGCGCAGTACATCCAGGCACTGCACGTTGCCGGAGCCTTCCCAGATCGAGTTGACCGGCGCTTCGCGGTACAGGCGGGGCAGGATGGTTTCTTCGACATAGCCGGCGCCGCCCATGCACTCCTGAGCTTCGTTGATCATGACGGGTGCCCGTTTGCAGATCCAGTATTTGCCGATGGCGGTGACCAGGCGGGCAAACTTTTCTTCATGGGTGTCGTGAGCGTTATCCAGCGCATGGCCCATGCGCATGGTCAACGCCAATGCCGCTTCGCTTTCCAGCGCCAGATCGGCCAGTACATTCTGCATCAGCGGTTGCTCACTGAGCACCCGTCCGCCAACCTGGCGGTGATTGCAATGATGGATGGCCTGGCTCAAGGCCTGACGCATCAGTGAGCTGGAGCCAATCATGCAGTCGAAACGGGTCAGGGATACCATCTCTATGATGGTGGGTACGCCGCGGCTTTCCTCGCCGACCATCCAGGCCAGCGCGCCACGGTATTCGACCTCGCTGGAAGCGTTGGCCCAGTTGCCGAGCTTGTTTTTCAGGCGCTGGATATAGAACTCATTACGGCTGCCATCCGGGCGGTGACGCGGCAGCAGAAAGCAGCTGAGGCCTTTATCGGTGTAGGCAAGGGTGAGAAAGGCGTCGCACATGGGGGCGGAGCAGAACCATTTGTGCCCAACCAGCTCGTAGGCCTGCCCGGGGCCGCCGAGCCCGACCGGGTGTGCCCTGGTGGTATTGGCGCGCACGTCGGTACCGCCCTGTTTCTCCGTCATCGCCATGCCGATGGTGGCGCCGTGTTTCTCCTGGATGGGCAGGTTGCGTGGGTCGTACACGCCGGAGAGGATTTTTGGCAGCCACTGTTCGGCCAGGTCCGGCTGTAACGTGAGCGCCGGGACGCAGGCAAAGGTCATGGTCAGGGGGCAACTGGTGCCGGCTTCGGCCTGGTTGTGCAGGTACATGGTGGCTGCCCGGGCGACCTGGGCGCCGGGTTGCGGATGGTTCCAGGGTGACGAGGTGATGCCGGCAGCCACACCGGCGCTCATCAACTCATGATAGGCCGGGTGAAAGTCGACTACGTCGATCCGGTGACCATAGCGATCGTGGCTGCGGAAAATTGGTTTGTTTTCGTTGGCGAGAAAGCCGGCTTGCATCAGTTCATCGCCGGCTTTGGCGCCGTACTCATGCAGTGCAGCATCGGCCCAGTCTGCCTGGTAGCGCTTCACCCATTGCTGCAGTGGCAGATCGGCCCGATACAGATTGGTGCCTTCCAGTGGGGGTACCTGATTGGTCACGGCATGGGTTTCAGCGACGCTATGTTGGGTCATCAGATACTCTCCTTGGCGCCGAGGGCGCGCAGACTGAAACGGATAATGCTTTGTGTTACCTGGTCCAGGGTGTCACTGGGCAGGCCGCTGGCGCGCGCGGCGCGGGCCTGGGGTGACAAGGGGCCGACCAGGGCTTCGGCCACAGCACCCACCAGGCAGGCGGCGGTGAGCGGAATATGCTCGGCGGTAAAGCTGCCATCCGCGCGCCCGGCGCGAATCAGGTCGGCGTAAAGCTCAGCGTAGGCTTCGCGGTAGCGCAGGCGCTGGTTGTCGACTTCCGGGTCAACGGGTTCGGCAATCAGTGCATAGGCCAGTTGCCGGCTGTGCCAGGCGCGGGCGGCAAACAGGGTCAAACCGCGTTGCAGGCGCTCGCTGGCGCTGCCCTGGCCGGTGAACTGGCCGCGCAGTTTGTCGACTTCCACCCGGGTGGCGCGCACAAAGACTTCGGCAGCCAGCTCGCCTTTGCCGTTGAAATGTCGGTACAAGCTGCCGGTGGCAATACCAGCGGCATTGGCCAGGCTGCTCATGGTCAGCGCTTGGAAGCCACCGGCGCGCACCTGGTCAAGGGCGCAGTCGAGGATATGTTCACGCAGGGCGCGGTCGCGTTGTTGGCGTTCGGGGGTGGTGCGATAAGCCATGGTGTGAATCCTGATTCATTTTATGCAGTGAATCATGGTTCAGAGCTTGCGGCAAGGTGGTGTGGTCAGGTTTTTTGCGCTGGGCCGATCGTGGCAGTCACGGCATGCCGTGACCCTTTTGTCGAGCGGAAGCTCGACAGTCCCAGCAACAGCGAGTCTGCACGCCCCGGGAAGGACGACGTCCCCGTCGTCCAGAGGCCTCTGCCAATGGGATGCGGTCAGGTTTTTGCGCTGGGCTGATCGTGGTGGTCACGGCATGCCGTGACCCTTTTGTCGAGCG
>JAMCWB010000010.1 GCA_023475025.1 Gammaproteobacteria bacterium
GCGCTTCTCGGCCTGCTTGGCGCGTTTTTTGGCTTGAGGTGAGTTGGCCACCGTCGTGCTCCTCAGAAATACTGAATGAATAAGGGTCGAATAAGGCCGCGTACTATGCCGCCGGGCTTGCCGAATGTCAAGCCTGCAGCACATTATCTCGCAGCTGATTACGATTGCCGGTTTGCAGGGCGCACAAGGGGTGCCTTGTGCCCCGGCAACGAGCTATTATCGCGGTTTTTGCCGCCCGGATAAACCATGACTTCCAGTACGCCACCAACTGCAGCAGAACCCAAGGCCCACGGCCTGCTGCGTTCGGGCATGGTTGTCAGCATTATGACCATGCTGTCGCGGGTGCTGGGCATGGTGCGTGATGTGGTGGTGGCCAACTACTTTGGTTCCAAATCCGAAGCGGATGCCTTCTTTATTGCCTTCAAGATCCCCAATTTCCTGCGCCGGCTGTTTGCCGAAGGGGCCTTTGCCCAGGCCTTTGTGCCGGTATTGTCGGAATACCGCACCAAGCGCAGCCTGGCCGAGGTCAAGCTGTTGGTTGACCGGGTGGCCGGTACCCTGGGGCTGAGTCTGGTGGCTATTACTGCGATCGGTGTGGCTGGTGCGCCGCTACTCATTACCCTGTTTGCGCCGGGGTTCCATGGCGATGCCTACAAGCTCGGTCTGGCCACCGATATGCTGCGCATCACCTTCCCTTACTTGCTGCTGATTTCACTGACGGCTTTCTGTGGTTCTATCCTGAACAGCTACGGACGCTTTGCCGTGCCGGCCTTTACTCCGGTGCTACTTAATCTGTGCATGATTGGCGCTACGGTGCTGCTCAGCCCTTGGTTCGAGCAGCCAATCATGGCGTTGGCCTGGGGGGTGTTCATTGCCGGGGTCGCGCAGCTATTGTTCCAGATGCCGTTTCTCTGGCGCATCCGCTTGCTGCCGGTACCACGGCCGAATCGGCATGATGAAGGCGTCAAGCGCATCATGACCTTGATGATACCGGCCCTGTTTGCCGTCTCGGTCAGCCAGATCAACCTGCTGCTGGATACCGTGCTGGCGTCTTTTCTGCAGACTGGCAGTATTTCCTGGCTGTATTACGCTGATCGCCTGTCTGAACTGCCGCTGGGTGCCTTCGGTATTGCTATCGGCACAGTGATTCTGCCGGCGCTGTCGCGCCAGCACGCCGGAGCTGATCCCAAGGCCTTTGCGGCGACCCTGGACTGGGCCATTCGTATGGTGTTGCTGATCGGGGTACCGGCGGCGCTGGCGCTGTTGTTACTCGCCGAGCCCTTGATTGCTACCTTGTTCCATTACGGCGCCATGACCGATGCCGATGTGCTGCAATCCTCTGCGGCCTTGCGTGCCTACGCGGTCGGGGTGATGACCTTTATGCTGATCAAGGTGTTGGCGCCGGGGTACTTTGCTCGCCAGGACACCAAGACACCGGTCAAGATTGCCATTCTCTGCATGGTCGTCAATATGGTGCTCAACCTGATCCTGATCTGGCCTCTGGCGCATGTCGGCCTGGCACTGGCAACCTCGCTGTCGGCCCTGTTGAACGCCGGTCTGCTCTGGTGGGGGCTGCGTAAATCGGGTATCTACCTGGCCCAGCCGGGCTGGGGTCTGTTTGCCCTGCGCCTGGTGCTGGCCAGCCTGGCCATGGTACTGGTGGTGTACTGGCTGGCGGCGGATGTCAGCTTGTGGCTGGCCTGGGGCTGGCAGCAGCGGGTTGTGCAGATGGGGCTGTTGGTGCTGGCTGGTGCGGGTGCTTACGGACTGGCCCTGCTGCTGGCCGGTTTGCGCCCGCGTCATCTGCGTAAATAAGTCGGCTCATCAGCCCCGGCAGCGCTGGTGGCTTGCCTGGCGCCGCATGAGGTATACTGCGGCGCTTTCACTCATCCATCATGACGAGCACTATGGAACTGGTCCGCGGCCTACACAATCTGCGGCCCCGGCATCGGGGCTGTGTGGCAACCATCGGCAATTTTGACGGTGTGCATGCCGGCCATCAGGCCATCCTCAAGCGCCTGCGGGAACATTCCCGGCGTCTTGGCCTGCCCGGCTGCGTGGTGATCTTCGAGCCGCAGCCGCGCGAGTACTTTGCGCCTGAAGCGGCGCCGCCGCGGCTGTCCCGTCTGCGTGACAAGCTGGCGCTGCTGGAAGCTGAGGGTGTTGACCGGGTGCTGTGTCTGGCCTTCAACCACCGTTTACGCAGCTTGAGTGCCGAGGCCTTTGTGCAGCAAGCACTGCTGGATGGCCTGGGTATCAAGCACCTGGAAGTAGGCGATGATTTTCGCTTTGGCTGTGACCGTTCCGGTGATTTTGCCTTTCTGCAGGACAGTGGTGCCCGCCATGGCTTCAGTGTGGAAGCGGCCAGTACGGTGGCTGATTGCGGCGAACGGATCAGTAGCAGCCGGGTGCGTCAGGTGCTGGCTGACGCTGACTTCGAACAGGCTGAGCGTTTGCTGGGGCGGCCTTTCAGCATCACGGGGCGTGTGCTCTATGGTCAGCAACTGGGCCGTACCCTGGATGCACCCACAGCCAATATCCAGCTCAAGCGTCTGCATGCCCCCCTCAATGGCGTCTATCGGGTCAGTGCGCAGATTGATGGTGCCGGCGAGACCTTGAAGGGCGTTGCCAATATTGGCCGCCGACCCAGCGTGGGCGACGATGGTCAGGCCCACCTGGAAGTGCATCTGTTTGATTTCAGCGGCGACCTCTACGGCCGCCGGCTGACGGTGCTGTTCCATGAGAAACTGCGTGACGAACAGCAGTTTGATTCACTGGATGCCCTGAAGCAGGGTATTCAGGCTGACTTTGCCAAAGCCCGCGCCCAGTGGGGCATTTAATCTACCTTTTGCGTATTCACGTCTGGACTCAATCGACATGACCGATTACAAAGCGACACTGAATCTGCCGGCAACCGACTTCCCGATGAAGGCCGGTCTGCCGACACGCGAGCCCGCTACCCTGCAGCGCCTGGATGGCCTGTACCAGCGAATTCGCGAGATCAGTCAGGGCCGTCCGCCATTTATCCTGCACGATGGCCCGCCCTACGCCAACGGCAGCATTCATATCGGTCATGCGGTCAACAAGATCATCAAGGACATGATCATTCGCTCCAAGACCCTGTCCGGTTTTGACGCGCCTTACGTACCCGGCTGGGACTGCCACGGCCTGCCGATCGAGCACAAGATCGAGACGACCCATGGCAAGCATCTGGAGCCGGCCAGGACACGCGAGTTGAGCCGTGCCTATGCAGCAGAGCAGGTCGAGGGGCAGAAGGCTGACTTTATTCGCCTGGGTGTTCTCGGCGACTGGAACAAGCCGTATCGCACCATGGACTTCAGTAACGAAGCCGGTGAGATTCGTGCGCTGGGCAAGTTGGTCGAGCAGGGCGTGGTGTTCAAGGGCCTGAAGCCGGTTAACTGGTGCTTTGATTGCGGTTCGGCGCTGGCTGAGGCGGAAGTCGAGTACGCCGACAAGCAATCGCCGACCATTGATGTCGGCTTTTTCTGTGCCGAGCCCGAGAAGCTGGCCAGTGCCTTTGGTCTGGATGCGCTGAGCAAGCCGGTTCAGGCGGTGATCTGGACCACTACGCCATGGACCATCCCGGCCAACCAGGCGTTGAACATCCATCCGGAATTCGACTACGCGCTGGTGGATGCCGGTGATCGGATACTGCTGCTGGCGGAAGAACTGGTGGAAACCTGCCTGCAGCGTTATGGCCGCGAAGGTCAGGTACTGGCTACCACGACCGGGGACACGCTCGAGCTGATCAATTTCCGCCATCCTTTCTATGACCGACTGTCACCCGTCTACCTGGCGGATTATGTCGAGCTGGGTGCTGGTACCGGTATCGTGCATTCGGCCCCGGCTTATGGTGAGGATGACTTCTATACCTGCCGTCGTTACGGCATGCACAACGACGAGATTCTCAATCCGGTGCAGGGCAATGGGGTCTATGCCGAGTCGCTGGAGTTTTTTGGTGGCCAGTTCATCTGGAAGGCGAACCCGAATGTGGTGGCCAAGCTGGATGACGTCGATTGTCTGCTCGCGCACGAACAGGTCAGCCACAGCTACATGCATTGCTGGCGGCACAAGACCCCGGTCATCTACCGCGCCACGGCGCAATGGTTTGTTGGTATGGATGTGCCGGTAGCCGGTGGCGAGACCTTGCGTGAGCGTGCGCTCAAGGCTATCGAAGACACCCATTTCGTACCCGACTGGGGCAAGCAGCGGTTGCACAACATGATTGCCGGTCGCCCGGACTGGTGTATTTCGCGGCAGCGCAACTGGGGTGTGCCCATCCCGTTTTTTCTGCACAAGGAAAGCGGTGACCTGCACCCACGTACGCTGGAGCTACTTGAGCAGGTAGCGCAGAAAGTCGAACAGCAAGGCATTGATGCCTGGTTCAACATGGACGCTGCCGAGTTGCTCGGTGACGAGGCGGCTGACTATGACAAGATCAGCGATACCCTGGATGTCTGGTTTGATTCCGGTACCACCCACTGGCACGTCATGCGCGGCTCGCACCCGATGGGGCATAACCAGGGGCCGCTGGCGGACCTGTACCTGGAAGGCTCTGACCAGCACCGTGGCTGGTTCCATTCATCCTTGCTCACCGGTGCCGCGATCGATGGCCATGCCCCTTACAAAGGGCTGCTGACCCACGGCTTTGTGGTGGATGAAAACGGCCGCAAGATGTCCAAGTCACTGGGTAACGTGATTGCGCCGCAGCAGGTTACCGATAGCCTGGGCGCTGACATTCTGCGCCTGTGGGTCGCCTCGTCGGACTATTCCGGTGAGATGGCGGTATCCCAGCAGATCCTGCAGCGCAGCGCCGATGCCTATCGACGCATCCGCAATACCGCGCGTTTCCTGCTCTCCAACCTGAATGGCTTTGATCCCAAAGAGCATCTGTTGCCGGCCGAGCAGATGCTGGATCTGGACCGCTGGGCCGTCGACTACACCCTGCGCCTGCAACAGGAAGTGATCGAGGCCTACGACAGTTACAAGTTCTGGAATGTGTACCAGAAGATTCACAACTTCTGCGTGCATGAGCTGGGCGGTTTCTATCTGGATATCATCAAGGATCGTCAGTACACCACCCAGGCCGACAGTGTGGCGCGCCGCTCCTGTCAGAGCGCGCTCTATCATATTGCCGAAGCCCTGGTGCGCTGGATTGCTCCGATTCTGTCCTTTACCGCGGAAGAGCTGTGGCAGTACCTGCCGGGTGAGCGCGGTGACTCTGTGATGTTGGCGACCTGGTATGAAGGGTTGCATGCCTTGCCCGAGCAGGCAGAGTTGGGCCGCGACTTCTGGGATCAGGTAATTGCAGTGAAAACCGCGGTGAACAAGGAGCTGGAAAACCAGCGTAACGCCAAGGTGATTCGCGGCAACCTGCAAGCCGAGCTGGTGCTCTATGTCGACAGCGCTTTGCAGGCCACGCTGGAACATCTTGGTGATGAGCTGCGCTTTGTGTTGATCACTTCAGAGGCCACGCTGGCTCCGCTGGCTTCGGCGCCGGCCGAAGCGGTCGTGACAGAGCTGAACGGGCTCAAACTGCAGGTGGTGAAATCCGAGCACACCAAGTGTGAGCGCTGCTGGCACTTCCGTGCCGATGTTGGTACCCATGCCGGTCATGAAAGCATCTGTGGTCGCTGTGTAGACAACATCGAAGGTGACGGCGAGGTGCGCCGACATGCCTGAGGCACGGCGTAGCCTGGTCTGGTTGTGGTTGTCCGCCGGCATACTGGTGCTCGACTTGTTGACCAAGTGGCTGGCCGAGGCCTATCTGCTGCCTTACCAGCAGGTGCCACTGATTGACGGACTGTTCAGCCTGATGCTGGCCTACAACCCGGGCGCGGCATTCAGCTTTCTGGCCTCGGCCGGTGGCTGGCAGCGTTGGTTTTTCTCCGCTGTGGCGGTGGTGGTCAGCATTGTGCTGGTCATCTGGCTGGCCCGCTTGAGCCGTGACAAATGGATCGAAGCCATGGGGCTGTCGCTGATTCTCGGCGGGGCGTTGGGTAATTTGTATGATCGTGTTGTGCACGGCCAGGTGGTCGATTTCATTCTGGTACATTGGCAACAGCAGTGGTTTTTTCCAGCGTTCAATATTGCCGACAGTGCGATTACCGTTGGTGCCATTCTGCTGATTGCCGATATGTTCTGGCCGCGCAAGGCGACCGGCGAGGCATGATCCACAAGACCACCTTCAGGTGGTCACTGTTCCACTCTTTTGTCAGGTCCCGTGCATGAGCGAAAATCGCATCAATCAAGACAGTCAGGTTACCCTGCATTTCACCCTGAAACTGCCCGGCGGCGAGGTGGTTGATAGTACTCTGGACAAGCAGCCAGCCACGTTCAAGGCGGGTGATGGCAGTCTGTTACCCGGCTTTGAGCAGGCCCTTTATGGCCTCAAGGCGGGCGACAAGCGCAGCTTCGAGATTACCCCTGAGCAGGGTTTTGGCCCGGGCAATCCGCAGAATATCCAGGTAATGCCGCGTGACAACTTCAATGAAATGGAACTGGAAACCGGGCTACTGGTGATTTTCCAGGATGCGGCTGGTGGCGAGCTGCCGGGGGTAGTGAAGACGATTCATGACACCACTGTGGAGGTGGACTTCAATCATCCACTGGCCGGCAAGGTGGTGACCTTCGAGGTCGAGATTGTTGCTGTTGCCTGAGGGGGTGGTGAATGTGCATCCTCGCCACTCTTCATGCATAATACCCGAGTAAATAACTCTGTTTTAACGCCGAGGCTGAGTATGCAGATCAAACTGGCCAATCCCCGTGGTTTCTGTGCCGGGGTGGACCGCGCTATCGAGATCGTCAATCGCGCGCTGGACGTGTTCGAGCCGCCGATTTATGTGCGCCATGAAGTGGTCCACAACAAGTTTGTGGTCGAGGATCTGCGCAGCCGCGGTGCCATCTTTGTCGAGGAAATCGACCAGGTGCCGGATGACGTGATTGTTATCTTCAGTGCCCATGGTGTATCCCAGGCAGTCCGTCAGCAGGCGGCGGATCGTGGCCTCAAGGTGTTTGATGCGACCTGTCCGCTGGTGACCAAGGTGCATATGGAAGTGGCCCGTTACAGCCGTGATGGTCGCGAGTGCATTCTGATCGGTCACGCCGGCCACCCGGAGGTGGAAGGCACCATGGGGCAGTACGATGCTTCCAATGGCGGCGCTATCTATCTGGTTGAGGATGAGGCTGATGTGGCGGCCTTGCAGGTGCGTGACCCTGAGCGTCTGGCCTTTGTGACCCAGACGACCCTGTCGATGGATGATACAGCGCGGGTGATTGATGCCTTGCGTACGCGTTTCCCGTCTATCAATGGGCCGCGCAAGGATGATATCTGCTACGCCACCCAGAACCGGCAGGATGCGGTGAAGCAGCTGGCGGCTGACTGTGATCTGGTGCTGGTGGTGGGTAGCCCGAACAGTTCCAATTCCAACCGTTTGCGTGAGTTGTCCGAGCGTATGGGTACGCCGGCCTATCTGATTGATGGCGCTGCGGAGATCCAGCGTGATTGGTTAGCGGGCGTGAATACGATCGGCGTGACCGCGGGTGCCTCGGCGCCGGATGTGCTGGTGCGCGAAGTGATCCAGCATTTGCATAGCTGGGGCGCGACCGGGGCGGAAGAGTTGGCTGGGCGCGAAGAGAATATCGTCTTCAGTATGCCGAAGGAATTGCGCTTGGTGGATGCGAGCGAGGTTCAGTAAACTCCTGGCTTTGTTTGAATGTGTCAGCCATTGATGCAGCGCATTTCGAGAAGCACTGATTAAGCCGGTTCCGTGTCTCAGCCTGGTTGTCGCTGACCGGTTCTGGACACGCCGTAAACCCTTCCCTGGGGGCTCGTAGATGCCATTCTTGGCATCTAACGGTCCAGAACCGGTCAGCGGCAACCAGGCTGCCGAAGTTGTGTGCTGTTAATCAGTGCTTCTCTGACGACGGATCTCCCCGGCACTCAAGGGAGTCTCTGAGAACGTAGGCGAGGCAGCTGCAGCAAGGCAAAAACAGCCGAGAAAGCGCAGTTTACGTGTTGTAAATGAGCATTTTGAGGCTGTTTTTAACGCGGCTGCGGCAACGCAGGTAGTTCTTCAGAGGCTCGCTAGGTTGCGCGCGGCAAATCCTTCCACTGCGTTGTATACGCCGGGCTTTTGAAGGCCTGCCGCATGCGCCAGGCCGGATTGGCGGGCAGGCGGCCGAGGCGGATGTTGCCGCGACCCTGGTACTGGTTGATTCTATCCATGACCGCCATCAACTCATCACTGCCACGTCTGGGTTGTGGTTTGAACAGGTCCGGGGTGTATTGGCCTGGTTCGATCAACTCCATCAATATGACCCCCGCTTTGGCGTAGCCAATACCTGGCTGGTAGATCTGCGCCAGTCCGCGCAGGGCCAGTTGCACCAGGTCGCGGGTGTCGGCGGTGGGGTAGGGCAGCTCCAGGGTGATTTGCTGGCGCTGGGCCTGGGCGCCGTCGTAGACCCCGCTGCGGATAAACAGGTGCAGTACCCGGCACAGGCTCTGTTGTGCGCGGAGCTTTTCAGCGGCGCGCGAGGTATACAGGGTAATGGCTTCGGCCAGGCTGTGCTGCTGATAGAGGCGGCTGGAAAAGGAGCGGGTGCTGGCGATCATTTTCTTGCGCTCCGGGCCCTCTTCCAGTGGAAAGCAGGCTTCGCCGGCCAGTTCGCGAGCGGTGCGTTGCAAGACGCTGTTGAAGCTGCGCTTGATCAGGCGCTGATCATAGCTGGCCAGGTCGCTGGCGTGTTCGATACCCAGCAGGCGCAGGCGTTGGGATAAGCGCCGACCGACGCCCCAGACTTGCTCCACCGGCGCCAGCGCGAGCAGTTTGCGTTGGCGCACCGGGTCGCGCAGGTCGACTACGCCTCCGGTCTGCGGCCAGCGCTTGCTGGCCCAGTTGGCCAGTTTGGCCAGGGTTTTGCTCGGTGCCAGGCCGATGCTGACGGGGATGCCGGTATGTTGCAGTACCTGTGCCTTGAGTTCGACAGCCCAGTGTTGCAGATCATTTTCTTCGCCCAAACCGCTGATATCGAGAAAGCTTTCATCAATCGAGTAGCGCTCAATTGCCGGTACTGCAGCCGCCAGGGTATTCATGACGCGGTCGGACAGGTCGGCATAGAGGGCATAATTGGAACTGAAGACTTCAATGTCATGCTTGCGGATGGCGTCCTGGATCTGGAACAGGGGAACGCCCATGGCGATACCCAGGGCTTTGGCCTCGTTGCTGCGGCTGACCACGCAGCCATCGTTATATCTGAATGACCCTAACAGTTAGTTGAGTGTAAGATATTGATTTATAAGCAAATTAACTCCCTAACATTTTTTTGATTATTTTCCTTCGTTCCTGATGGTGATACTCCTCGACTAAGCCAATTTCAGACGTGGTTTCGCAAAGCAAGGCGGCGGGTCGCAATCGACGATAGCTTCACTGTATACTTCCGGCTCCGCATACTCCTTGAGCTACAGGAACACCAGCATGACTGTACTCCAAACGATCTACTGGCAGCCTACGCCGCCTTAGCGCTACGCCCCCTCGCAACACCTCGCTTCCGCTAGTTTCGCTCGCGGCTGCGTACTGCTGTATGCCCGGTTCTTACACCCAAAGCACACAGCACAATAATCCTCACAATTTGAATTCGTATCGACGCGCTCGCCCTTCGTCTGGCGTGTGTGCGGTGCATTGCTTTGGATATTCTGATGCTACAAACACTCAAACAAACGTGGTTTTACAACGTCCGTGGCGACGTGCTCGCGGGGATCGTCGTCGCACTTGCGCTGATCCCTGAAGCCATCGCCTTCTCGATCATTGCCGGGCTTGACCCCAAGGTCGGCCTGTACGCCTCTTTCTGTATCGCCGTGGTGATCGCCTTTGTCGGTGGCCGACCCGGCATGATCTCGGCCGCAACTGGGGCTATGGCACTGCTGATGGTGACCCTGGTCAAGAATCATGGTCTCGAATACCTGCTGGCCGCCACGCTGCTGTGTGGCGTGCTACAAATAGCTGCTGGCTACCTGAAGCTCGGCTCACTGATGCGCTTCGTCTCGCGCTCGGTGGTGACCGGCTTCGTCAATGCGCTGGCAATCCTGATCTTCATGGCTCAGCTGCCCGAGCTGACCAATGTCACCTGGCACGTCTACGCCATGACAGCCGCGGGCCTCGGCATCATCTATCTGTTCCCCTACGTCCCCAAGATCGGCAAGCTCATCCCATCGCCGCTGGTGTGCATCATCGTGCTGACTGCCGTCGCCATGTCGGTGGGGCTGGATATCCGCACGGTCGGTGATATGGGTCAACTGCCAGATACGCTGCCAATCTTCCTCTGGCCTGACGTGCCGCTGACCTTCGAGACGTTGGCCATCATCTTCCCTTACTCGGCAGCTCTGGCCGTGGTCGGTCTGCTGGAGTCGATGATGACCGCAACCATTGTTGACGACCTGACCGACACCCCCAGTGACAAGAACCGCGAGTGCAAGGGCCAGGGCGTGGCCAATATTGCTTCGGGTCTGATCGGCGGTATGGCCGGCTGCGCGATGATTGGTCAGTCGATCATCAACGTGAAATCCGGCGGTCGCTCTCGCCTGTCATCCCTGGCCGCAGGCGTATTCCTGCTGCTGATGGTGGTATTCCTCGGCGACTGGCTGAAGCAGATCCCGATGGCTGCGCTGGTGGCAGTGATGATCATGGTATCCATCGGCACCTTCAGTTGGGATTCGCTGCGCAACCTGAAGAAGCATCCGTTGTCGACCAACATTGTCATGGTCGTCACTGTGGTGGTCGTGGTGGCCACCCACAACCTTGCCTTCGGCGTGTTGGCCGGCGTGCTGCTGGCCGCGATGTTCTTCGCCAACAAGGTTGGCCATTACATGGCGATCAGCTCTTCGCTGGACGAAGCAGGCGAGCACCGTAGCTATAACGTCACCGGCCAGGTGTTCTTCAGCTCGGCAGACAAGTTCGTCGCGGCCTTTGACTTCAAAGAAGCCCTGAACAAGGTAACCATCGACCTGAACCGTGCTCACTTCTGGGATATCACCGCCGTTGCCGCTTTGGACAAAGTGGTCATCAAATTCCGCCGCGAAGGCACCGAAGTTGAAGTGCTGGGCCTCAACGAAGCAAGCGCCACTATCGTGGATCGCTTCGGTGTTCACGATAAACCCGACGCCATTGATCAACTCATGGGCCACTGAGAAGGAGAAAAACAATGACCCACGTAATTGCCTGTATCGACGGTTCCGCCTCGGCCCCAGCCGTTTGCGACTACGCAGCCTGGGCCAGTCTGAGCCTGGAAGCCCCGCTGACCTTTCTGCATGTGCTGGATCAGCGACAGTACCCGGTTACAACGGATCTGAGTGGCAATATCGGCCTTGGCAGCCGCGAGCACCTACTCGATGAGCTTGCTTCCCTGGATGAACAGCGCGGCAAGTTGGCCCTTGAACAAGGGCGGATCATGCTTGCCGCCGCGAAAGAGCGGGCCATGACGGATGGTGTGGCCGCGCCGGAGTCCAAGCAACGTCATGGCGATCTGCTGGAAAACCTGCAAGAGCTGGAAAGCGAAACGCGCCTATTGGTCATCGGTCGCCAAGGCGAGTCTAGCGGCGGTCTGAGTCAGCATGTCGGAAGCCAGCTGGAGAGCGTGATTCGTATCATGCACCGGCCAATCCTGGTCACCCCGGCCAACTTCCAAAAGCCCGAGAGCGCGATGCTGGCCTTCGATGGCAGCGCTACTACCCGCAAGGGTGTGGAGATGCTGGCGGCCAGCCCCCTGCTGAAGGGGCTGCCGATCCACCTGGTGATGGTTGGGCCAGTGAACGACGAATCGTCCGCGCAGCTGGACTGGGCGCAGAAAGTGCTGCTCAACGTCGGATTCACTGTTCGCGCCGAGACCCTGAACGGCGAGATAGAGCCTACCTTGCACGCCTATCAGAAAGAGCACGGCATCGACCTGCTGGTGATGGGGGCCTACGGTCATTCGCGCATCCGTCAGTTTCTGATCGGCAGCACCACGACCAGCATGCTGCGCACCACCACTGGCCCACTGTTGCTGCTGCGCTAACGGCCATGGACGACGCCCTCGATCTTGCCCATTTCAAGACCCTACTGGAACAGCGGGCTGCCGAGCTGGATCGGTTGCTGGAAGACGCTGAGTCTCGCTCGCAATCGGTGGAGTTGGATCAAAGCAAGGTAGGGCGTCTGTCGAGGATGGACGCACTCCAGCAGCAAGCGATGAACGATGCCATCCGCAGTCGGGCGCAGCATGAACGCGTCCGCCTCCAGCTGGCCCTCAAGCGTTGGCACGAGGGCGAGTATGGCTGGTGTAACCAATGCGGCGAGTTGATCGCCTCGGGCCGCCTGGAATTCGATCCGGCCACGCCGTTGTGCATCACCTGTGCGAGCCGCGCCGAGTCGGATTGAAACCATGACAGCTCGTGACGTCAGTCCCAATTAACGAGGCTTCTAATGTATTTGATGGCTAAAAACTGGTTGGGCCGAACACAGAAAACAAGTGCCTGGATGTGGGCACTGCTGTGCTTTGTATTGCTTACCGTATTCCAAGTCCGCACCCATCACCTTGATGATCGGTTGTACTTCTGGATCAAGACCCACTGGCACACCGACGATTGGCAGGAGCGCTCTGTGTGGCTGCCTGACTATCGGGTTGAGCTCGATGCTAAGCCGGTTCCCGGTGTGGACAACAACCTTTCGGGCCTGACCTTCGACCCTGACCTGAACCTGCTATGGGCGGTTACCAACGGCCCAAACGAACTATTGGCCCTCAGTCGTGACGGTGACGTGGAAAGGCGCTATAGCCTGGACGGTTTCCACGATGTGGAGGCGGTGTCCTATGCCGGCAACGGCCAACTGGTAATCGCCGAGGAGCGCCGGCAGAGCCTTGTTATCGTGGATGTCCCCCTCGCCGAAGGCAGTAAGCTTTCTCCCGGTCGCTCATTGAGCCGAGACCAGTATCCAGCTCTGACCTTGGCACTTGGCAAGGCGGACAACAAAGGCCTTGAAGGGCTCGCCTACGACCTGAAAGGTGATCGCTTGTTTGTGACCAAGGAGCGTGACCCTCGCCAATTGCTGGAAGTGGGCGGCCTTCGTGCCAGCCTGGCAGGAGGTTTTTCCCTGCACGTGCGCGACCTGTCCAACTTGGTAAAGGACAAGGTATTTGCCACTGACTTGTCTTCGGTCGTCTTCGATCAACAGAGTGGCCACCTGATATTGCTCAGCGACGAGTCGAAACTGCTGATTGAAATCACCGATGAGGGCAAGGTGGTGAGTTTCCGCTCCTTGGCGAGGGGGTTTGCTGGTTTGCTGAAAGGCATACCCCAAGCCGAAGGCGTAACCATCGACGATGAAGGGTATTTGTACGTGGTCAGCGAGCCGAACTTGTTCTATCGCTTTACCCGCGAGACAGACTGACCAGTCAACAAGCTACAGTCAGGCGTGGCCGGGACGCTTGAACTGTTAGCGTGCGATTTTTACGAATTCTGCGGGTTCCCCATCAGGGCCTAGTTGGGCCCTGGTTTCAGAGGGAGTGCGGTGACCTTACCGTTGGCAACCGCCTTCAGCTGAATCATCTCGAATATTAGTCGCTGGTTAACCGAAGCCAGCCGAGCTACCTCCGCTAAAAGCTGATCATTCTCTGCACGGAGCACCCTGTTCTTTTCTTTCTCGCTCATCAACGCTTGATGCTTAGAGTCTCGCTGGGCTCGCACCGACTTGCCAACGATGTTGCGAATCCTTTCCGCTATGCTTGGGTAAGTGTTATGGATGAGTCCCGGAGTCACACCTGCGGCACGGGCAACGGATGTGATGGAAAGCTTTCCGTCACCAGCAATGAGATCGTCGACGACCTTGTTGAGCGCGGCGAGTGTCTTCGACCTGGAGCGAATAGGAGAGTCAGGGCCCACCGCCTGTCTAGTCATTTGCCGCCTCCTCCATTTCCTCAACTGGAGAAAGGCCAAGGCTGGTAATTACATCTAGTGCAACCTGCAAGTCGCGTTCTGCGCGCTGCCTAACAGCCGGGCCTGCATCCTCAATTTTTATCAGCTCTCGCTGTTGAATGTAGATGTCCTGCCAAGTGCTGGCGAAGACTTCATCGATCACCGAATTTTTGCACCCTGGACACCGTGTAGCTTCGTATAGACCAGCACCTCCGCAGCCCCGCTCTGTGGCGATGCACCAGCCGTGTCCAGTCGCACGAATGTTGGCATGTGGGGCGGTCTGGGCAAGCAAAGCAGCTCTATCCTTGATTGGAATTGCCCGCAATTCCACAATCTTTTCGCCAGCGCCCCCTGCCAGTGGCTGATCATCGAGCCATGATTCGATCAGGTCAATTTTAAACTCTGTCATCTGCTGGAAGATCTCATCAAAGAGAGTCAGGTCTTGCTGCGGATTGGATGCATAGAGTTGGGTCATACTCATGCTGCTGTGTTTGAACTGCCATTTGAGGTAGATCAATGAAGTGCGGCCCATACGGGATTCTACAAAGCATCTTGCATATGTTCGCCTGCATTGATGCGTCCTCAACGGCCAATCGCTTCCAGCGGCTTTAGCTATACGGTCAAACGCAGCATTGGATGCTTGCCCGCTGAGAGCCTCAACATGATGGCTTTCCTGAACTTTCCCTCCTTGTGTGTTTCGTCCCAAAAATAGTTTATTCGCGTCTTTTCGGGCTTTTTCGAGCCTAAGGAGATGTTCAGTTGAATACGAAAAATCCCGATTGCTTGCAAGCTGTCTAATCTCTTCATCCAGCTCTTTTCTGATGGGTGCTGAATATTTTGCCAAAAGACTTAAAGCTTCAATCGTTAGTTCTGGCACAAGATATTCGACTTGGCCTTTACCTGTCTTGTGCTCGACTGTGGTCACCCAGCAAAAATTAATTCCATTTCTTAACTCTTTGCGCCAAGCGCCAACCTCAATTCCAATTGCCTCGTCATTGCGCATGCCGCTAGTGATTGAAACTATATACAGAACAGCATCTCTGCAACGAATTGCCATCCGTTCATCACTAGGATGATATCCAATACCATTGACTGCCAATTCGGCCTTCATCTCCCGGACAATGCTTTCGCAATAGTTGAAAATCCTAGATTGTTCATCATGAGGAATGATATCTGTTCGCCCGACGTTTTTAGTGGCAGCACCCAACCCTTTTACATTCGCGACCCCACAAATCCGCCACAATGTCGAATTACCCCAAGGATAACTCTGAATGGGAAACATCGTGTCGACAGAAAACACCCAAAGAAAATCAATAACCCGTAATCGCCCATACAGCGGGAGAGGCCTTAACTTCAATTCATATTTGCAATGATGAACGTAATTGCTGACATGGATCGGACGGACATCTGCAAAGCTTGAAACTCCTAGATTGTTTAACCAGCGAACAAAAGGCATCACGCTGACGACGGCGAAAGTAGTAATGCCCCGTGCGATAGGAGGTTTGGATCTAGGCATTCCTCTTTTAAACCAAGCATAAGCAACAGCTTTGCAGTCATCAATAAGCGCCCGAGGCATGCCCATATCCCAGTTGATGAATTTATAAGAATGAGCAATATTGGCCTGATCAAAAAACGGGCGAAGATCCCACTGTGCATCGCCAAACCTGCTAAGAACGAAGGTTTCTCCATCTTCATTAACGATAGCGCTGATCACGATTGCATCCCGCTCTGCGGGACTTAGACCATTCGCTGAAACTGGCTGTGTGATGAGGACATCATATGCCTTTAACACCGCATTCGTGGTTCTTATGCTCAAATTTCGCCGCCCAATTTTTTCTTCATGAACTCGATTTTTTTAGCCCAGAACAAGTGCGGAGATGACTCAGCCTGAGCCCTTGCTTGCGAAACCAATGCAAGATCAAACTTCTGGGTGAAATCATCTATCAATCGAATATAGTCAAACTGACGCTTGCGCCATGCGCCCCACTCGTCCGTGAGAAAGTATTCGACTTCTGCATACAAGAATTGTTGGTAGCTGAACAGCCGGTATAAGTCCTCCAAGGTGCCTACAATTGCATAGCTAGGGCAACCGAGGCAGTGGATGAATTCAGAACAATGATTGACGCCATCCTTTGGTGCCAGACTACCGTAAAGGCTATCTTTGCAGCCGCCTGGTGGGGTTGGTATAACGTTTATGCCACGTAGTTTGTCCGGAAAAGCCTCCCCAACAAATGTCGCCCCGTCGACCTTGATCTCATCGTTGATTTTCAAATAGTGATTATCGGCGACACCAGGGGTATGACCCATAACGGAGGAAACTTCTATAATGTCGCCACCGCTCAGTTTCCACAAACGGCTTTCCATAGTCTTTCGCAGCCGACTAAGCGTGACATTTAGCCGATTGCCTTGATCATCCTGAAGCGCATGACGCTCACAAATGCTTTTTGCCGTGACATATAAAGCACCGGGTGTAAGGGTAACGATGTCGTTCGAGCGGCCAGGCTGGCCCGAGCGATATAACCACACACATGAAGATATTTCATCAGGTGCCAGTGCTACGAGTGGCTTAGAAATCTCCAGCGCCTTATTGAGGACTGCCACCCCATCCAGGGGAATAGCACTGTACTCATCTAGCAGATTAGTCTGACGGATTGTTTTGCTCTGTGCGCCTTTACCTCGACGTTTGACGGTAGTAATCAACCTGAGATTAGGAATAAATGGGTGAGGCTGTAGGGCATCCCTTTTCATCTCCAAGAGCGGCGTAGTATTGATTCCAGACCTTGCCGCAGTAATTAGTAGCAATACAGCCATCGCCTCCGCGCCATTTCCAAGGAATGTACCCTTATGGATGGCAATAAGATCTGACTTCAAAGCGCCAATCAGCCTTTGCATTTCACCCAAGGTGAGCGGATCTGCATCTTTAGT
Source organism: Gammaproteobacteria bacterium (assembly GCA_023475025.1). GTDB lineage: Bacteria > Pseudomonadota > Gammaproteobacteria > Pseudomonadales > Pseudomonadaceae > Halopseudomonas. The sequence goes on from JAMCWB010000010.1 coordinate 16,889, forward strand.
GCTCTGCGAATTATTAGGAAATGGATTGAGGGGCAAAAGATCGTCAAGATTGACTTCAATAAATCCATATTCAGCCAAAACAACAACTAACGACTTGAAGCTAGTATAGTAATTCTTGGCTGTCGAGCCGTTAGGGTATTTTAGCCTCAGCCAAGAGACGTATCGATCCAAGTGGCTTTTGGTAAGACTGTTTGGCGTTGCAGGTGGCGACTTGACCGAACCTCCACTCAAGAAATTTATAAAAAATCTCAGCCCGTTCGTAGAGTAACCAATCAAGGTCGTCACTGAGAAGCTTCCTCCTTGTAGCAAAGCTTTGATAACGTGAAGACTTTGAATTGCCCAAGCGTCGAAGCCCAAGCCTAAATATTTCGTATGATCGAGTTGCCTGTGGTTTCTCGGGTTTCTCGGCAGGTCAATCTTGATATCATCTTCGACAGCCTCGAATCCTTTTGTAACCGACCGCATAACCGCCTTGTAGCTTTTTTGCCGAGCCAATGGTGCTACCTCAAATACGCGAAACCGAATCAGTCATAAACATCATGTCAATTTCGTCCTCGTGAGCAAGGACGGATTGGGCTTCAAGCTGGTTTATGAGATGCAAATAGATCATAGTTGTTTGCACATCTGAATGCCCCAGCCTATCTCGGACATACAACAATGGCTCACCTTCAAACTCTTTGCTTTTTCGAAGAGCAAGCAAGGTATAAGTCCCATAGGTGTGGCGTAGCATGTGGGCCCGAACATAGAAACCGCACTTTCTTTCATAGGACTTCATAACGTCCACTACGGAATCTTTTGAATAATGCCTGCCTTCATTAGTCAGCAGCAGCGCGGTAACACGTCCATCACCATTGGACTTACGAACCTCTCGTTGGTGAAGGGAGTAAGACCACATGCTCTCCATCAACGACCATGGCACGTCGATAGTTCTAGGCCGGTCGTACTTGATATGCATGTCTGAAGGATCAAGAGCAACACTGATCATTTGCCTTGGGCGCAGTCCCTTCTTCAACCTGGGGTTGAACACATATTTGAGAGGAAAAGACCTCGCTTCACAGGAGCGAAGGCCGGTACGCACCATGAGGTGGAACAATATCTGGTGGCTTGGATCGGTATCCAGGGCAAGGCATACCTTGACTTGATCCTTGGTCAGGAATTTGGTCAAGCGCTTTCGGTCGCGAACCATCACCGAAACTTTCGTGCTCTCGGCTCCGGGCAGAGCGATATGACTGAGAAGACCGGAATGTTGGGCAACTCTTACCCTTTTCTCACCGAAGGGCAGCACAGTTATCAGGTTGCGCTGCTTAGCCCATCGGTAGAACCTCACGATCAAGGCCAGACGATTGTTCACCGTGCCGGGATCAAGTGCTAATTCTCCGCTCGACCAATCCCTGTACCTCGACAGAGCACTCAGACCGTGAGCCGGGCTTTCCTCGTCCCAGCCCAATCCATTGGCTTCCAGGAAGGCAAAGTAATCGTACAGACGCCGTCCATAGGCTTCCCAAGTCAAATCGCTTAGGGCCTCACCTGACTCGATAAGCGTGTGCCAAAGGAAGGATTGAGCTGGCTCGACTGGCCATCCCTCTGACCCAATCAGCAACGGAAAGCCTTCAAAGGATCGACCTGCTAATGCTAGGTCTTTTGTTGCGAATACCAGCCTCATGCCGCTGCCCTAAAACACTTCCAATGGATTGCCTTATGAAGCCTGGAAACTGCTGTTCCAGAGGGGTTCAGAAGGTGGCGCGGACTCTACAGGATTTACTAACGATTCCCACCCCTCAGATCGTTGTTGCTCAGCACCACGACCGGACGCTGACGCAGGTCGGGTCGGAACAGGCGTTCGCAACTGACGTAGAAGTTATTGCAGTCGACCAGGGCGTATAGCGGTTTACCCATGGCGCTTCAACGGAACCGGTGCTTGTGCAGGCTGTGGGTGACCACGCCCCAGACTTCCAGCGCGTCGGCTTGCTGCAAGCGTAAAGGCGGAAAGCGCGGGTTGGCGGGCATCAGTACCGGCAGGCCGGCTTCGTAGGTCAGGGTCTTGACGGTGAATTCGTTGTCGATGCAGGCGATGATGACATCACCAGGGAGGGCGCGCACGGCGCGGTCGACGACCAGTATATCGCCGTCATAGATGCCGGCTTCCTGCATGCTGTCGCCCTGGGCGCGGAGCAGAAAGGTATGCGCCGCCTGGGCGTTGACCAGCTGATCGAGTGACAGGGCGGCATCGCGGTGATCGTCGGCAGGGCTGGGAAAGCCGGCAGCTACCCCATGTGCAAACAGGGGTAGGCGCAGTCGGCTGGCAGGGGTGGGGCCAAGCAGGGTGACAGACATGACGGACCTATCTATTTACTGTTTATATATACAGTAAAGATAAGTCGTCACTGTCTGTGGGTCAAGGCGCTTAGATGGTTTTGCTGCGCTGCTGGCCGAGTTTTTCACCCATGCGCACGGCGCTGCCGGCGGCCAGGTTCTCTGCCCATGCCACTTGTTGTGGGCCAAACAGGACGATAGCGGTAGAGCCGAGCTTGAAACGGCCCATTTCGTCGCCGCGGCCGAGTTGGGGGGCTGCCTGTCCGTAGCGCTGGGCCTGTAGTTGCCGGCGCGCTGGCGCGACCAGTCCGGCCCAGACGGTTTCCACCGAGGCGACGATCATGGCGCCGACCAGCACTACGGCCATGGGGCCGGCATCGGTATCGAACAGACAGACGACGCGCTCGTTGCGGGCGAAGAGTTCGGGGACGTTTTCTGCGGTGGTCTGATTGACCGAGAACAGCTTGCCTGGGACGTAAATCATATCGGTCAGGGTGCCGGCCAGCGGCATATGCACGCGATGATAGTCCTTGGGTGACAGGTAAACGGTGGCGAATTGGCCGCCCTGAAAGGGTGCGGCATGCTCGGGATTGCCGCCCAGCAACTCGAGCAGGCTGAAGCTCTGGCCCTTGGCCTGGAAGATGCGTCCGTGTTCGATGGCGCCCAGCTGGCTGATGCCGCCATCAGCGGGACACAGGATGCTGTCGGCGTCCGTGTCGAGTGGGCGGGCACCGTCCTTCAGGGCGCGGGTAAAAAAGTCATTGAAGCAGGCGAAGGCGGTCGGGTCAGTGATGGCCGCTTCGCTCATGTTGACCTGATAGCGTTTGACGAACCAGGTGATAAAGGGGTTTTTGACCCAGTTCCAGCGGCATTCGGCCAGGGCGCCAGCGGCGCGGGAGAGCAGGTGCTGTGGCAACAGGTATTGCAGGATGATGAATAAACGCTCGCGCATAAGGCTTCCTTAGACTTCGACGGGGGTATCGGGGTGGTTGCCCCATTCTGACCAGGAGCCGGCATAGGCCTTGACCCGGGGGTAGCCAAGCAGGCGGGCTACCAGATAGGTAAAGCCAGAACGGTGATGGGTCTGGCAATGGGTGACAATTTCCTTGTCCGGGGTGATGCCCTGGGCGGCCAGCCAGTCGGCCATATCGGCGCGCAGGCGCAGGCCGCGGGCGGGGTCCATGCCCAGGGTCCATTCGCAGTTGATGGCGCCGGGGATGTGGCCCCCTTTTTGTGCCAGCACCTTGTCACCCTGATATTCAGCCGGCGAGCGGGCGTCCCAGATAACCCGATCGGGGTTGTTCAGGTCACTGAGCAGGGTGTCCAGGCTGATGGTCGGAGCTGTGCTGAGGGTCAGTTCGGGCTGACTGGCAGGCACTTGCTGAACCTGGGTTTCCAGCACCAGACCATCTGCTTGCCAGGCTTTCAGGCCGCCATTCAGGTAGCTGTAATGGGTGTGTCCGATGCTGTCCAGCATCCAGATAAAGCGTCCGGCCCAGCCACCGCCCTCATCGTCGTAGACCACGTAATGCAGTTCCGGGTGATGGCCGATGTCGGCGAACAGGGCCGTCAGGCTGGCCTGATCCGGCAGGTGGCCGGGCGTCGGTGGCGGGGCCTGCAGGCGCTTGGGGCTGATGTGAATGGCACCGGGGATGTGCCCGGCCAGGTACTGGTCATCACTGCTGAGGTCGATAATGCGGACCTGCGGTGTGTCAAGACGCGTGGCCAGGTACTCGGGCTCGAGCAGCAATGGCAATCGAGGTTCAGTCATGGGTGGCTCCGTGGTTCAGGCCTGACGCCTGGATGAAAAGGTCACCAGTGCCTGGCTCAGACACTCGGCGGTTTTAAGCAAGGCCTGCTGGCGTTTGCCGCTGAGCAGTGTGGTGCCGCTGTGCACCAGCAGCATGCCGATCAGGCGGCCATTGGACAGCAGTGGCAGCAGGTGCCCCGGTTGATTGGCGAGCAGTGTTTTCAGGCTGGCTGGCAGGCGGTTGCTCAGTTGCTGTTGCGCCTGCGCATCCAGGTTCAGGCAGGGGTTGCTGCGTAGCCAGTCCCAGCTCTCCTGCCGGGCATCACCCAGCTCCTTGCCCAGGCGGCGCAGGTCGCTGTCGTCATGCTGCGCTGCGGCTACCACCAGTTGCTGGTTGCGACCATTGTACAGGGCGATCCAGCTGGCCGGTATGCCGAGGCCCTGGCTCAGCGCCAGCAGGCTGCAGTCCAGTAGACTGGGCAGATTCTTGAATGGGCTCGGGGTTTGCTTGAGCAAGACGCATTGGCGTCGCCAGGTGGCGGCATCGGCGGGCGGCGGGGTGGTGGGCCGGGTTGCAGTACTGCCGGCTTTCATCGTGGCGTTGCTGCGCCTGGCCGTCTTCGGGGCTGGCGGCACCAGGGTGGTAGGCTGGCGACGTGCGCCTGGCGGCCACAGCAAGGCTTGCGCGGGCAGCCAGAGATCAGCCTGGGTGGCTTGGTTCTGGGCGCTGGTAACGGCATGTTCATGCGTGGCGCTTTGCGCTTCGGTCAGGGAGCAGCCCAGATACAGGGCAATGAACTGTTGCCAGCGCAGGGTATGTTGTGCCGACCAGTCATGATGGGCGCCGACGGCTATGCCGTTGGCCATCAGCAGGCTGTTGTCCGGTCGGGTCAGCCAGCGCAGCAAGCGGGTGTCGGCATCCAGCGCCATTTGCTGGTCGCGTGGATGTTCGCTGTCACGGGCGATGTGCAGCGCCTTGACCATCAGGCGGCGGCTGTCGATCAGTGAGCGGTAACCCTGACGTATCCACAGTGGCAGGTTCCAGTCTTCAACCAGTTGCTGGGACAGCTCAAGCAGCTGCTCGCTACCCAGCAACTGCGCCGGTGCTCGACCTTTGCCGGCGCTGATGCCCAGATGCCAGTTTTCCCATTCGCGAAAGAGTTCCGGCCGCTGGTAGACCAGTACCCAGCTGGGTGACATGAACAGCAGGCAGGCCAATGCCAGCTCCTGCCACAGCCGCGCCATGCGTTGGCCGAACAGGCCGCGGGCCTGGGTCAGGGCGTGCTCACTGATACTCAGCATTTGCCGGAAGCCCAGGGGTTGTTCAGCCAGGGGTTGTACCGGCAAGGCCCTCAGCAACTGGCCAATACGCTGGGTGCCCAGCAGGTTACAGGCCTGCTCCAGGTTGAGCACATCGCCGTCGCGTCGGCGCACGGCCTCACCGGCAGCCCGGCAAATGGTCAGCGCGGCGACCGGCACTTGAAGTATGCTGTTGGACAGCTCGGTAAAGCTGAGCATATTGTCGTCCAGGCGCTTGATCAGGCGGTCGCGCTGCTGCTGATCAATTGGCAGTTGAATTGCGCTCAGGATTCGGCACATCTGGCCGATAGAAGGAGAGTTCGCTGTTGGCTGGGGTTGTTCTGGGCGCATGGGGCTAAAGGGCTTTATACTGAGTTGGCAAGGCTGACTATAACGCGAATAAGCAGGTTTTGCTGCCTGTGACACCAGACTCGTTAGTCCAACGGGTTTTTTTCCGGGTGAATGGATTGCAGAAAATATGCTGAAAATTGTGGGGTTTATTACTGTCTTTGTCTGCGTGATCGGGGGCTTTGCGCTATCAGGCGGGCATCTGGCGGCGCTTTGGCATCCAGTTGAAGTGCTGATCATCGGCGGTGCGGCGACCGGCGCCTTTCTGGTGGCCAACTCCTTTACCGTGGTGAAAAAGACGCTGAAAAAAGTCCCTATCGTGATTTTTGGCCATCGCTTCGGCAAGCCCTTTTACCTTGATGTGCTTGGCTTGCTCTACGAGGTACTGAACAAGAGCCGTCGCGAGGGCATGATGGCGATCGAAGCGGATGTTGAAGAACCGGAACAAAGCCCGATTTTCACCAAGTATCCGGCGATCATGAAGGACAAGCACATGGTGTCCTTTATCTGTGATTACTTGCGCATCATGTCCAGTGGCAACATGGCGCCACATGAACTGGAAGCGCTGTTCGATGTGGAAATTTCCAGCCTGACGGAAGAACTGAATGAGCCAGCGCATGCGGTGACGCGGGTTGCTGATGCCTTGCCGGGGTTCGGTATTGTGGCGGCGGTCCTGGGTATCGTGATCACCATGGGCATTCTGGGTGATGCCGACAATACCGAGATTGGCCAGAAGGTGGCGACAGCACTGGTCGGGACCTTTCTCGGTATCTGGGCGGCTTACGGTTTTGTCGGGCCTTTTGCCGCAGCCATGACCCATGAGGCAGCGGAAGAGGCGAATACCTACGAAGCGATCAAGATGTGCCTGGTCGCCAGTGCGCAGGGCTTGCCGCCGGCACTGGCGGTCGAGTTCGGGCGCAAGGCGCTGTTGCCTGAACACCGTCCCAGCTTTTCGGATCTGGAAGAATCGGTGAGAGGACGCTAGGCCGTGGATAATACCCAGCCGATCATAGTCAAGCGTATCAGCCGTAAGGCTGACGGGCACCATGGCGGGTCATGGAAAATCGCCTTTGCCGACTTCGCGGTGGCCATGATGGCGTTCTTTCTGGTCATGTGGCTGCTGGCGACGGCAACCGAAGAGCAGTTGCAGATGATCTCGGGTTATTTCAATGATCCGATCAACTTTGATACCAGCGGCAGCCCCTTTGTGATTGACCTGGGCGGGACGCCGGAAATCGGCCCTGACCAGAGCCTGCGTGAACAGGACGCAAGCCAGCTGGATGCTGACACCATCGAATCGCTGGCCGACCAGCTGGAACGGGTAGAGCTGGACATGTTGCTGCAGGAGCTGCAGAACCGCATTGATACCGAACCGGTTCTGCAGCGCTTCCGTGAACAGATCCTGCTGGAAATTACCGCCGACGGCTTGCGTATCCAGATTGTCGATGCCGAGAACCGGCCGATGTTTGCCAGTGGCAGTGCGCGCCTGCGGGATTATTTCGAGGAAATCCTGCTGGCCTTGAGCGATACCATCGCCAAGGTAGAGAACAAGATCAGTATCAGCGGGCATACCGATGCCCAGCCATTTACCGTACGCCGTGATTACGGTAACTGGGAGCTTTCGGCGGATCGCGCCAACGCAGCGCGCAGGACCCTGTTGGCGGCCGGCTATCCGCAGGAGCAGATTGCCCGGGTGGTGGGCTATGCCGATTCTGCACCCTTTGATGCCAACGACCCGTTGAACCCGATCAATCGGCGTATCGAGATTGTGGTACTGAACAAGCGTGCCGAGCGCATGATGGTCGACTCAACCCGTGGAGAAATGCAGCCCGCGCCGGATGAGGCTGCGCTGCCGGAAACCGAGGTTGAACCGGCAGTGCCGCAGCGGCAGCCGGGGCCGCCCCCGGCTAACCTGTTCGAGGATGCCGGCTCGCTGGACCGGTTGCGCGAGTGACTCAATAGCTGTCGTGTTCGCCCAGGCTGGAGAGGATATGCCGGTAGCTATCCATCCGCGCCTGACTGATCTTGCCTTCCTGCACTGCGCCCAGTAGTGCGCAACCGGGTTCATGCAGATGCTGGCAATCGCGGAAGCGGCAATGACCCAGCAGGGGGCGGAACTCTATAAAACCGTACAGCAGATCATCATGACTGATATGGGTCAGACCGAATTCGCGAATACCGGGTGAGTCGATCAGGTCGCCGCCGGCAGGGAAGTGAAACAGACGCGCGGTGGTGGTGGTATGTGTGCCCTTGCCGGTACTCTCTGACAGGGCGCCGACGCGCAGGTCAGTGCCCGGCAGCAAGGCATTGATCAGCGATGATTTGCCCACCCCGGATTGACCGACAAAGACACTGATCTGGCCGCGCAGGCGGTCCTGCAATTGTTCCAGCCCGTCGCCGGCGCTGGCTGACAGCCGCAGTACCGGATAGCCCAATGCCTGATAGCTGTCCAGCCAGCCGAGTAGTTCGGCATCGCGTTGCGGCTCGACCAGGTCGGCCTTGTTCATTACCAGCAAGGGCGTCAGTCCGGCCTGTTCGGCCGCCACCAGATAACGGTCGATCAAGACGCTATAGGGGGTTGGTAGGGGGGCGAAAACAATCACCAGCAGATCGACATTGGCTGCGACCGGTTTGAGCTGGCCACGCATATCCGGCCGGCAGAGTTCGGAGCTGCGTGGCAGCTGGGCGACAATGACACCGCCTTGCAGATTGTCGGCCCGCCAGACCACACGGTCACCGGTTACCAGTGCCGGCAGGTTGGCGCGGCGGTGGCAGCGGCGGACCTCGCCGGCCCGCTCACCCTGGGTGCATTCGACATCAACTTGCACGCCAAAATGCGCAATCACCAGGCCTTCCTGTTCAGGGCCGAGATCACTGGCGCCGAGTTGTGCCTCGGCCTTTTCGGCACGCTTGTTCGCGCGCTCGGCACGTTCGTCCTGGATTTTCTGGATGCGCCAATTCTGGCGCCGGGTCAAATGTCGCTTGGCCATGGCGGATCGCTTGCTGGGAATGGCCGCAGTGTAGCACTCTTGCCGCTATACTGTCGGACTCTTCACCTGTTCTGGAGCACGCATGCAAGACGCCAACAACCTGATCTGGATTGATCTGGAAATGACCGGGCTGGACCCGGATAACGATGTGATCATCGAGATTGCCACTGTGGTGACCGATGCCAATCTCAATGAGCTGGCCGTGGGCCCGGTGCTGGCAATCAATCAGCCGGCTGCGGTGATGCAGGGGATGGATGAATGGAATACCCGCCAGCATGGCCAGTCGGGCCTTACCCAGCGTGTGCTGGACAGCCAGGTTACCCTGGCCGAGGCTGAGCGCCAGACCCTGGCGTTTCTGCGCGACTGGGTGCCGGAGCGGGTGTCGCCGATGTGTGGCAACAGTATTTGCCAGGATCGGCGTTTTCTCTACCGCGGTATGCCGCTGCTGGAAAAGTATTTCCATTACCGGCATATCGATGTGTCGACCCTGAAAGAGCTGGTTGCGCGCTGGGCACCTGAACTCAAGGGCGGACTGAAGAAAAACAGCAGCCATCTGGCGCTGGATGATATTCGCGACTCGATTGCCGAATTGCAGTATTACCGCGAGCACTTTATCAAGGTGTAAGTCGGCAGGCCGGGCGACCTGCCTCAGCTGGCGCTGTGTTGCGCCAGTGCCCAGTTGACGTGCTCACGAACCAGGGCTGAGGGGTGATCGCGGCGGCTGCGCAGGGCTTCGATCACCGGAATGCTGCTGGTCGCGTTGCCCAGGCCAACAGCCAGGTTGCGCAGCCAGCGTTCGTGACCGATACGGCGGATTGCCGAGCCTTCGGTGCGGGCCAGAAAGGTGGCCTCATCCCAGGCGAACAGCTCTACCAGACTGGCCTGATCCAGGCGCTGGCGCGGGCTGAAGTCGTCCTCGGCACTGGGTTTGGCAAAACGGTTCCACGGGCAAACCATCTGGCAGTCATCACAGCCGAACACCCGGTTACCCATCAAGGGGCGCAATTCCTGCGGAATGCTGTCCTTCAGTTCGATGGTCAGATAGGAAATACAGCGTCGCGCATCCAGACTCCAGGGGCCGGTAAATGCCTGGGTCGGGCAGCGCTCGAGGCAGGCGGTGCAGCGGCCGCAATGTTCCTGTTCCCAGGCGTCGTCAAGTGGCAGGGGCAGGTCGGTAAACAGCTCGCCGAGAAAGAAGTAGCTACCAGCGCGGCGGTTGATCAGCATGGTGTTCTTGCCAATCCAGCCGAGCCCGGCCTGGGTGGCCAGGGCGCGCTCGAGTACCGGCGCACTGTCGACAAAGGCGCGGTAACCGAAGGGGCCAATCAGCTGCTGGATCTGCTCGGCCAGTTGCTGCAGGCGGCGGCGCATCAGCTTGTGATAATCCCGCCCCAGCGCGTAGCGCGAAATATAGGCGCGCTCGGGCTGCCCAAGGCAGCGTGCCATATCCGGCTCCGGCGGCAGGTAATCCATGCGTACCGAGAGTACGCGCAAGGTGCCGGGTACCAGCTCGGCAGGCTCGGTGCGCTTGCTGCCATGACTGGCCATCCACTGCATTTCACCGTGATACCCGGCATCCAGCCAGCGTTGCAGGTGATCAGCATGCTGGCCGGTAGTGGCCGCACTGATGCCGAGCTGTTGAAAGCCAAGCGCAGACGCCATGGTGCGGATGCGTTCAGCCAGTTCAGCGGTGTCAGTAGTGGGCATGGTCATGGCAGCACCAAGGCGACTTGGGGTGTACAATTGTGCCAGACAATACTCTGGGTTACATGCAGGGTTACAGATAGCGTTGTCTTCAGCTTCACCTATAGAGCCAGATGCAATGGTAAACGACTTTCCTCGCGAGCTGTATTCGGCGGCAGCTACCCGTGCGCTGGATGCGGCCCTGATCGCCGGCGGCATTCCCGGGTTGCAACTGATGCAGCGCGCTGCGGATGCCCTGTGGCAGGCGTTGAGTGCACGCTGGCCGCGTGGTCGTGAGCTGACGGTATTCTGCGGAGCAGGCAATAATGCCGGCGATGGCTACCTGCTGGCCGAGCGCGCCCATTCAGCAGGCTGGGCCGTTACCGTGTACTGGGTGGCCGATCCGCAGCGTCTGCAGGGTGATGCCGCTGCAGCCTGGCAGCAGGCGCAGGCCGCGGGCATTGCCATACAAGCCTGGGAACCGGACTTGCCGCTGCGGGGTGTGCTGGTGGATGCCCTGTTGGGCACCGGTATCAAGGGTGAAGTGCGTGAGCACTATGCCGCTGCCATTACTGCGATCAACGCCAGTGGTTTGCCGGTACTGGCCGTCGACCTGCCCAGCGGGCTGGATGCCGACACCGGCCGGGTATGGGGGTTAGCCGTTCGGGCCGCGCTGACGGTGACCTTTATAGCCGCCAAGCTTGGCCTGCTCACTGCCGAGGGGCCGGATCACTGTGGCCAGCTGGTGTTTGCGCCACTGGCTGAGCTGCCCGCGCAACGTCCGGCGCCATTGGCGCAGATCATGGATTTACCTGGTTTGCTGGCTGAGCGGCCGGCGCGTGCACTGGCGGCCCACAAGGGTCAGTTCGGGCATCTGCTGCTGCTGGGCGGTGATCAGGGTATGGGTGGCGCTATCATGCTGGCCGCTGAAGCAGCGCTGCGCAGTGGTGCCGGGCGGGTCAGCGTGTTGACGCGGGCTGAACATGTGCCAGCCTTGCTGGCGCGTTGCCCAGAGGTGATGGTCAGAGCGGTAGATGAGCGCAGCGATAATAGTCCGCTGCTGGCGCAGGCCAGTGCACTGGTTGTCGGGCCGGGCCTGGGCCAAAGCGCCTGGTCGCGGGCCTTGCTGGAGCAGGCGCTCGGCGCCGGTTTGCCGCAGGTGCTGGACGCCGATGCGCTGAATCTGCTGGCGGCTGACCCCGGGCTGGCAAAGGCACTGGATGAGCGCAGCCTGATTACCCCGCACCCGGCTGAAGCTGCACGCTTATTGGGCTGTAGTACCGCACAGGTGCAAGCTGATCGCCCAGCTGCAGTGCGCCTGCTGGCTCAGCAATTTGGTTGCCAGGTGGTGCTCAAAGGGGTTGGCAGTCTGACCACTGGCCTGGCTACAGCGCCAGGCATCCTCGGCCTGTGCCGTGCAGGTAACCCGGGCATGGCCACGGCGGGTATGGGTGATGTGCTGTCTGGCGTCTGTGGCGCCTTGCTGGCGCTCGGCCTGCCACCGGCTACGGCCTTGCAGCTGGCGGTACAGGTACATGCGCAGGCCGGGGATAGTGCAGCACAAGAGGGCCAGTGGGGTCTGCTGGCCAGCGATCTGATAAAGCCGATTCGGCATTTGCTCAACGGGGGCACGTAATAGGTCATGCAGCTGGATAAAGAGGTAATCGGCGAGACGGCCATGCTGGAACTGGGAGCAGATCTGGCTGGCGCCCTGCAGGGGCATGGGCTGGTATTTCTTCAGGGTGACCTGGGTGCAGGCAAGACTACGCTCAGCCGTGGCCTGATCCAGGCGCTGGGGCACCAGGGTGCGGTCAAAAGCCCGACCTATACGCTGATTGAACCCTACGCACTGGGCGCGGTCAGTCTGTATCATCTGGATCTGTATCGATTGGCTGATCCCGAAGAGCTGGAGTTTCTCGGGGTACGGGATTTTCTCGACGATCAGAGCCTGTGTCTGATTGAATGGCCGGATAAAGGTGCGGGTTTTTTGCCAACTGCCGATCTGGCGATTACCATCAGTATGACGGCGTCAGGCCGCAAGATAGCAATTCGGGGGCAAAGTCCGCACGGACTGGCCGTTTGTCAGCGCCTGAGCCAAGCGTGGGGTGCAAAGATATCGTGATGTCAGCGTCTGCAAGGCATAACAACAAGATCGGGCTGCTCTGGGGGTTGCTGTTCATGCTCCTGGTTGCGCCGGTATTGCAGGCTGCCGAGGTGGAGAATGTGCGTATCTGGCGCGCTCCCGATAATACCCGGCTGGTCTTCGACCTGAGTGGTCCGGCTGACCACACCCTGTTTACCCTGAGTAGCCCTGAACGCATTGTCATTGATATCAACAATGCGCGCTTCAATGCCAATACTGACGGCTTGCCGCTGGATGATACGCCCTTGACCGGACTGCGTTCGGCGCCACGCGACGATGGAGACCTGCGCGTAGTGCTGGATCTGAGCGCCAGCGTCAATCCACGCAGCTTTGCCCTGCCGCCCAATCAACAGCATGGGCATCGCCTGGTGATTGATCTCTATGATAACCAGCCACCCCGCAGCAGTTTGCCGGAAACCGCCAGTCCGCGGCCGGCGCCGCTGCCGCGCCAGGCGCCACGCGGTGGTGATCGCGACATTATCATCGCCATTGATGCTGGTCACGGCGGCGAAGATCCCGGCGCGGTAGCCCATGGCGCGCGGGAAAAGGATGTGGTTTTGAGCATTTCCCGCCAATTGAAGAGCATCATCGATGCGGAGCCCGGCTTCAGGGCGGAGATGGTGCGCACGGGGGACTACTTTATTCCGCTGCGCCGGCGTACCGAGATAGCCCGGCAGCACAATGCCGATCTGCTGGTCTCGGTGCATGCAGATGCCTTTACCCGGCAAAGCGCTTTCGGCGCCTCGGTCTATGCCTTGTCCAACGGTGGGGCGACCTCGGAGACTGCACGCTTGCTGGCGGACCGGGAAAACCGCTCTGACCTGATCGGCGGTGTTGGTGGCGTCAGCCTGAGCAACAAGGATCAGGTATTGGCCAGTGTGCTGCTGGACCTGTCGATGACGGCAACCCTGTCTGCCAGTCTGGATGTCGGTCAGCAGGTGCTGAACTCGATTGGCCAGTTCACGCCGTTGCACAAGCGCCGGGTCGAGCAGGCTGGTTTTATGGTGCTTAAATCTCCGGATATTCCGTCGATCCTGATTGAGACCGGGTTTATCTCCAATCCCGGAGAAGCGCGCAAGTTGACCACCCAGAGCCATCAGCAAGGGGTGGCACGCGCGATTCATGCCGGTATTCGCGAATACTTCCATCGCAACCCGCCACCGGATACCCGGATTGCTTCCCTGCGCGACAGTGGCGAGCTGAAAGCCGCAGCGGCAACCGAGCATACGGTGCGCCGCGGCGACACCCTGTCGATGATTGCTGCACGCTACGGGGTCACTGTGGCGAGCCTGCGCCAGGCCAACGATGTGCCCGGTGACCGTATCCGGGTTGGCCAGGTTATCAAGATTCCGGCCGGTAGCATGCTGGTCCGTAACTGAGGTTTCATGTCCCGAATACATTTGCTTAGCCCGCGGCTGGCCAACCAGATCGCTGCCGGTGAGGTGGTCGAACGACCCGCCTCGGTGATCAAGGAGTTGCTGGAAAACAGCCTGGATGCCGGCGCCCAGCGTATCGACATCGAGGTCGAGCAGGCAGGCGTCAAGCTGCTGCGCGTACGCGATGATGGCAGTGGTATTGTTGAAGATGACTTGCCTCTGGCGCTGTCGCGTCACGCGACCAGCAAGATCCAGCAGCTCGATGATCTGGAGCGGGTAAACACCCTGGGCTTTCGTGGTGAAGCGCTGGCGTCCGTCAGTTCGGTGTCGCGTCTGACGCTGACCTCCTGTGCCGCTGGTGCCGATCAGGGCTGGCAGGTGGAAACTGAAGGTCGCGATATGGCTCCGCGTCTGCAGCCGGCAGCACACCCGCAGGGCACCACGGTCGAAGTCCGTGATCTGTTTTTCAATACGCCCGCGCGGCGCAAGTTCCTGCGCACCGAGAAAACCGAGTTTTCGCATCTGGAAGAGGTGGTCAAGCGTCTCGCTTTGTCACGTTTTGATGTGGCTTTCAGTCTGCGCCATAACGGCCGTCCGGTGTTCAACTTGCGTCCGGCACAGACCGAGCAGGAAGCCCGGCGCCGGGTAGCAACGGTGTGTGGTCCAGCCTTTGTCGAGCAATCGGTGACTCTGGATGAGGAGCGCGGCGGTCTGCGCTTGTGGGGTTGGGTCGGGCTACCGACCTTTTCCCGTAGCCAGGCCGATTTGCAGTACTTCTTTGTCAATGGCCGCATGATCAAGGACAAGCTGGTCGCCCACGCTGTGCGCCAGGCCTATCGTGACGTCATGTTTCATGGTCGGCATCCGACCTTTGTGCTGTTTATGGAGCTGGATCCGGGAGTGGTCGATGTCAATGTGCACCCGACCAAGCATGAAGTGCGCTTCCGGGATGGCCGTATGGTGCATGACTTCCTGTTCAGCACCCTGCACCGGGCGCTGGCGGATCAGCGGCCGGGTGATATGCCGCAGGCGGAAAGGGCGTCGGTGCCAGAAGCTTCTCCGGTAAGCGGCTTGCAGGCCGGGGTGTTTTCCGGTCAGACGCGTATGCCGCTGGCTGAGCCAGCGGGGCAGTGGCAGAGCTCGCGTCCGCAGCCAGCCAGTATTGCTGCCGACATGAGTGGTTACCAGGCGCTCTATGGGGCGGGTGAGGATACAGGGTCATCGGGTATGTCGGCGGCATTGGCCGCGGCTGATACGTCGCTGCCGGCCGTCGATGATAAGGATATTCCACCGCTGGGCTTTGCCGTTGCCCAGTTGCATGGGGTATATATTCTGGCCGAGAACGCGCAGGGACTGGTGGTAGTCGATATGCATGCCGCACATGAACGCATCACCTATGAGCGTCTTAAACTGGCCATGGCTAATGAGGGGTTGCGAAGCCAGCCATTGCTGGTGCCGGAGTCGCTGGCCTTGAGTCAGCGTGAAGCGGATTGTGCTGAAGAGCATGCGCAGTGGTTTCAACGCCTGGGGTTTGCCTTGCAGCGCATGGGGCCGGAAAGCATGGCGATCCGTGAAATACCGGCCCTGCTGCGCCAGGCTGATGCCGAGCAGCTGGTGCGTGATGTACTGGCTGACCTGCTGGAATACGGTAGCAGTGACCGCATTCAGGCGCATCAGAACGAGTTGCTCTCGACCATGGCCTGCCACGGCTCGGTACGTGCCAATCGTCGACTGACCCATGCCGAGATGAATGCCCTGCTGCGCGATATGGAACAGACCGAGCGCAGCGGGCAATGCAACCATGGCCGGCCGACCTGGACGGCGATGAGCATGGCCGAGCTGGACAAGCTGTTTTTACGTGGGCGTTAAGGCATGACGGAGGCTCTTCCGCCGGTTATCTGCCTGATGGGGCCGACCGCTGCCGGCAAGACTGACCTGGCCCTGCATCTGGCGGATAACCTGCCTTGCGAGTTGATCAGCGTGGATTCAGCGCTGGTGTATCGCGGTATGGATATTGGAACCGCCAAGCCTGATGCGGCCACGCTGGCGCGTTACCCGCATCATCTGGTGGATATTCTGGATCCGGCTGAAGCCTATTCGGCAGCGCAATTTGTTACTGATGTTGTCCCGTTGATTGATGCGGCACATGCGCGCGGGCGACTGCCGCTGCTGGTCGGCGGGACCATGCTGTATTTTCGCGCCTTGAGCCAGGGCCTGGCGCGCCTGCCCGCGGCCGACCCGCAGCTGCGCGCCAGGATTGAAGCGCAGGCCGAGGCTGCCGGGTGGCCAGCGGTGCATGCGGAACTGGCCCGGGTGGATGCGCTGTCAGCCGCGCGGATTCACCCGAATGACCCGCAGCGTATCCAGCGGGCTCTGGAGGTCTATTACCTCAGCGGTCAGCCGCTCAGCGCTCATCACGCCCGCCAGGCAGTGGAAAAACAACAGTCAGCCGCGCGCGGGCAGGATGATTTGCCTTATACTATGCTTTATCTGGCGGTTGCGCCTGCTGAGCGTAGTGTTTTGCATGAGCGGATTGCCCAGCGTTTCCAGCAGATGCTGGCACAGGGTTTTGTGGCCGAGGTTGAGGCTTTGCGTGCACGGGGCGATCTGACGACGGACATGCCTTCGGTGCGTGCAGTCGGCTATCGGCAGGCGTGGGATTATCTGGATGCTAAACTTTCCTACGCCGAGTTTGTCGAACGCGGTATTATCGCCACACGGCAGTTGGCCAAGCGGCAGTTTACCTGGCTACGTGGCTGGCAAGCGCCTGTCCACTGGCTGGACAGTCTGGATGCAAAAAGATCTGACCAGGCCTTGAAAGCAGTGCAGCAGATCGCCATATAAGAAATTCACAGTGACCATACCCGGTTGCTGTGGTTGGGCCAGTTTGTCGGATACCAATGGAAAACCGGGGTTCCCAGGGTGGGAGCAGCGCTTATTGGCAATGACAGGCCGGCAACATAACGCATCACAAGTGCATACAATTACGGTTTCCATAAGGAGTTAGGCAATGTCAAAAGGGCATTCATTACAAGACCCTTACCTGAACGTTCTGCGTAAGGAACGAGTTCCGGTATCCATTTATCTGGTCAATGGCATCAAGCTGCAGGGGCAGATCGAATCCTTCGATCAGTTTGTCATTCTGCTGAAGAACACTGTCAGCCAGATGGTTTACAAGCATGCCATCTCCACCGTGGTACCGGGTCGTCCGGTGCGTTTGCCGGTGCAGGGTGCTGACGAGGCAGATGCAGGCAGTGCCTGATCGCGGGGAGGTTTGATTGTTCTTTGAGCGTCATGAAGGTGGTGAGCGTGCAGTTCTGGTTCACCTTGAAGGCCTGGATGAACAAACCCGAGAAGACCCTGACGAATTTCTCGAGCTGGTCAGCTCTGCCGGTGCCGAACAGGTTGGCCTGTTAACGGTTACCCGCTTTCGTCCCAGTCCGCGCTTTCTGGTCGGGCCGGGCAAGGTGGACGAAATCAAGGCGCTGGTAGATGCCAATGAGGGTGAGTTGGTGATTTTCAATCACACCTTGTCACCCAGCCAGGAGCGCAATCTGGAAAGTGTGCTGCAGTGCCGCGTGCTTGACCGCACTGGCCTGATTCTGGATATTTTCGCTCAGCGCGCTCGTACCCACGAGGGCAAGCTGCAGGTCGAGCTGGCCCAGCTGGATCATTTGAGTACGCGCCTGGTGCGCGGCTGGACTCACCTTGAGCGCCAGAAAGGCGGGATTGGTCTGCGTGGTCCGGGTGAAACCCAGCTGGAAACCGACCGGCGCCTGTTGCGCGCGCGTATCAAGCAGATCACCAAGCGTCTGGAAAAGGTTCGTGGCCAACGTGAACAGGCCCGGCGCGGGCGGCAGCGGGCAGAAATTCCTGTGGTATCCCTGGTCGGTTATACCAATGCCGGCAAATCAACGCTCTTCAATACCCTGACTGAATCAACGGTCTATGCCGCTGACCAATTGTTTGCCACCCTGGATCCGACCTTGCGCCGGATAGAGCTGGCTGAGTTGGGACCGGCAATTCTGGCTGATACGGTTGGTTTTATCCGTCACTTGCCGCACAAGCTGGTTGAGGCCTTCCGGGCCACGCTGGAAGAGTCCAGTCAGGCTGATCTTTTACTGCATGTGATTGACGCCGCTGATGCTGAGCGCGACTCGCATATCGAGCAGGTCAACCTGGTGCTGGACGAGATCGGTGCCAGTGATTTGCCGACCCTTGAGGTCTACAACAAGATTGATCTGTTGCCAGCCATCGAGCCGCATATCCAGCGTGATGAAGCAGGTATGCCGGTGCGGGTCTGGGTGTCTGCGCAGAATAATCTGGGGCTGGAGTTGGTTACCCAGGCGATTGCCGAGCGATTAGGGCAGGACATCCTGCGCGCATCGGTACTGATAGAGCATGACCAGGCACGCTTGCGGGCCCAATTTTATCAGGTCGGGGCGGTACTGGCGGAGCACAGTGTCGATGGTGGTCGCCAGCAACTGGATTTACGCCTGCCGCGGGCTGATTTCAATCGACTGGTCAAGCGTGAAGGTCTGGAGCCTGAGCGCTTTCTCAGTCAACATGTTTTGCAATAATGCATCGCCTTGACGGTCGCCTGTGGTGGCTGATCTAGGGTACTATTTCAGATCGAAAATCGCCGCGGCATCATAGTCCGGTCGTGGTGTAGATTAGGTTTTTTGGACGACGGAGAACGCTATGGCCTGGAATGAGCCTGGTGGCGGTAACAATTCTAATAACCAGGATCCCTGGGGCTCGGGTGGCAACCGCGGTGGTAATCGCGGTGGCAAGCAAGGGCCGCCGGATCTGGATGAGGCATTGAAAAAACTGCAGGACAGCCTCAACGGCATGTTCGGCAACAAGAAACGTGGCGGCGACGATGACGGTGGTAACCGTAATGTCGGCGGTGGCCAGGGTATTCCCAAGGGTATCTGGGGCATTGGCCTGCTGATCCTGTTTGCCTTCTGGCTGTTCAACGCCATCTATATTGTCGATGAGCAGGAGCAGGCCATTGTGCTGCGTTTCGGTGAGTACCATCGCACCGAAGAGTCGGGTCTGCATATCTACTTTCCGCCTATTGAACGCAAGTTCCAGCGTAATGTGACGCTGATCCGCTCATACTCGCAGACTGGCATGATGCTGACCGAGGACGAGAATATCGTTCAGATTCCGTTGACGGTCCAGTACCGCATTGCCAACCTGGAAGACTTCACGCTCAAGGTTGAAGACCCGGAAACCAGCTTGCGCCACGCGACCGAAAGTGCGCTGCGCCACGTTGCTGGCTCCATGACCCTGCAGCAGGTGTTGACCGAAGGGCGTGAGCGTCTGGGTTCTGAAGTCAACGAGCGCCTGCAGAGCTATCTGGATATGTACCAGACCGGTATTACGGTAGTGGCGGTGAACGTGACTGATGCACAGCCGCCTTCTGAAGTGCAGGATGCCTTCCTTGACGTGATTCGTGCCCGCGAAGATGAAGAGCGTGAGCGTAACCAGGCGCAGTCCTATGCCAATCGGGTAATCCCCGAGGCCCGTGGTCGCGCCCAGCGTCAGCTGGAAGAAGCCAATGGTTATCGCGATGAAGTGATTGCCCGTGCATTGGGTGAAACCAGCCGTTTCGATCAGCTGTTGGCGCAATATCAGGCTGCTCCTGAGATCATGCGTGAGCGACTGTTTATCCAGACCATGCAGGAAGTGTTGCAAAACACCAGTAAGGTGATGATTACCAACAGTGAAGGCAACAACAACTTGCTCTACCTGCCATTGGATCGACTGATGCAGCAATCGGGCAGTAGTGGTAGCAGTAGCTCCTCATCTGCCAGTGGCAGTAGCTTGACCGATGGGTCTGCTCGCCTGCCGATGCAATTGCCGCAACGTGATGCACGCTCAAGGGAGTCTCGCTAATGACTAACAAGACAATCTTCGGGCTGGTAGCAGCATTGGTGGTGCTGGTTGTTGGCTGGCAGAGCTTCTTTATCGTTTCGCAAACCCAGCGCGCTATCGTGCTGCAGTTTGGTGCCGTAGTCCGTAATGACGTCAACCCGGGTCTGCACTTCAAGATGCCCTTCGTGCAAGAGGCGCGTATCTTTGAAGGCCGACTGTTGACCCTTGAGTCCACTACCCAGCGTTATCTGACGCTCGAGCAGAAGGCCTTGATGGTTGATTCCTATGCCAAGTGGCGCATTATCGATGTCCAGCGTTTTTACACGGCGACTTCCGGTATTCGCTCCAATGCAGAGGATCGCTTGTCGCGTCAGTTGGAGTCCGGGCTGCGCAACCAGTTTGCCCGTCGTACACTGAACGAAGTGGTTTCGGGTGAGCGTGACCAGTTGATGGCTGACATGACCAGTATCCTCAATGAGGATGCTCAGCGTGAAATGGGCATTGAAGTGCTGGATGTACGGGTCAAGGCGATTGACCTGCCCCGTGAGGTCAACCTCAGTGTATTTGAGCGTATGAGTACCGAGCGTGAACGTGAGGCCCAGGAACTTCGTGCTCGCGGTCGTGAGCTGGGTGAGGGTGTGCGCGCTGATGCTGATCGTCAGAGCCAGGTCATTTTGGCCCAGGCTTTCCGTGAAGCCGAGGAAATTCGGGGTGACGGTGACGCTCAGGCTGCAGCTATCTATGCTGAGTCCTTTGGTCAGGATAATGAGTTCTACAGCTTCTGGCGTAGCCTGCAGGCTTACCGTGAAAGCTTTGCCAGCAAGAACGACCTGCTGGTGCTTGATCCGGACAGCGAATTCTTCCGCTACATGCGGGGGAATCAGCCGCGCTGATAGCGGTCATTTGCATCCACTCGTTGCACGCTTGTCGCGAGTGGATGTGAATGTTCAGAGCAGCGAAAAAAACGTGTTACACTTGCGCAGCCGGGATATCCCGGCTTTTTTGTGACCGGTGGCGCAGTGCGCCGGAATGGCGGAGACGTGCAGCATGGATTGGCAGAGCCTGGTAACAGCCCTGTGTCTGGTGCTGGTCATTGAGGGGATGATGCCCTTCCTCGCCCCGGCAAGCTGGAAGGCGATGTTGCTGACGATCAGTCAGATGGGTGATCGACAACTCCGCCTTATCGGTCTGGCCAGTATGCTGACAGGTACCTTCATTCTGTACCTGATTCGCTGACAGGCGCCGGTTTCTCCTGAATTATTGAAGGTTGTGACAATGCCGACAGTTGATCGCTGGCTTTTGCCAGATGGGATCGAAGAGGTGCTGCCTGCAGAGGCGGCGCGTATTGAAGCCGCTCGTCGCCAGCTGCTGGATCTGTTTTCCCGCTGGGGTTACGAGTTGGTCATTACCCCGCATATCGAGTACCTGGAGTCATTGCTGACCGGCGCCGGGCACGACCTTGAGCTGCAAACTTTCAAGATGATCGACCAGTTGTCCGGCCGGATGCTCGGGCTGCGTGCCGACATAACCCCGCAGGTTGCTCGTATCGATGCGCATACCCTGGGCCGGCAAGGTCCTTCTCGCCTGTGTTATTGCGGCAGCGTACTGCATACCCGACCACGCCCCCTGTCTACCTCGCGCAGCCTGATACAGCTGGGTGCCGAGCTCTATGGTGATGCATCCAGTGCCAGTGATATCGAGGTGCTGACCCTGATGCTGGAAACCCTGGCTTCATGCCAGGTTGCCGATGTGCATCTGGATATCGGGCACGTGGGTATTTACCGTGGTCTGGTGCAGGCAGCCGGCTTGGATGCTGCCAGCGAGCAAGCCTTGTTTGATGCGCTGCAGCGCAAGGCTGTGGATGAGGTGCAGGCACTGGCCACCGAGGTGAATGCCGCTGGCCTGGGCGCCATGCTGGGTTCACTGGTCGAGTTGTCAGGTGGTGTTGAGGTGCTGGAGCGGGCGCATGCTCTGCTTGACGGCGCGCCTGAGTCAGTCATGGCAGCACTGGATGATCTGAGCGAAATTGCCCAGACCCTGCGCCGACGTTATCCGGATATCCCGTTGTATTTCGATCTTGGCGAGCTGCGCGGCTATCATTACCACACGGGTATGGTGTTTGCCGCCTACGTACCGGGTATGGGGCAGAGTATCGCCCAGGGCGGTCGCTATGACGATATCGGTGAGGACTTTGGCCGGGCGCGACCAGCTACCGGTTTTTCCACCGATTTGCGGTTGCTGGTTGCACGTGGCCAGATTGAGGCTCCCCCGTCATCGGGCATCTGGGTACCCTATACGGCAGCCAGTGACCTGCAGGATGAGGTTGCACGCTTGCGCAGCGCCGGTGAGCGGGTGGTTGTAGCGCTGCCAGGGCAGCTCGACAGCGATGCGCAGCAGGCGGGTTGTGACCGCCAGTTGAACCATATCAATGGCCAATGGCAGATTGGCACGATTTCCATTTGAACTGGCGGGCCGATAAGGCCCCCGAAGCGACGAGGCATAGAGCTGAACATGGGCAAGAATGTTGTCATCCTGGGCACGCAGTGGGGCGATGAAGGCAAGGGCAAGATCGTCGACCTGATGACCGAACAGGTCTCGGCAGTGGTGCGTTATCAGGGCGGTCACAATGCCGGGCATACCCTGGTTATTGACGGCGAGAAGACGGTGTTGCACCTGATTCCCTCGGGCATCCTGCGCGAGAACGTGCAGTGCTTTATCGGCAATGGTGTGGTGCTGTCTCCGGAGGCCCTGCTGAAGGAGCTGAATGAGCTGGAAGTGCGTGGTGTGCCAGTGCGAGCGCGCTTGCGCATCAGCCCGGCTTGCCCATTGATCCTGCCTTATCACGTGGCGTTGGATCAGGCCCGTGAGCGGGCGCGTGGCGAAGCCAAGATTGGTACGACTGGTCGCGGTATTGGTCCGGCCTATGAAGACAAGGTCTCGCGCCGCGGGCTGCGGGTTGCTGACTTGTTCCACCGTGAGCGTTTCGCCGCCAAGCTGGGAGAAGTACTGGATTATCATAACTTCGCCTTGCAGCACTATTACAAGGCTGAGCCGGTTGATTTCCAGAAAACCCTGGACGAAGCCCTGGGTTATGCCGACTGGCTGGCCCCCTTGATGACAGACGTGACCGCACGCCTGCATGAGCTGCGCCGTGAAGGCGCCAACCTGATGTTCGAGGGTGCCCAGGGTTCGCTGCTGGATATCGACCACGGTACCTATCCCTATGTGACCAGTTCCAACACCACTGCAGGTGGTACGGCAACCGGTTCGGGTTTTGGTCCCTTGTTCCTTGACTATGTGCTGGGTATCACCAAGGCTTACACCACACGCGTGGGTTCCGGGCCTTTCCCTACTGAGCTGTTTGACGATGTGGGTGCACGTCTGGCGCAGCGCGGACACGAGTTTGGTTCAACCACCGGCCGCGCACGTCGCTGTGGCTGGTTTGATGCCGTCATGCTGCGTCGGGCCATCGAGATCAACAGCATCAGTGGTCTATGCCTGACCAAGCTGGATGTGCTGGACGGTCTGGACGTGATTCGTATCTGTATCGGCTATCGCAATGCTGACGGCGCTGTGATTGAAGCCCCGACCGATGCGGACAGCTACATTGGTCTGGAACCGGTCTATGTGGAAATGCCGGGCTGGACTGAAACGACCCTGGGTGCACGTACGCTGGAAGAGCTGCCGGCCAATGCGCGTGCCTATATTGCGCGTATTGAAGAGCTGGTGGGCGCACCGATCGATATCATTTCGACCGGCCCGGATCGTCACGAGACCATTGTACTGCGCGAGCTTTACTGAGCCTCGATTGCAGTATGCAGACAAGCGCCCCGAGGGGCGCTTTTTTGTTTGCCCGGCGAAGCCGGCAAACCCGTCCACCTGAAAGAAGGTGGAGTCACCCCGACCGAGGGGAAGACAATCTGAATGGCAAGGGCGTCACTGGCCAACGGTGGGGTCTGAAGGAAG